>NZ_JAGSYI010000005.1 GCF_025685625.1 Acidicapsa acidisoli
CCGTTATCGCTTACATTCACTGGGAACAGTCCGATCCGCATCCCATCGTCATCGGCGCTGCATTCCTACTTCGCAAACTCACACAAGTCCTTGAATGACACATCAATCCAATATCCGATGCCCCGGAAACGAAAAACTGCCGAAGAGTGAGTGGCCTCTGCATTTGAACCGCCAGCGATGCTTCGTGAAGTCCCTGCTCCTCGATCGGCCACCTTGCCCGTTTGGTCCGTCCCGCTATCCCCGAATTTCATCAGATAAGCGGGGATCTATGTTGCGGTTCAAGACACCGTCCACGACGGAGCGCATCGAACGGCCCCAAGCGTCCCAATTCAGCCTGCGCTCGTACTCGTCTCGACAAGATACGACCAACGCGTAATACCGGCTGGGTTCGGCAATGATCTGCATGATCTTCGCGGCATACGCGTCGCCGCGTGCATCATAAGGCATGGCATAACCATTCACACCTTCCCTCAGAGCGCCGCAAACTCCTCCGGTATCGGTTGCTATGGTTGGCAGACCGAAGGCGCTGGCCTCACACGTGACAACCCCAAGCGCTTCTGCGCGGGTCGGAAAAAGCATGAAATGCGCATCGAGAAAAAGCTGCTCCATCTGCTTCCACTGCTCAGGGTCATGCTTGCTCAGGAATGGAATTACGCGGAACCGAGGATGCTCGAAGCCGGCAGGAGGTATGCAGCCGCAGAGAGTAAGAGTGGCCTCAACGTTGTTCTTCAACAGAGTGGTGAGGCATTCAAAAGCAATTGGACCCCCTTTTCGCTCCCAATCCACACCCACCATGATTAGATTGATTGATCCGTCTAGCGAGCGATTGAGGGCCGCCGATCGCGTAGGAGGATCATTCAGATTTGCTCCGAAGCTGATCTGATGGACGGACTCGGGCGGTAAGCCGAAGTCGTCGCAGCAACTTTTAGCGGCCCAATCAGAAGGAAAAATGCAGGCGCTAGCGCGGCGAACGGCAAGCGATTCAATATACTGCCCCTCGGCCCTGGCGAAGGATGATACCGCAGCTAAATCGGGATAATAGTCGAGGATCAGCGGCCAAGTGATGTCAGAACAGTAGATAATCGGGAGATCGGTCTTGAGGAATGCGATCTCCGACGCGGCAACGGGCGCGAAGAGGATGTCACACGGTGATTCCTGAATTCGCCGCTCGAAGAATTGGGCGAGCCTGTGGGCGAGCAAACGATGCTTGTCCCCGAGGAGGATCTTGCCGGTGAGTTTCTTCCAGATTCGATTGAGACGAGAGGAATTGTGTTCGATGAATCTCGTTCCGAAAGACTCGTCGGGGCCGAGATACACGACTTCGCCAACATGGGCTTCCAGCGCCCGGCACATAAAAAAAAAGATGCCCGACCAGGATCGGATATTGCGAGCATCAAAGCGATGCACAAATCCGATCCGGAGTCGATGATTCGTGCTTGGCAAATCGGCAGACGGTATCACTTGAAAACCCTGCTCCGAAATAGGATTCCCCTTTGCACACAAAGCCTTACCCAATATTCAAAAGGCATCAGTGCGAGCGGTGTCTGATTATCAATTATCTGATCCTAAGATACCATGTTCGCATTAGGCCCAACACAACGACTGGTAAAACCGCCGGTCTTCCGAGCGGCGATGGTGCCGAAGACGCATGCGCACTGGTTCAATAAAGCTGAATACAACGCTTGATTCAGCACGTCATGCCATCAGCCCATAGGTCCATTGCCTTCGACGCGAACTCCGTACCGTACAACATACGAAGGGTTGGGGTTGACGTGCAACAGGCGTGGATTTGCTGTAGTGATGTTCGTATCGAGAGCCACGCCAGCCTTGAATCTCTCAACTTCCAGATGGCTGAGGTCCAGATAGCTGAGGTCTTGGATCTTGGGCCATCAGTCTCCTGTATAATCGCCTTCAAACACTTGACATGGGTTATGCAGCACCCGAATCATTCGCACGTTAGGCTGCGGGGGGAACATGGCTTCTGATAGACCCATCCCGGTCATCTCCGTCTTTAGCGGTCTTGAACCCGGCTGGAAGTGGTATGTAGAGGAAACTATAGGCAAGGCGTACTGGGATTTCCATACCGAGGAAGCGAAGACCCTGTTGGAACGCAAGATTCGGCGTCCCCGGCTAAGCCGAGTGGCAGGAGCGTTCCGTTGTGTTTCGAGCGCCAGACGCTTGTCCAGCAGCGCGGTAGCTGCATGTAGCCAATACAACACGATGTGGGCCGCCATTGCCCTGCGTGTTCTCGCGGTTCAAATACCCTTGCTGTCCTTCTCCTTTCATTTTCCTAGACTACCCAAGGGTTTGCGCTT
Organism: Acidicapsa acidisoli; assembly: GCF_025685625.1. Taxonomy (NCBI): domain Bacteria; kingdom Pseudomonadati; phylum Acidobacteriota; class Terriglobia; order Terriglobales; family Acidobacteriaceae; genus Acidicapsa; species Acidicapsa acidisoli. The sequence goes on from NZ_JAGSYI010000005.1 coordinate 2,316, forward strand.
GTTGATTATGAAGTGGGCCTTTTCGCGCGTCGAGCGATTCATGGTTCATTCCGAAGCGGAGAAGGAGCGATACGCTAAGCACTTTGGATTGTCCGTAGAGCGGTTTCAGTTAGTGCGTTGGGGAGTGCAACCCTCTTCGGTACAGATCGAGGATCTCCCCCCTCCTATTGAGTCCCCATATATCTGCGCACTGGGAAAAGATGGGCGGGATTACCGCACGTTAATTGAGGCTATGAAGATGCTGCCAGAGTTGACATTGATTGCCGTGGCGCAGCCTTACAACTTGACAGGGATCGACATCCCGAAGAATGTGAAGATCTACTGCGATATTCCTCTTGTTGAGGCAACGAACATTTTGAAACATTCGCAATTTATGGCGCTACCGCTTGAATCCGACGAGACATCCTGCGGACATATCACCCTTGTTTCTGCAATGTATTGCAAGAAAGCAATTGTTGCCACGAGTTCGTCAGGGATTGCGGATTACTTCCCGGTGGGATACGACGCTCCGAAGATCGCCGCAGGGGACGTTGAGGGCTGGGTAAAGGCGCTCGGTGCGATGGCTGCTGATCATGATCGATTGGAGCGATGCGCAATTGCTGGTGAAAAGTTCGCTTATGAATACTGCTCGCGTGATGCCAGTTATCGTGGCACCATGGATGTGTTTCGCAAAGGCGGAATCGTGATTGGCTAAGGAGCCTCTGGGCAGCTTTCTGACACTATGGACTTCTGCAAATGTCAAACTCCTACTGCCTCCTGGACAGAGCCGGCGAACTCCCGATTGAATTAGAACCGTTCATTGATTTGCAAGGTTTCTCATCCTTCTCAACAACGCAATGCCCTGGCGAATTCCGGGAATCCGGTCAAACCAGCGCAGTGAGTGAATATCGGTCCTGGACTTGCGTTGATAACCCAGCATCGGCACTGAGACAAGAGTGATCTTCGTAGGGAACTGTTGCCGGAACCAACAATAGGCGCCGTCCACGTGCATCGGTCCTCCGTTCGGATCACCGGGAGGCCTGCTCAGTATGTTCTCAAGATAAGTGACAGCTTCGCCGATTGCTGGTCCGCAAAAGCCTACAAAGTGTGTGGTGGAAAGCGGAGTTGTCGGACTAAGCCGGAGGACACCGCTGGTTCCTTCGGGCTGAGGAAGTGAATCCGCGATGTAACCTCCGTAGAAAAGGCTCCAGTCTGTCTTCTCCAGCTCCGCAACTACATTGCCTATACGCGTATTGAAATCTGGTGCAAAATTCAGGTCATCTTCGAAGATCAAGATACGTTCGAATTGCCGGTCGCGAGCGTGGCGAAGGATACCCAGGTGACTCAGAAAGCAACCTCTGGATCCGATGCTCGGAAAACCTTCGGGTTCCTGGGGCCGAACAGCCTCAAAGAGGCGAACGCATGGCGTGTCAAAACTGAGTCCGATTGCATTCAATTGTTCAGCCATCTCCCTCCGGCGATCGTGTCTACTCGGAAGGTTGATCACATAGATCTGCTGGAAGTACTCCAAAACATGCATGAGTCCTTTGCTTTCCTCGACGCAGGGAGAGCAACTATTGATGATTGGCTTTGTCATTTGCCCCCAAATTACTGCACGCTGGAATCTTCTCGTTGACGGCGGACCGATCATCCCGATCATACCGAAAACTTCGACACCACATGAATGAAAATGCAACCGTGAATGTTTACGCCGAGAGAGTGCCGCATTCCCCACATGCACCGTCTTCCTGCACTCTACCGTGGAAATCCCAGATGAATCACCTATTGCACAGTGCCCTTCAGCGCGGGTGATTCATTCCGATGCGAAGCGTCCGGCTCGCTCTCGGCTGACAGGATGCCGTCGAGATCAACCGACGTATCACACGGCCTGTCCAGTCCACGCACCATATATTGAATGACACCCTTCGGCGGTAGTTCACCAACGGAAACACGTCGTCCACGAGAATCCTTCTTCGAGCGGCCGAATTCGGCTGTGGCATCGTAGCCGCAGGCCACATTCATCGTGGCGTTTCTTTTAAACGCAGATGATTCCAGCCGCGTCTACAGACTGTTTTAATGGCCTGAGTTGTTTACTCTTATCCCCCATAAGAGGTGGTCCGACCGGGCCGAATTGCGTGCTATAGTACGAAGTAAAATCAGAGCCTCAGGTGATCGCCGCCCAAGCTGCCGGATCGCCATCGGAAGTGTGGCACTCGTGAACGACAAGTCGGGACCCGCAGTACTGGTATGCGCGTCAATGTGGTGGCCGCTGTCGGCGCGCTTGGCGACCGCACTCATCCGTCACGGATGTAATGTGTCAGCCGTCTGTCCATCCAGGCATCCACTGCGGTTTGTGACTGGGATCGAATCGGTATTTCCGTACAGAGGACTCAACTCCATCGGTTCGCTGAAGGCTGCCATTTTGGCTATGCGACCGATCCTGATCGTGCCCTGCGACGATAGCGTGGTCTGGCAGTTGCATGAATTGCACGCGCGGAATCCCGATCTGCGCTCTCTCATCGAACGCTCTTTGGGAGCTGACATAGCCTATCCGGTACTTCGCAGCCGGGCCACATTCCTGGAAGCGGCAGTGGAACTTGGAATCCGTGTGCCGGCTACGCGAACTCTCACCTCGGAAGACGACTTACACTCCTGGCGCGCGGACAGCCCCGCAGTTCTCAAGCGCGACGGAACGTGGGGAGGCTCCGGCGTGGCCATCGTCCACTCTCTTTCGAGCGCCCAGGCGGCCTTTCGCAGGCTCTCGCAACCCATTGGCGCCGGAACTGCATGGAAGCGCTGCCTGATTAACCTGGACCCTGTCGCGCTCTGGTCATGGAAACGGCAGGAGCCGCCGAGAATTACCTTGCAGGAATTCATCCAGGGCCGTCCAGCAAACTCGATGATCGCCTGTTGGCAGGGTAAGCTTCTGGGGATTGTTTCTGTCGAGGTTTTAACCTCTCAGGGAGCTACCGGCGCAGCCACCGTGGTTCGACTGATGCAGAACAAAGAAATGGAGCGAGCGGCGCGACTGCTGGCGAGGAAATTCATGCTCAGCGGATTCCATGGCCTGGACTTCGTTCTCGATCAGAAAACCGGCGCAGCGTACCTGATCGAAATCAATCCTCGATGCACGCAGCTCGGCCACTTGCGTCTTGCAAATCAAGGCGACCTGGCCGGTGCGCTCATCGCAAAGCTTCGGAATCAGCCGATACCTCCGGTAACGGACCCGCAGGACAGTCTGTCGGGTGAGACCATCGCATTTTTTCCACAAGCCATCCAGTGGAATCCGAACAGCCCCTACCTTCGCTATGGCAAGCACGATGTTCCGTGGGAGGAACCCGCGCTGGTGCTTGAGCTGCTCCGTGGCGCTTGGCCTGAGCGGAAGTGGTTGAGCCGCATTTATCACCACTACCGCGCCCCCAGTCCTCCGGAAGAAGTAGATTTTGAACTGTCTCGCGACAGGTTGACCAAAGCTGATTTCCATCAGCGCATGGGTAGCATGGCAACTCAGCCGCGTAAGCATGTCCGGAACGTAAAACTGGGATAAGTCTGCTTCTCAAACCCACGTATCGCAGCGGCGTCAATGAAGCGGCGCCGCTCCGGCAAGGCGGAGCCTGTATTTTGTCTTTTTAGGGCGTGACACGTGAGGCATTCGGCCAGATCGCCAGCTTAAGCGGCAGAGATCAAACCAGTGAAAGCGTCATCCGATCTGTGACTCGAGGTTTTAGCCCTTTAAGCAATTGAAATACAAAGCATAGAGACGCTGAAGGAATAGAAGTTACTTCGACCGCAAGTCCGCCTTTTCCCTCGCACCTTTCGAGAGCATCTTCCCGAAATGGATCGCCGGCTTCTCAACAAAGAAGTACGACAACGGAACCACGACGCAAAGCAAAGACAGAAAGAACGGTGCTCCGGGAGCCTCCCAGGAATAGAGTGAGACTGGCGCCGTAAAGAGCTGCTGCCAGAGGTAAATGCCATAGGAGGTTATCCCAACAGCTTGAATCGGTCTGCTACACAGGAAGGATCTTAGCCAGCCTCCACATTCGAGACTATGCATCAAGATCAGGCCGATTGCTGGAGGCATGAGCAGGGCCGAAAACAATGACTCGTTGAAGGCCCCATGCGGTACCGGATGGATTAGAAGCGTGAGCGCAACGAGGCTAACAATCCATCCCGGAACTCGAGCCGCAAAGTGCCGAACAGGACGTTCATGGACTGCCATCAAAACGCCAAAACAGATGCAGGCAAATCCAACCCGGGTCCGAGCATCCACAGCAGGATTCACTTGGTGCGAAACAGCAAGCGATAGGTTCCACACAAGGCAGAGAAGAAAGACGCAGGCAAATACGAAGGCTCTCCACCGTCGCCGGCTTAGTATCCAAAGAGTCGGGAAAATCAGATAAAACTGTTCCTCGACTGCAAGGCTCCACGTGTGGCCAAAAAACCAGCTACCAGGGAGTACGTTCACGTCTGCCAGGAATGCTGCCGCGATGGCCAGTGATACCCATCGTTCCTGGATGAGCCCTGTTGCGATCAATAGAGCTATGGCTACCACGTAAAGATACAGCGGCGGAAGTATCCGAAAGATCCTGCGATAGTAGAAACCCTTTAGCGAGAGAAATCCGTATCGCGACTCTTCCGATACCAGAAGGCGACAAATCACAAATCCACTGATCACAAAAAATGTGTCGACCCCGAGGAAACCTGCCAGTCCGAGAATATGCCATAGGAGATATACAGGCCGCACCAATCCCGAAAATTGAATCGAGAATAAGTGATGCAGAATTACCAACAGCACACTTATGGCACGCCAGCCATCCAACTCGCGTATACGTTTCTGTGAGCCGATATACGAAGAGGGACGAATCGTAGGCGGACTCGGCTCTTCTTGCGTTTGTGCCACTAGGTCGCCCCCAAATATGGATGTTTGTTTCAGGATAACAAATACTTACATTGGGGCGCATGTGCGTATCCCAATTCCAGGTTTGGACGTTGAACATACTCCACATCAACTCCGACGCGATCCTCACTATTAGTATCGAAGCCGTCCGGTGTCTGCGGCGAGAACTGAAAGAGTCCGACACGTCTGCAATTCGCACGTGACGCAGGGTGGCCAGGCAAGCGTAACCTATATATCTCTGTGGCGCCTTCCGGCGCTACATCCGATTCGCCTAGTTACTCGATTCCGACCGCGTCGCTTCCACAAGAATCTCTTGCGCCTTGCGCGGCCGAATCTTGGCCGGAACCCCGACTGCGATGGAATTGGATGGCACGTCACTAATGACCACAGCATTGGCGCCAATCGCAACGTCGTCCCCAATCCGGATGCTCCCCAGGACCTTAGCCCCGGCACCGATATCCGCGCGATTGCCTATAATCGGCGCTCCGCGTTGACCCGTGTGACGAAGCCCTACGGTCACTCCGTTTCGGATCACGCAATCATCCCCGAATACCGCATCTCCACTGATGACAATGCCACCAAAGTGATCTATGCGAAAACGCCTGCCAAGCTTCGTTTCACAAGGAAGTTCGATGCCTGTAAGGATCTCCATAAGTAGCTTGAGCATTTTGTAGGCGAAGGAAAACGGACGGCGCAGCGCCCGATTCCGAATCCGATAACGCCAATTTCCGAATCGATAGACGATCATGACCCAGAGACCCTGGCGAGTCCACTCGCGATCATAGGTTTGCCAATCCTCGCGGATATTCTCGAACACGAGATTGCTCCTTGGCCACGTATGAAAAGTTACAAATTACGCGAATATGGTGATCCGTTCGATTTTACCCGAAGCGCTCCATCCGCTGATTCAGGCACTGATTTCGCGCTGTTTCCCTTTGGACTCGACAATGCCGTATTTCTGCAGCTTGTAGAGAAACGCTTTGTACTCAATTTGTAACGAAGCAGCAGCCTGCCGGCGATTCCAGCGATTGGCTTCCAGAGCATTCATCAGTAGCTCAGTCTCAGCCACACGCGACGCTTCTGCGAGACGATCCAGGCTATCCACACGTTCGGGCCGCCTGCCGACCTCCAAACCCTCGGGAGCTTCTCCTTCGGTCAAAGCCGAGGATGTCGACAAATTTGCATCCCGACCGTTTGCCATTTTAGCCGGACTGTCCCCGGAACGGAGTTCGTCAACTCCCTCGAGCAATTCGCGAATGATCATCGCCGAATCCTGATAGACGAGAAAACGGCGCATGACATTCTCGAGCTCGCGCACGTTACCGGGCCAGCGGTATTCCAACAAAAATCTCTTCAACTCGTCACTGACCAGCGGCGCTTTCTGCCCCTTTGGAAGATGACGCGCCAAAAGCGTCTCGGCCAGCGTGAGGATTTCCTCGCGGCGCTCGCGCAAAGGCGGGATAACGATCTTGATGACGTTCAGACGGTAATAGAGGTCTTCTCGAAACGTCCCATCCTGGATGGCGCGCGACAGATCACGATGAGTCGCCGCCATGACCCTCACATTCACTTTGATGGTGCGATTGCTTCCCAGCGGTTGAATCTCTCCATCCTGCAAAACCTGCAAGAGCTTAGTCTGCAATCGCAGATCCATGTCCCCGATCTCGTCGAGCAGAATGGTTCCACCCTGAGCGGTCTCAAATCTTCCCTGCCGGTCCGCATTCGCTCCCGTAAAAGCGCCCTTCGCACTGCCAAACAGTTCACTTTCAGCCAGTTCCGGCGGCAACGCCGCACAATTCAGCTTGAGGAACGGCTTATCGGCACGCAGGGAATACGCCCTAAGCCGCCTGGCCATTACTTCCTTGCCAACGCCCGTTTCTCCGCTTAGCAAAACCGGAACATCGGCCATTCCAACCCGCCTCAGGAATTCGTCTGTATAAGGAAGAAACACACCGTTCTGGCTCGAAAGCGCTTCAACCAGCCCTTCGCTAGCTGCCGCTGCCGCCGTCTTCAGCGCTCGGCGAACGATTACCGCAGACTCGGCATGATTCAATGGTTTATCCAGAACCCATACCGCGCGATTCCCGCCTGAGAGCAAATCAAGCATGGAACTTCGCTCTTGAGCAGTCAGAAGGATCTGAAGTTCCGGCCTCGCTATACCCAACTCGATCACCGCCGCATAGTCGCTCTGACGGCGCATCGTCACGCCAAATACAACAATCGACGCCGGGCATCCAGGTTCGCGAAGATACGCGACAGCCTCTTCGACAGACCGGAAACACAACGCACAGGTGCCCTCAGCCGCCAGATTCTGGATCAGCTGTTCGTGGGTCTGCGAATTCTGCACTACCAGAACAATGTGTCCGCCCATCAGACCTCACCAACGCTCTTACCAATCACCCGGAATCATCCTTATAGCACCGCCCCAGGCGCGACCTGCTCTACCGGCGTGCAATCCCCTGAACCATTCGGAAGACCAGCCCGCGCATCAACAATTTATTTTCACTTGAACTGAGACGATTCGCCTCCGAGCCCGCTTTTATCGGAAAGTTCGCGCCTGAGAGGTCAGTGTGATGGCTGAAGTATACGTGGCGCGTCTCATCGAAAGCAATCCCATTTCACCCCCCCAATGCCCGCTTTGGGATCGAGGCCATTTCAGGCAGCTAGGCAATCTTATTACTAGAGTACTCGTTTTTCGCGCAATATGGGTTACTAATATGCGCCTCATTACTACGAATTTCCAAATATTGGGTATCTCCTTTCGATAACTAAAGCGGTATAGCACTTTACACGATCTGGTTATGCCGTATCTCTATGGCTCAGAAGAACTTCGGACAGTTTTGGAACTATGGAGATTTTTTAGGAATTATCTAATCTGCTCTTCGCAACAATATGTTGACGAATAAGAGATTTAGGGTTTGGCAGCCGGATTGCACTGCAGGTTGCAGTAACTGCTGCTTCTGCTCCCTCCAGAAAGCTGCAGCCAGTTGAAATCGAGAGTGTAACCGTGACATTGAATCGAGACATATACCCAAATCTGAAGCTTCGGATGTACACCACGGGCATCCGGCAAAACCGCCTGGCAAGAATGCTTGGCATTCACGAAGCGTCCTTGAGCAGAATCATGAACGGATTTCGCGAACCAACCGGTGACATCCGCGTTCATCTCGCGGAGATTCTGCAGAGCGATCCGGATTGGCTTTTCTACAAGATGCAGGTCAGCGACGAAGTCGCATTCAACGAAAATCACGTAGCCATTCACCAGTAAATCTAAGTCCGGCGACGGCAGTTCCACTCCGGATGCACCGAACTTACGGCGCAGCACCACAAAGTGGGGACAGCGATTCCCTGCAATTACGGCAAGTTTTCTGCATTGAAACGAAGTAGCAACTTGACCTTGGAGCACGACATGTTGAACTTATCCTGCACTACTGTAGCTGTCCTTGGTATTCCCTTCCATAACGTGACCATGGACGAGACGGTCGCGCTTATTGAAGAACAGATTCGGGAAGGCGGCTTTCATCAGGTGGCAACGGCAAACGTTGACTTCCTGAAGAATGCCATGCAGAACAAGGAAATAAGGGATATTCTGTGCTCGTCCGAAATGATCGTTCCGGACGGAATGCCTATCGTCTGGATTTCGCGGCTGATCGGAACCCCACTGAAGGAGCGCGTCGGTGGCATTGATCTCGTCGAGCGTCTGGCAGATGTATCGGCGCGGCGCGGCTACGGCGTTTTCCTGCTCGGCGCCAGCGAGGCCCGCTCCCAGCGTGCCGCTAAAGTGCTGAAGCAGCGCTATCCAGATCTGCGCATAGTAGGCCGGTATTCCCCTGATCCCCTGCCGCTGGAGAAGATGGACCACGAAGATATCCTTCGTCGCATCGAAGAGGCGCGGCCGGATATTCTGCTTGTGGCCTTCGGCAACCCCAAACAGGAACAGTGGATTGCGATGCATCGAGACCGCCTGAAGGTGCCCGTCTGCATCGGCGTAGGCGGTACACTGGACATGATCTCAGGAACCGTTCCCCGCGCCCCCCAGTGGATGCAGCGCAATGGCTTGGAATGGCTGTATCGCACATTGCAGGAGCCTCGCAGGCTGGCGGCCCGCTACCTGGCCGACGCAATGTGCCTTTTACAGCATCTTCCGGGGTACATCGCTGCCTCGGCGGTGCAGCCCAGACACTCCGCCAAGTCTAATATCATCGTTCAGCAAGTCGGAAACACGAAGCTGATTTCTATGATCGGCGACCTCAGTGGCACAGCCTTGGAGGAATTCAATGCCTGCAGCCGCTGCGCTTGCGAAGAGGGAATGAACATCGTGCTTGATATGTCGCAAATCGGCTATCTGGGACCGGAATCCCTCGGTTCCCTAATTCGTCTGGCTGGGTGGATGCGACGCCGTCGGGAGCAGTTGTGGCTTGCAGAACTGCCATCCCATCTCTCACGAGTCCTCCGCACAGGACAATTGCATAACTATTTCATGACGACTACGATGGTCAGTGACGCGCTCTACCGAACAGCAAAGGCTGAACAACGCCTGCTCTCAAGCTTTACTCCAGCCTGGGACATGAATCGGCGGGACATGGCGCGTGTGGACGTCCGCGTGGAACTGCTGCAGGATGTTTGCCGACGGATCATCACCGCGGAGGAAACCGAGGAACGGACCCTTGTACCAGCTGCCTTCGCAAGTGCTGGCAGGTAATGCGTCTTACGGGTCGCGACGCACTCAACCGGTTTGGAATAGGCGTTGGCTGCGATGACATACCTCCTTTTCACCTTTCTTGGCGCTCTTCTGTTGCTTGCGACGCTTCCGCTGGTGCTTGAATTGTTACTCGTGACTTCGGCAAACCTGTTGCCGGCCAGCACGAAACCCGATGCCAGATCGACCAGGGACGACCTCGTCGGTTGTGATTTGGCCGTCATCGTCCCTGCTCACAATGAGGAGCTTCTGGTTTCCCGCTGTGTTGCAAGCCTACGCGCTTCCGCAGGCCCTGACGTCAGGATACTGGTGGTTGCACACAACTGCTCCGACGCAACAGCTGTTCGGGCCGCTGCTGCAGGCGCAGAGGTTCTGGACTATAACGACCCAACTGCCCGAGGAAAGGGATTCGCGCTGCGCCACGGTTTCCAGTACGCACTCGCCGCCGGAGCCGCGGCAGTTATGGTCGTCGACGCGGACTCCACGGTATCTACAAACGCAATAGGTGCAGTCCGCTCTGCGTTTGCGACCGGAGCCAGGGTCGTGCAGTGCCGCTATGAGATGTTCAGCACCACCGAACGATCCAGCACCAGACTCGCAGCTCTGGCCTTCCGCGGATTCAATGTAATCCGGCCTCGCGGGCGCCAGCGGCTTGGACTTTCTGCCGGTATTCTCGGGAACGGATTCGGAATCGTTCGCCCGGTTTTGGACGCGATCCCATACGATGCATTCTCCGTTGTGGAAGATCTTGAATACCACTTGCATCTGGTCACGGCCGGCGAGCGGGTGCATTATCTCGACGCGGGAGTTATCTCCGCGGAGTTTCCTGAATCGCGCACCGGCGAACACGTACAACGCTCCCGCTGGGAAGGTGGGCGGCTTCACACAGCGCGCATCTGGGCCCTTCCGCTCATCGGCAGGATTCTGAGCGGCCGCCTCAAGTTGCTTGAGCCCTTATGTGATCTGATCGGTTTACCTCTAGCCTATGGAGTCTTCTTTTTACTCCTGGCGCTTTTGATCCCGTTGGAATGGCTGCGCTGGTATGCCGGCATCTCCCTCGTAATCGTGCTGGGACATGTGCTTACGGCTGCCTGGGCAGGCCCGGATTTTATCAAGACATTGCAATTGCTTGCCTTGGCGCCTGTATATGTCCTGCGCAAACTCCGGATGATTCCAGGTGTACTGCGAGGATCCAGTTCGAAGGCCGCCTGGGTTCGCACAGAACGGGATAACACCTTGTAGGGATTGAATCGGGTAAGAACATCCCCGATACTCTGAATTTACGTAACAATGTGACGCCTGAATAGCCGGCGATACGCGTAAGACAGTATAGGTTGGGCACTTCCCCGGAGGGTTGAAATGAAGTCTGCAAGCACGGCCGCAAATCTAGAATGGGCTGCTCTGGCGTTTGCCCTGACGGCTTTGACAGCTTTGGTGGCTTCGACCAGCTCCATGGCCCAACAGCCTGCACTACAGCCAGCAAATCCAACTTCGGCCTCGTCGCCGCAATCTTCCGGTTCGGCCTTGAATACGGTCCCGTCCAACGGGCCCGTACTGACATTGAGAGATCAGAAGTCCCTTGAAAACTTTGAGCCCGCGGCCAATGAGGAATATACCTTGGGTGCGGGGGATGAAATAAGCCTGGATTTTCCCGGACGGCCCGAACTCGCTGGCAAAAAGACCGTCGGTCCAGACGGAATGATAACCCTGCCTCTTATCGGCCCCGTCCACGTTGCAGATCTCACCCGCGCAGCAGCAAGCGATGCAATTATCAAAGCCCTGAGCAAGTACTTTAGGGACTTGACCGTGACCGTAAGCATCGACAAATACAGCTCCAACAGGGTGCGTGTCCTTGGATACGTGCAACACCCCGGAGAAATATTCTTCGAAAGCACACCCACGCTGCTCGACGCAATCGGTAAAGCCGGCCTGATTTCGCCGCAGGTAACCGCAAATGGCGCTTCCACTAATGTCGGGACGGGCATTCCCGAAACCTGCACCATATACCGCGGCAACGATACGGCCGTTCAGGTCCAGTTGCGCGAGCTGCTGGTAAGCGGAAATGCGCTGGCAGACATGCGTTTGCGTCGTAACGACATTGTCTTCGTGCCTCAGCCCAGGGAACTGTTCGTCTCGGTACTCGGAGAGGTGGGCAAACCAGGCACTGTACCCCTCACCCCGGATTCGACGCTTACCAGTATCCTTGCCGAGGCCGGGTGTTGTGCTGAGAGCGGCGGGTTCAATCCGAAGATTCACATCCTTCAGCCCTCTACCGGCAAGGACTTCACAATCGACTACAAGAAGGTCATGACTCTGGCCGGCCAGCAGGAGTTCACCCTGCACTCTGGCGACGTAATCATGGTTCCGAAGTCCGGCCTTTACAAGGCGACGTATCTCTTGCAGAGGATCAGCCCTGTCGCCACACTGGTCAGCCTCGCTGCGATTGTAGGCGCGGGTTGAGCAATCGGGAAGACCGTTTTCAACCCTGGATTGCGGAAACGGAGAGAGCCGCAATCGTAATTGATCGAGCGTTCGAGTCACCTTCTCCAAGGATCGAAGCATATGTACATGACACCGACCAATAACCCGGAGCCCTATTCTCCCGTTGCGACCCAGCAGCCGCTCCGTCCTGCTTCGCGAACGAGTCCTTTCCGCATCAATGTGTTGAATAGCCTGCGGTTGCATCCCGTATCGTCCTTGCTTGTGACATTGCTTGTGCTTGGCCTGGGACTTGCGGTAATTGCAAAGCACAAGCCTACTTATTCAGCCTCCAGTACTATCTACGTCTCGCCAACTCCAATCAAGACGCTTGTCGATGACCGTGAACTCGAACGGCCGTACGAAGGTTATATTCAGGAAACCGTTCACGCCATCAACCGGTACGACATCCTCGCCGAGGCTATACGCAGAATGCCTCCTGGCACCTGGCAATTTCCGGGTGAGACAGAGCACAGCGCAGTGTTACGCCTGCAAGGGGCACTCGGGATCGAGCGTATAGAAAGAACCTACCAGGTCGAAATCGGGATCTCGGGCTCCAGACCCGAGCACTTAGCCGACATCGTCAACGCCGTCACCGCAGTCTACATCGAGAAGGCTAAATCCGAGGAGTTTTACGGACGGGACGACCGCCTTGCGTCGCTCAAGGAAGAGCAGGCTCGAATTCAAAACGAAACCGATTCCTTGCTTCAGGAGCAGGACAAGATTACGAGGGCATTGGGAGTCGCATCCTTCACCGCCAAGGGATCAAGCCTTATCGATGATGAGAACGTCAAGATTCAAACAGCTCTGACAGCGGCCCACGAGCAACGAATCCAAGCCGAGGCGCAACTGGAAGCAATCAATAGCGGCGAATCGTCAGCGCCTAATTCGGCGCTGAATGCAGCTGCCGATGACCTGATCGCCAGTGACCCCAGCCTGGTGACGCTCAAAGCATCTCTTAGCCAGCACAAGGCGGACCTGGTAGATAAGCTGAGCGGTATGACGGAGAACCATCCGCAACGGAAACAGACAGAAGAAGCTCTCGCACAGATCGAAAAAGAGCTTGCCGACATGCAGGCGAGTCTGCGGCGCCAGGCAGCCGCGCATCTTGAGCAGAAGCTGCGAACGCAGCTGAATCAGGCTCAGGTGGTCGAATCCAAGCTCAATGGCGACTTACAGCGTGGAACCAGCCAGGCCGCCAGCACAGCCCCCAAAATCCAGCGGGCCGCGGAAATACAGGCAGACCTTGACCGTCTGCAAGCGCGTCAAACGGCCGTAGACGATCGCATCAGCAATCTGGAACTGGAAAGCAGTTCCCCGGGTTCTGTTCATCTCTTCTCGCCCGCTATGACGCCTCTTGGCCCGGAGAAGAGTAGGGTTACTACTTTGCTCATTGCGATATTCCCCGTATCGATCATCATGGGAATTCTCATCGCAGTGATCCTTGACTTGTTCGATCCGCATATCTACACAGCTTCAGACGTCGAAGCCGTACTCGGGTTTGCCCCCATCGGCATGTTGTTCGATGACCGGGAGGTCACACAGATAGTCTTTGACGAATGCGCTCTGCGCCTCGCCGCTGGAATCGATCATGCAGCCCGAATCAGCCGCGCTCGAACCTTCGTGATGACCGGTGTAAACTCCGGAGCAGGCACAACTTCCATCATTGAAAATCTCGGAAGCATGCTTGCCAAACTCGGACGCAAAACGTTAGTAATCGATCCCTCTGGAAATTCCGAGCCTGTAGCCTTCATTACCCTGGGAACAGGCTTGCAAAAGCGCACTGTAAGCTTGCCCAACGAAGTCGACAACGGCGCTGATTCGGCGACTGAATTGCAAAAGGCCAAGTCCAACCTCCAGGCTATTCCGACGAGAATCGCCCCCGTGACAAACCTCGTCTTTGAGAGCTTCCAGAACCTCTCCTCAGAGTACGATGTCGTGCTAATCGATGCGGCGCCAATTCTCATTTCGGCTGAGACCGAGTATCTTGCCCGAATGGCGGACGTGACAGTGTTGGTAGCCGAAGCAGGCAAAACCAAGAAGGCATGGCTTACGCGATCCGCTCGTTTACTGGAACGTATTGGCGTGGCCGGAGCCGCGGCAGTAGTCAACAAAGTTCACCCCGCCCGCGCCGAAGAATCTCTCAAGCATGATCTTCGCGAATTCGAGCTGCGCTCTGACAGAGTTAACCTCCAGGAGTGGTGGAAGCCGGAAAAGAATTCTGGTCAAACCAAGCAGGCGTCCGTTGCTTCGTTTGACCAGGGAAATTCACGCGCAAACGAAGAGGATTCTGTATTTGCTCGTAACATTTAGCCGATGACGATGCGTCAAAATCTCGTTCAAACAGGCACAAGATAAGATTTTTTGGACCATCAGCAGTTATCTTTGAATTCTGAATGGAGTCGCATAAACTACAGACTAGCTTCTCGCGCTTAAAACCAGTTCAAGGTCTCTTAATACTTAGACCCTTTCCAAAATAGATGCCATCCCGAAAGGAATTACGCGCCAGCAATGACACGAGTTGCAGATGCCATGTAACTGATGTCGGCCCCACCATTGTGTCCAATTCGACGATGTGCGTTCTGCGTCAATAGAATCTGCCTCATTAGCGCCAAGGCATGGCTCGCATCACATCAATCTGATGCGAGCGCGCCATGCCTTATTGGGATACTCACACCGGAAACTTCCACATCCTGGTGTTAAGAAAGTCTGCTTATAATCAAGGCTCTTTATCTGACTACAAAAATAGATACTGCATCCGCAAAATGATCCATTCATGTTTGTTCCACGGCAAAGAATAGCTTATTGGATTGCTATTCTGCAGGACTCAGGCTTCAACGCAAGCCTCATAGGCCGCAAGCGCAACAAAGCCGGGACGCATCCGGATTAGCGTTCACAGCAGTATTCGTTCATTCACAATACTCAGCCAGATGCACCGATCCCATACAAGAGATCACCGGGTCTCGGCCGAGAGGCTAATGGCGGAATAGTAACCCAAAGAACTAGCACCTATTGTTGGGATTACCGTTACGAAAATGTGATAGTTATCGTGACGAATTCGCGGTTATTATAGTGACAGATCGGCATCAGATGCGTGGTACGCTGTTCGGGCACGCGACAATTTGCTCCCGGTAGAGGTTGAGTCATGCCATGCTCTACTACAGTAGAAAGCGTCGATCACAAGTCCCCATAAGATATGCGCACGCCGAAATGGGGGTGACAGGGCGAAGCACTGTTGGAAGTATTTTTGAACCGACCTCAGATACGGCGCGAAGACAATGGCGGGAGTTCGGTCGCACCATGATAAGCATGTTTTTCCTTGACCTAACGTTGCTGTTCTCTTGAGCACTATTGTTCCTCACGGTAGTAAGCGAGAATCCTCTTCACTGAATATCGCTCCGCTTGGACACTCTGAGTGTCGGAACCGGAGCCGAATTCCAATCCATGATGAAAGGCAGGCTATGACTACTTCCATTCTCTCTCCGCAGGTGCAGAATCACTCTGTCGAAAACTCCATTCAGCCGAAGATAGAGGGGATGATTGACGAACTCTCTGCTTCCCTCCCCGATCCCAAGCAACTAACCAGCGACCAGCGCCGTGGGATCATCGCAAGATATACCGCCGTCCTGGAAGGAAACTTCATCTACTGGATGGCAGCCACCCTCATCTCGGTCAAGTCCGAGGGAGCGCGTCCGCATCTGCTCGAAAATCTGTTTGAGGAAGTGCGCGACGCCCATCCCGTAATGCTGCGGAGATTTGCGATTGCCGCCCATGCTTTTCCCACGGACTCCGATGCACTCGTCGTAGATGAAGACCTGACAAAAGTTCGCAAGTTCCTGGGCAGACTCTCTGCAACGCAATCGTTGGCAACCATGGCCTTCTTTGAGGGATTCATTCAGAAGTTCATGGCCTACCTGGCTGATCTTGCGACACTGCAGGGTTCCACCGATATGGAGTACACCGACGTGCATGGTGTGTGCGACATCGAACACACGCAGGGACTCTTTACCGCTCTCTCGGAAGAGATGGAAGTGAACCCACTCAATCCCGAGGCAGACATCTTCGAGGGCGTCTATCTTCTTCGCACCCTTGTGCAGACGATCGTCTTCGGGCAGACAGAAACACTCGCCGCCTGATTGAGTACAGAAGCAGCGAACTTGAAAATGCAACATCGACTGGAGCAAAATCTGTTCGAGCAAGCCCACTACTTCGAAGTTCCCGGGGCACACCTGTATACGGTTCTGCATTCTGTGCCAGATCCAGTTGCTCGTGTGCTCCTGGTGGGTCCTTTTGCCTCGGAACGGCAAAACTCTTATGGCCCCTGGGTCCGGTGGGCACGATATCTGGCGGAAAGGCGCATCGAAGTCCTTCGATATGATTACCGCGGTATCGGTGAGAGCACCGGCGATTTTTGTGAAATGACTTTTGCGGACTGGCATGAAGACGTCCTGCTCCTCACGGAATGGCTGAACCGCCGGTCGCCTGCAGTGCCGCTCGTGTTGCATGGTCTTGAGATCGGAGCACTCTTGGCTGGCAAGGTCTTTGAGGCCGGAGTAGGAGACGCACTTCTCTTGTGGTCTCCACCTGCAAACGCAAACGCGGCCCTCCGCACGACACTTCTCCGTTGGATGGGTCTTTTGCAATTGCTGAGGTACTCCGAAGAACGAAAAACAGCAGCCGATTGTATTCGGGAGTTAGAGCAAGGTTTGTCCATCGAGGTAGAAGGCTATCTGTGGACGCCAAAACTCTGGCGCGACTCATTCAGCTTCGAACTGCCGTCGGCTATGGATAACGAAGAATCAGCAATTCAAAAGTATGGCCGCCCGGTGAAATCGATCGTCCTCGCCGCAAATGCTGCTCCCCTGGCTAAGAAAGGCATCGTCGGCGGCGGCGACGAAATCAAGGACCTTAGCTGGCTATACTCTGATAACTTCGAATGGATGAACGGGGCCCTGACAAGTTTTGTAGGGGAGAGCCAGTGATTGGAGCAATCGAATCTCGCGAGTTGTTTACACTCGACGGCCAAGATGTTCGACTTCAGGGTACATACCACAGGCCTCGAAGCGGCGCAGCCGGTGCACGCTGCCAGAATCCAATCGGAGTGCTGTTCCTGAACTCCCTGTTTCTCCCGAGAACAGCAACCGGCGACTCGGCGGTCTATTGGGCCGAGTCATTCGCTGCGTGCGGCTACCCGGCATTTCGCATGGACTTGCCAGGACTGGGAGACTCCGATGCGCCCCTCAATACGGCCCTGCTTGATTTCATCAACGCAGGAGGCTACGGATCGATTGCTTCGGCTAAGATCAAGGAACTCGTTGAGCGCTTCGGACTATCTGGAATTGTAATTGTCGGCCACTGTGCGGGCGCGGTGACTGCGCTCTTCGCAGCAGCAGCGAGCAAGGAGTGCAAGGGCGTGATACTTCTGGACCCCTACTTCTACTTGCCGCAGCAAATGAAAAAATCCAAGGCGTGGAAGCGGCTCGTCCGCTGGGCCGCAACCAGCGCTGTGGGCGGATCTCTCAGCAAAATGTACGATTGGCTGAAAAATATCCGCCTGGCCCTCGGTGGAAGCAGGCCTCCGGGAAACGCTAATTTTGCGCTTCTACAGCGTTGGAGCGAAGTCGCAAACAAGGGACTGCCGACCCTGCTTTTCAAGGCGCCTGGCCGAAAGAGTCCGGGAACGAAGCCAAGAGTCGGAGAATTCGACTACATCAAACATATCCAGGCCATTGCAGCCCGCAAAAGCCAGGTTACCGTTCAGGTGATTGACAATACAGATCACTCGTTTGCGAATCGTGCTGGAAGAACCGCAGTTCGAGAGCAAGTTGAGCGCTGGCTGCGAGATTGTTTCCCGTTTTCGGAGTCAATTGAGTCCGAAACGATCGCCGAGGCGTCGTTAGCCGAAAAGTAACAAAATGGACTATTGAGAACCAAGCCCAGTGCCTGTAAGGTAGAACTAACTTCGGAGAATATGAAATCCAATCGCCTATGAACATTCGCTCTGAAATTTCAGAACAATTCCAACAGGTCGCCCTTGAATATGATAAGCGGCTCGCACCCCTGACCGACCGTTTAACGCTGTTGGACTCCGGGCTCGACTCGCTCTGTTTCGCGATCATTGTCGCAAGGCTTGAGAGGGATCTCGGAATCGATCCTTTCAGCGACTCGGAAGATGCCCTGTTTCCTCTGACCTTCGGTGAATTCGTCCAATTCTACGAGAATGCCGCAAAATAACCTCACATCTCTATGGAGCACGGTCAGCGCCGCAGACAATCTGTCTGCGCGCTTTCTATTCAGTGCACAAGCCAATGTCGCCCTGAGCGAACTCCACGAAAGCTCTGCGCTCTATGGCCATAGCAATGAGCTCCGCGGTCGATCGGTGCTCATTGCGACGATCAGCCAACTCGCCGCAAGTCTGGCCCTCATCGAGCTCGATGGTGTCGCTCGGCGCGTAGTCCTGTATCCTCCCGATTTGCCTCTCGGCTACCTGCCATTTGTGATAGAGTCCGCCGAAGTAGACGCGATCGTCTCCGACGGCAAGACGGTCGAGCTAGGCAATCCACGCGTAGAACGCTTCATCCCGTGCAACGGAGAACTTACACCTGGACTAAGCGATCGAACCGCGCAATATCAGACCGAGTGGATACTTCTCACCTCCGGCACATCGGGACTGCCAAAGCTCGTCGCCCACACCTTGTTCAGCCTTGCCGGCGCGATTGAACCACAGAACTCCGGCGCGAGTCCCGTCGTCTGGAGTACTTTCTACGACATCCGCCGTTATGGCGGACTGCAGATTTTCCTGCGTGCGCTTCTTACCGGCACCTCGCTCGTGCTCTCAAGCGCCCAGGAGTCAACAGCGGATTTTCTGGAGAGGGCAAGCTCTCACGGCGTTACACATATTTCTGGAACGCCCTCGCATTGGCGCCGTGCGTTGATGAGTCCCGCGATCCATCAGTTGGCGCCAGAGTATGTCCGCTTGTCTGGAGAGATCGCCGATCAGTCTATCCTTAACAACCTTCGTCTCGTTTACCCGCAGGCTCGAATCGCCCACGCATTCGCGACCACGGAAGCTGGTGTTGCCTTTGACGTGAACGACGGGCTCGCCGGATTCCCTGCCAGCGTAGTCGCCCATACTCCGAACGTAGAAATGAAGATGGTAGATTGTTCCCTCTGGATCCGTTCCGATCGAACTGCAAGCCGATATCTGGGTGGCCATGCCCCCATTCTTCGCAATGCAGACGGCTTCGTCGATACCGGCGACCTGCTCGAACTGCGAGACGGCCGGTACTACTTCGTTGGCCGACGCGACGGAGTGATTAACATTGGCGGTCTGAAGGTCTATCCCGAAGAAGTGGAGACAGTCATCAACCGCCATCCCGCCGTCCACATGTCGCTCGTCAAGACCAAGAAGAATCCTGTCACAGGAGCCATCGTCGTCGCAGACGTAGTTCTCAAAGCATCAGAGCACGCAGCCAACCCAGACCTGCGCGAGCTTCAGCATGAGATTCTCCTGCTCTGCCGCGACGCGCTCTCATCCCACAAGATTCCCGCCGCGATCAACTTTGTAACCTCTCTCGCGGTCGCTGAATCAGGAAAGCTCACTCGACGCAATGCGTAACGTAATCGTCACCGGCGGCAGCCGAGGATTAGGCCTGGGCATTGCCCGGAAGCTCACAGGCGCGGGCTACTCGGTCATCGCTGTCGCCCGCAAAGAGAATAGCGAGCTCGTGGCCGCAATGCAGGAGGCCAATCTCTCAAATCCAGGCTCCTTTCACTTTGTTCCCTCTGATCTCACCGCAATCGAAGAGATCCCGAATCTGATCAAGACGATCCGGAAGACCTTTGGTGCCATCTACGGGCTAGTCAACAATGCAGGCATGAGTTTTGACGGCTCGTTAGCCCTCATGCCCCTATCACAGATCGAGCAACTTGTGCGCATGAATACCGTCTCGCCCATGGTCATCACCAAGCATGTTGTCCGTTCGATGATGGCTGACGGCGGTGGACGCATCGTGAATGTATCCTCCATAACCGCCTTCACCGGCTACAGCGGTCTCTCGGTTTACAGCGCCACGAAAGCATCTCTCCTCGGATTTTCCCGGTCCTTGGCGCGAGAGGTGGGCCGCATGGGAATCAACGTAAATTCCATCGCTCCCGGCTTCGTCGATACCGACATGACTCAGGGCATGAAAGAGGAGCAGCGCCAGCAAATCGAACGCCGTAGCGCCCTCAAGCGCTTGGCAGAGGTCGACGATGTGGCGAACGCGGTTGAATTCCTTCTGAGCGACAAAGCGAAGAACATCACCGGGACGGTCTTGACCGTCGACGCAGGAAGCACTGCTTGATCGAGTCTCAAAATACAACCCCAACCCAGACAAATGTTTCCGCTGCCAAAGCATGGCTGCGCGCTCTTGAGCTGACCGCGCCGATTCCTCGCAATCCGGATCGAATCCTGCCCGTCGTCCTAGCCGAGATAGCAGCGAAATCCGGCGATCAACCGGCACTTCTCTCCGACCGCGAAAGCTTAACCTACGCTGAGCTCACCGCCCGATCGAATCAATACGCCCGATGGGCACTCCACCAAGGGCTCGCCAAAGGCGAAGTCGTCGGCTTGTTGATGACCAACCGGCCTGAGTTCTTTGCCATCTGGCTCGGCATCACCAGCATTGGCGGAATCGTCGCGTTGCTCAACACAAATCTCGTCGGTCCATCCCTGGCGCATTGCGTCAACATCGTCGGCCTCAAGCATCTCATCGCGTCAAGTGAGTTCGTCGATTCGCTGACGGCGGTCATCCCGCAACTGACCGGTGCCCCAGCCATCTGGACCCACGGCGAAAACCCCGCCAGCTTCCCGCGCATAGATCTCGAGATCCAGCAACAATCCGGCGAAAGCCTGCGCGATCATGAACGGCGTCCGATCACTATCGAAGACCGCGCCCTGTACATCTTCACCTCCGGCACCACAGGCCTACCCAAAGCGGCCAACATCAGCCACGCCCGCGTCATGCAATGGAGTCATTGGTTTGCCGGCATGATGGATACGCAGCCATCGGACCGCATGTACAACTGCCTGCCCATGTATCACAGCGTCGGCGGCGTGCAGGTGCCGGGCGCGATTCTGGTCGCAGGCGGCACGGTCATCATCCGCGAAAAATTCTCGGCCAGTCAGTTCTGGAACGACATCGTCCGCTGGGAATGCACGATCTTCCAGTACATCGGCGAACTCTGCCGCTACCTTCTGCACGCCACACCTGCCGCCCATCCCGTCGAACACCGGATTCGCATGGCCTGTGGCAACGGCCTGGCCGCCGAAGTCTGGGATAGCTTCAAAGATCGCTTCCGCATTCCTCAGATCTTTGAGTTCTATGCCGCAACCGAAGGCGGAGTAGCGCTCTTCAACGTTGAGGGCAAGCGAGGCGCCATCGGACACATCCCAGGCTATCTCATCCATCGCTTCTCACCCCCATTGGTCAAATTCGATGTTGATAAAGGCGAGCCAGTACGCAACGATCAAGGGTCCTGCATCCGTTGTGGCCCAAACGAAGTCGGAGAAGCCATCGGCAAAGTAATAGAAGACCCCGCAAGCGTAGGCAGCCGCTTCGAGGGCTACACCGACAAGCAAGCATCTGAAAAGAAGATCCTCCGCGATGTCTTTACGCCCGGCGACGTCTTTGTTCGAACCGGCGACCTCATGCGGAAGGACGAAAAGGGGTTCTTCTACTTCGTCGACCGCATCGGCGACACCTTCCGCTGGAAGGGCGAAAACGTCTCGACCTCCGAAGTCGCCGAGGTTCTCTCCGCTTATCCAGGCGTCAAGCACGTAAACGTCTACGGAGTATCCATTCCGGGCACCGAAGGGCGAATCGGCATGGCGGCCATTGTCGCCGAGAATCTCATCGACCTCACCGACCTGCGAAATCATCTGCTCAACACCCTTCCCGGCTACGCTCGCCCCGCCTTTCTCAGAATCCGAGAGGATGTCGAAGTAACGGGAACATTCAAGTATTCCAAAACCGATCTGGTGCGCCAGGGATACGATCCAGCCGTCACCACCGACGCCATCTACTTTGACAATCCGGAGTCAAAGTCCTTCGACCGGCTAGACCAATCGCTGTTCGACCGCATCCAGAGCGGGAAAATACAACTGTAAGTTCGGGCCCCGATCTGGCATTCTGAAGTCAGATCTCCCGTCGAGTCGCGCAGGAATGACTCCGTTGCTCGTAACAATTGCGAAGCTAGTTGCCTGTTTCGCCGCTGACAATAGGAGTATTCGAAATGAAGATCGACGAAGTCAGGGACGAATTCGCAAGGGTGCAAGCGCAGGTCGCAAACGGCCCCATCGTCCCCCACGTGACAGCCGATGAGATTCGCAGCTATCTCACCTTGCGCTATGACTTCAAGCAATCGCTGCCACTCGAAGAAGTCGTCGCCGATGTCGAACAGATGCTTCAAACCTGGCAAGTCCAGGTCACCCATCCCCGCTATTTCGGCCTCTTCAACCCAAGCGTAACCCTCGCCTCGGTTCTCGGCGACCTGCTCGTCGCCATGTACAACTCGCAGCTCGCAAATTGGCGAACGTCCCCAGCCGCAAATGAAATCGAAAAGCACACGCTCGGTTGGCTCACCGATAAATTCGGCCTTCCACCCGAATCCATCGCAACCTTCACGAGCGGCGGAACAGAAGCGAACCTCTCGGCAATCGTAGTCGCCTTGACCCAGGCCTTCCCAAGCTATGGAGAACACGGCCTTCGCAACCTTCCCGCAGCGCCCACCATCTACCTCACCCACGAAGCACACAACGGCTACAACAAGATTGCGCATCTGACCGGCCTTGGCAGACAAGCCCTTCGCATCGTCAAAACCGATCCCAATCTGAAGATGGATCTCGCCGATCTTGAGCGCCTGGTCACAGAAGACCGGAAGAACGGATTCGCCCCCTTTATGGTCATCGGCACAGCCGGAACCACCGCGGCTGGAATCATCGATCCCCTCGAAGAGATAGCTCGATTCTGCCGAACCGAGAACCTTTGGTTTCATGCAGACGCAGCATGGGGTGGCGCAGCCATCCTTTCGCCAACACTCCGGCAGCACCTCGCTGGTATTGAATCCGCCGACTCGATCACTTGTGACGCGCACAAGTGGCTCTCCGTTCCAATGGGTTGCGGCATGTTCTTCTGCCGGTATCCCGACCGCGTCGCCGAAGCCTTCCGCGCCGACATCTCCTACATGCCGAAGAAGACCGATCTGACCGTCACCGACCCCTTGATGGCCTCCATCCAGTGGTCGCGCCGCTTCATCGGCCTCAAACTCTTCCTGGCCATCGCCCACCACGGCGAATCCGGCCAGATCGAAATGATCGAGCATCAAACCCGCATGGGCCACGTCCTTCGAGAAGCGCTCTCAACATCAGGATGGCGGATCGTCAATGCAACGCCATTCCCGCTCGTCTGCTTCACGCGCGACGGCCTGTCTCACACCAGCTTCCTCGCATCGATGCGAGACCGTCAGATCGCCTGGATGTCCGAAGCACACGTCGCAGGAGTCCACGTACTGCGCGCATGTATCACCAGTTTCAGAACGACCGAGGCCGAGATTCACTGGGTCGTCGACGAGATGAATCGTCTCTTCGAGCAAGAGTCCGGCCAGAAGTCAGGCCAGATCAATTCGGACCAAACGATGGCTGTACCTCCCGAGTCCAGCCGAGTCCAGGAGCCTATAAAGCAATGAAGCCGGAAACAATCGCAATTCACGGCGGATACGAATACGATCCGACAACCAAAGCCGTAGCCGTGCCCATATATCAAACGGTTTCCTACGCATTCGACAGCGCCGATCATGCGGCGGCACTCTTCAACCTCGAAGTAGAAGGATTTCGCTACACACGCATCTCCAACCCAACCACGGCAGTCCTCGAGCGTCGCGTAGCCGCCCTCGAAGGTGGACTAGAAGCTCTTTGCGTCGCCAGCGGACAGACCGCTGTCTACTACGCCCTGCTCAATGTCGCTGAACTGGGAAGCAACATCATTTCCGTTCCCCAACTCTACGGCACCACGCACACCATGTTCGCGCATCTATTGCCGAGCCAGGGCGTGCACGTTCGATTTGCAGAGTCGGACCATCCAGACGCGCTGGAAAAGCTGATCGACGACAAAACCCGCGCCATTTACTGCGAGAGCGTGGGCAATCCAGCAGGGAACATCTGCGACATCGAGAAACTGGCGCAACTGGCTCATCGTCACGGCTTGCCTCTCATCGTCGATAACACGGTAGCCTCGCCCATCCTGCTGCGGCCCATCGAGTACGGCGCGGACATCGTCGTCCACTCTCTCACCAAGTTCCTCGGCGGCCACGGCACCACGCTGGGAGGCGCAATCGTCGACAGCGGCAACTTCCCCTGGAAAGAGCACGCCGCACGATTCCCAATGTTCAGTCAGCCGGACGCCTCCTATCACGACCTCGTCTATACCGAGCACTATGGCCGAGCCGCCTTCATGGGGCGCTGCCGCAGCGTCTATCAGCGAACCATCGGCGCGGCGCTCTCGCCCATGAGCGCCTTCCTCCTTCTTCAGGGCATCGAAACCGTTGCATTGCGTCTAGACCGCCACGTCGAAAACGGCCGAAAAGTAGCCGAATTCCTCCGCGACGATCCCAGGATCGAATGGGTCAACTACGCCGGATTCCCATCCAGCCCCTATTACAATCTCGCGCAAAAATACCTCGGCGGTCGAGCCTGCTCTCTGATGACCGTAGGCCTCAAAGGAGGCTTCGAAGCCGCCGTCAAATTCCATGACGCGCTCAATCTCGTAACGCGCCTCGTCAATCTTGGGGATGCCAAATCTCTAGCCTGCCATCCCGCGTCCACAACCCATCGGCAAATGTCGCCCGAAGAACAACTCATCGCCGGTGTGCGGCCAGAGATGATCCGCCTCAGCATCGGAATCGAACACAGCGACGACATCATCGCCGATCTGGATCAGGCGCTGAACGCAGCCATCTAGTCCATCTAGCCACTTAGCTTTCCCGAGCGGCTTAAATCAACTTCCGAGAGACCAACATGCCGGCATATTTGAATTCCATTCCGTCGAGCAAGCACCTCAATCTCCGCTGCCTTAATATCGGCTTGATCAACAACATGCCCGACGGCGCTCTAGAAGCCACCGAGCGTCAGTTTCTCTCGCTCCTCAATGCAGCCTCTGATGCAACGCCCGAGGGCATCACGGTCCGCCTCTCGCTCTACTCATTACCCGGCATCCCGCGCAATGAAATCGGCGCGAGCCGCATTCGCAACTTCTACACAAGCACCGAAACGTTTCTCGACACGCATTTCGACGGGCTCATAGTCACTGGCCGCGAACCCCTGACGCCAAATTTGCAAGACGAACCCTATTGGGACAGCTTCACAAAAGTTCTGGAGTGGGCCCGCGAAAACACGCATTCGACCGTCTGGTCCTGTCTTGCCGCGCACGCCGCAGCCCTCCACATGGATGGCGTCACCCGAGTCAGAAGCCCTCACAAACATTGCGGTGTCTTCGATTGCGCGCAACTGGCATCACACACACTCACCGAAGGCACACCCGCGCGTTTCAGCCTGCCGCACTCCAGATGGAACGGCCTGCCGGAAGACGCATTAACCGCTTCCGGATATAACGTGCTCACGCGATCCTCCGATGTGGGCGTGGACACATTCGTGAAGCAGTTCAAGAGCCTTTTCCTCTTCTTTCAGGGCCATCCCGAGTACGAATCCAACACGCTCCTGTTGGAATATCGCAGAGACGTCGGGCGCTTTCTCCGGCAAGAAACGAAGATCTACCCATTAATGCCGCGGAACTACTTCGCCCCCGATACCGTCCAAGCCCTGACGGCGCTGCAGCGGAAAGCCGAGAACAGCCCGGATGAGAAATTCCTGGCAGAAGTTTCAGACATTCTGGAAAAGCTAGGCATCGAAAACACCTGGGCTCCTACCGCACAATGCATCTATAAAAACTGGCTGCAATACATACTCGCCCAGAAAAACCTGAAAAATCTGGACAGACAGCACGCCGACGAAGCAAATCCATTGCACGGAGAGACGGCAACGTTGGCCTCCGCGGCCAGCCTGCCTTAGTGTCCTATCCTAGTTTCCAGCCCGCGCTGGCGGCTCGTTTTCCAGCGCCATCACCGCATACGCCGTAGCGGCATCGCTCATAAATCGGCCCGTATCACTTTGCAAATCGCTCTGACCGTTCAGCGATCCAGTCCGCCAGCTCCCATCGCTTCCCTGGTGCCGCTCAAGCCAATCCAGAGCCCGGTTCAACGATGGATCATGGCTGTTTCTCCCGGATTCCTCCAGCACCACCGCCACCAGCCCCGTCGCGTACCCATCACTCTCCAGCGGCTTCACGATCTGGCCGAATTGCTCTTTGAGTTGTTCCTTGATCCGTTTCAGCTCGGTGCGTTCCATCGCACTTTGGGGATCCAGGGAAAAGAGACTCCATCCGCCATCCGGCAGTTGCAAATTTTGAACGGTGTCAAGCAGACTCTTTCGCTCGCCCGCATCCAACATCTCTGGTGCCTTCGTCGACAACCACAAAACATACAGCTTGTTCACCAAGGGCTGTTCCGCATAATGCCGCCGCAAATATTGCCGCAGACTCTCCAAATGCTTCTGGACCTCCGGCTCGCTCGCATATCCATCCGGAGCATTTTCTGCTTCCAGCATCAACCACGTCGCCCCCTGATAGGCCGACTCAGCCGACTCCCACGGCGCCAGATGGAAATCCTGCCACTTCCATCCACCGGCATCTTCGCCTGCCACTTCCTGTAATGCCCATGCTTCTCTGAACGCACTACGCGTCACCGGACGGAGACGGCCATTCTGTGCGTCATAGTTGGCCAGAATCACTGCATTCACAACAGCTTCCGTAGCATGAGACTGCGCCGTCTTGCCCGGCCCATACTCGGCATCCGAGTAATACGGAACCATCTCAGACCAGCCGGCCACCCGCTTTTCAACATTCTCCATCAGGATCTTCTGCGGCTCTGGCATAGCTGACTCGTGCAACTCCTGGCCAAGCGAGCGACGCATCATCGCGTAAGGCAATACCGTATGGCAAGAGACGCAGACTGTCCCATGATCCATCTTCGCGGCCGGCCATTCCTGCCACCAGACCTCACGGTGATCCAGATACTCCGCCGCCGCCTTCGGGCTCCAGTTTGTCAGGTAACGAATCGAAGAAGCGGCAGACGCGCGCGCTTCCGTTACCCTCCACCAGCCGATCCCCGCCAACGAACCGGCCAGCACCACGCAGAGGCACAAAGCGATACGTCTCATCGCAGCTCTCCTCACTCCACGCGCTTCGCAGTTCCATCATTCCCGCCGCCACGGATTCGGACATGCGGATAAAGACGGAAGAACGAGGAGCGATTCGTAGCATTCAGCGGGGGCCTGAAGCACCGATTGCCCAATTTTACCAGTAGAAGAAAAATAGTATCCCCGATAATAATCGAGCTACATTTGGCGCTGTCCTTCCCGACAGCCGTTCGCTAAAATAAGTTCCAGTAAAGCAATCGAGCAGCACATGCCTTTGAGCCGCATGCACCCTCAGAGGGCAGTGTATGAGATTGTCCAAAGCTCGCTAAAACCAAGCTCTTCCACCGAAGTCGCGCGTGGAGTGATTGTCGAATGGTCTCGAACTTTCGCTCTACTCCATTGCGAATCATGATCTCAGAGAAGATTCGAATCCTCTTGCGTCGCCGTTGCGTTCACCTTGGAATCGGAAGTGTCTGACTGCATGACCCCAGAAGATTCATCCTCTTATCCCTTCGATCTCTCACTGATCATCGTCTCTTTCAACACCCGCGAAGTCCTGCGCGAATCCCTGCAGTCCGTTGCACGGGAACGGGGCGATCTTCGCCTTGAGATATTCGTCGTCGATAACAACTCGCACGATGGTTCCGTCGCGATGGTCGAATCTGAGTTTCCCGAAGCCCAGGTACTGCGCAGCGAGGTGAATCTGGGCTTCGGCTCCGCCAACAACCTCGCACTGGAGCGTGCCCAGGGTCGTTTTCTCGTCCTGTTGAACTCCGACGCCTTCCTGCACCCCAGATCTCTCCAGTTGGCCCTCCAGCACATGCAGGAAAATCCGGAAACAGGTCTGGCCGGAGGCCGTCTCGTTGGGCGCGACTCCGAGCTGCAGCCTTCCGCACGTATGCTGCCAACGATTCTCTCTGACTTCCTGGTCATGAGCGGCCTCGCCCACAAATATTCAAAGTCCCGATTCTTCGGCAGATTCGACCGCACCTGGGCGGACCCAATGCAGCCCGCCGAAGTAGGCTGGGTTCCCGGAGCCTTTTCCATCATTCGCCCCGAAGCACTTCGCAAAGTCGGCCTCTTCGATCCGGATTTTTTCCTCTACTCCGAAGAAGTTGACCTCTGCAAACGAATTCAGAATGCCGGTTACAAAATCATGTATTGGCCGGATATCGTGGTAACCCATATAGGGGGCGAATCATCCCGCCAGATCAAGACCCTGGCGATGTCTTCTTCCGGCGCCCAGCTCATCCGCTGGAGCATGCGCAGCACTCTGCTCTATTACCGAAAGCATCATGGCGCCAAAGTATGGCTGGTGAAGATGCTCGAGCTCACACTCTTTCGCCTGACCTCGTTACGGAACTCGATCAGCAGCGACCCTCAAAGAAAAGAACGCGCCCAGGTCAGCCGCAACATGGTCCGTCTCATGCAACAGGCGTGGAAAGACACCAACGGCGGCCGAGTATCGCCTCCCAGACCCTGGAGCTTCGACTAGAGCTTCAATTCCTGTGATTTCGTCGATCGAGCAGGGCTCCCATACACGTAATCAAAGCAAGGCCGATCCATACCAGACTCACTGCCATCACGTATCCAACCATGCGATAGAAAATCATGTCCACGTAGTGGTAAGAGATCGACTCGCAACACACCAGCCCCACGGAAAGCACCGTACCAGTCACCGCCATCGCAAGGCCCGGCCTTCCTCGAAATCTGTAGCAGATCCAAATAGTAGCGATTGCCAGGACGCCAAACAGCACCAACAGGGCCAGCACTTGCGGAGGTCGCCGCTCACCGTAGACCCCCAGATTCATTGCGTCCTGTCCAAAGAAGTCATGAATCTTCCACCGCCAGTCAAATGCCATGTCCAGCAGAAGAAAGAGTTGCACAGCGGCCAACAGGGCAAATAATCTTCCTCGTTGGCCACTCTTATGGCAACTTACCCATCTGACTGCGCAAGCCGTACAGGAAGCTGCGTAGGCAGCCATCCCAGTCATCCGGGTAGGCGAAAACCACTCCAGACCAGCAATCATAGTTTATGGTGTACGTAATGGCGTGTTCTGTCGAGTCCAGGGAGCCCTGATGATCGTTTCCCCCCTGTACGCTCTGGTCGCGTGGATCCCCATCAGTCTCCTGGCTTTCCGCCGCTTTCCAGTGCGAATCGCGATCCTCGTCAACTTTGTTGGTGGCTGGGCCGTTCTTCCAGCCGCCAACTATACCCCGAGCAGTGCCGCCTTTCCCTACTGGATCATCGGAACAACTCTCGAATCGAACTACTTCCTCACCAAGGCAACCGTCCTCGGATTCACCGGAATACTCGGTGTCCTGCTCTATGATCGCGCCAGCTACAAGCGCTTCCGCTTGACAGTCTGGGACATGGCCATCGGCATGTGGTTGATCGCTCCAATCCTCTCTGCCATCGCCAACCCGGACAACTTCCAGGAGGGATGCAAGGGCGAAATCTATCAATTGCTCGCCTGGGGCAGTCCCTACCTTATCGGACGTCTCCACTTCACCGACGCCCAGTCCCTGCGCCTGGCCGCCAAAGCCTTCGTCATCGGTGGATTGGCCTACGTCCCCTTCTGCATCTTCGAAATCATCACAGGACCACGCGTATACGCGTGGCTCTACGGCTATCAGCCCTTCCAAATGAATGCAGCCCAGCGATTTATAGGCTACCGGCCGGTCGTCTTCCTTGAAAACGGCAATCAGCTCGGCATCTGGATGGCCACCGCAACACTCATCGCGATTTGGCTCTGGCGGCGCAAGACAGCCCGATCCATCCTCGGCATTCCCATTCTTCTGGTGGCCATCGGTCTCTTTCTCGTCACCCTCTTTTGTCAGTCCACTGGCGCAATCATTTTGTTGCTCGCGCTCGTGCCCTTCGTCTTCGTCGATCCCCGCCATCTCTCCCGCACAGTAAGTATCGTTCTGGTGCTTGGGATCCTGGCGTTCGCCGCCTTCCGCCTCGGCAATATCTTCGTGTGGAGAAACCTGGTGCAGCAGAATGCAGCCGCTCACGCGCTCGACACCTACCTGAAAAGCGTCGGCAAGGATTCTCTCGGATGGCGGCTCACCCAGGACGAACGTCATATCGCCACCGCACTCGAAGAACCGATCCTGGGTTATGGTCAATGGGATTGGTGGAGCGGAGGCATTGAGCGCCCTTGGAGTCTCTGGCTTCTCGTCTTCGGCATGTACGGCAGCGTCGGGCTCGTCTCACTCGAAGCAGTGCTTCTGATCCCTCCGCTCCGCGCCGTCTGGTTTCCTCTCACGCGCTCCGACATCGGCTACATAAACATGCGTCACACGCTATCGGCGGCCGTGCTGATTTCAGCCATCGACAGCCTGCTCAACAGCTCAATGATCTTGCCGTTGCTCCTGGTCATCGGCGGTATGAACAGCTGGTCCCCAAGTGACACAAAGATCGAAGTCAATCTCACCCAACCCAAAGCCACTGCCGCGTCGCTTCGTTTGCGCGGAAGCCTAAACCCGCCGAAGAAGCTCCTGCGATAACTTACCGGGAACAAGGCCGCCCATCAATCTCGGTTTAAGCTCAGCTTACGCTCGATTTACGCCTTAGAAAGCATCGCCCGCGCCACATCCCGCAGCGCATCCTGCCACTCCGGCATCCGATATCCAAACCGACCAAAGAACTTATCGCAGCAAAGACGGCTGTTCCGAGGCCTTTTTGCCGGCGTCGGGTACGCCTCCGTAGGAATCGGCATCACTACCGGAGCCTTCTGCCGCGCCGCAAACTCTGCAAAGATGGCGTGCGCAAAGCCGCACCAACTCGTCGCCCCAGCGCAAGTCAGGTGATACACCCCAACCGCATCCCTCGCATCTTCACTCGCCGCCAGTTGCCGCAAGACAACCATCGTAGCCGCGGCAATCGCCTCAGCAGTCGTCGGCGCGCCAATCTGATCATCGACAACCTTGAGCAAATCGCGCTCCCGGCCCAGCCTCAGCATCGTATGCAGAAAATTCCTGCCCTCTTCCGCGTAAACCCAGCTCGTCCGAAGAATCACATGCCGGCATCCGGTCGCCGCAATCGCCAATTCTCCATCCAACTTCGTCTGACCATAAACGCTCAGCGGGCCCGTCGCATCCGTCTCCCGCCAAGGCTCTGTGCCTGTTCCATCAAAGACATAATCCGTCGAATAGTGAATCAGCCAGCCATTCGTCCGAGCCAATGCATCGGCAAGCACAGCCGGAGCACTAGCGTTCACCTGGGCGCACAACCCGGGCTCCGACTCAGCCTTATCCACTGCTGTATAAGCTGCAGCATTGATAGCAATCTCGGGAGAAATATCGAAAATTGCCGCCCTCAAGGAGCGTTCGTTTGTAAAATCCAACTCGGAACGAGTCAAGGCCACTAACTCGACTTCTCCCGCGAGCCTCCGCGCTAACTGCATCCCTAACTGCCCACCCGCGCCAAGCAGCAACACTCGCGGCATCAGGCGAAAACCTCCGCCTGCGCAAACGGCACACCCGCCTGGTCCTTCGCCGACACAATCGCGTCTTCTGTCGAAACTTTCCAGTCAATCCCAAGCTCCGGGTCATTCCACAGCACCGTGCGCTCCGCCTTGGGCGAGTAATAATCGGTGACCTTATAGCTCAGGCCGACCGTCTCGGTGAGAGCCGAAAAACCATGCCCAAACCCAACCGGAATCCAGACCATCCGCGATCCATCCCCGTTCAGCTCCACCGTCGTGTGCTGACCAAAGGTCGGCGAACTCCGCCGCAGATCCACAATCACGTCCAGCGCAGCCCCGGTCACAACACGCACCAGCTTTCCCTGCGGCTCCCCGATCTGGTAATGAATCCCCCGGATAACATTCTTTTTGGAAAGAGAAAAATTGTCCTGCTTCCACTCCGTGGGCAATCCCAGTTCGACCATTCTGGCCAGATTGAAGCTCTCAAAAAACATGCCCCGCTCATCGTGAAAGCAACGCGGCTCCAGAACCAGGACGCCTGGCAGAGAAGTCTCGATTACGTTCAAAGCAAACCCTCCGAATCCACAAACGACTCGTCCAGCAACGACAACACATACTCCCCGTATCCGCTCTTTTGCGCCCGCCCGGCCAGTTCCCGCAGCCGCTCCGCGCCGATCCAACCCTTGCGGTACGCAATCTCTTCCGGGCACGCAACCTTCAATCCCTGCCGCTGCTCAATCGTCTTGATAAACAATCCCGCTTCAAAGAGCGAGTCGTGCGTGCCCGTATCCAGCCACGCCATGCCGCGCCCCATTACCTCGACATGCAGCGTACCCGCTTCCAGATAATGCCGGTTCACGTCCGTAATTTCCAGCTCCCCGCGCGGCGACGGCTTCAATCCCGCAGCCACATCGACCACCGACGCATCGTAGAAGTAGATTCCCGTCACAGCATACCGAGACTTCGGAGCCTTAGGCTTCTCTTCAATGCTGATAGCGCGCCCATCGGAGCCAAACTCCACCACTCCATACCGCTCCGGATCCTGTACCGGGTACGCAAACACCGTCGCTCCCGAGCTGCGCTGTGCCGCGGTCGACAACAGCGAGCCCAGCGTCTGCCCATGGAAGATGTTGTCCCCCAGCACCAGCGCGCAGCTCTCACCGCCAACAAACTCCCGCCCGATCAGAAACGCCTGCGCCAAACCCTCCGGCTTCGGCTGGACTGCATAGCTCAGTTTCATGCCCCATTGGCTGCCGTCTCCCAGCAGCGCCTGAAAACTCGGCGTATCGCGCGGCGTAGAAATGATCAGAACTTCTCGGATTCCCGCCAGCATAAGCGCCGACAACGGGTAATAAATCATCGGCTTGTCGTACACCGGCAAAAGCTGCTTCGAAACCACCTGCGTCACCGGATACAACCGCGTCGCCGAACCACCGGCCAGAAGAATACCCTTCATCATTACCTCAACATGCTTCAAAATCGCTCGGACGGACTCACGTACACAAAGAAATGGGAGTCCGGTTTCTGATTCTCAGATCCAGGACTCCCAGGTTGCAACTCGAATCAGCCCTCCCCCGAAAACTGACTCGGTTACAGCCCAAGAATAGAGCGAGCTGCCATACAGGCCAATTCTTCTTTTGTGCCATACGCCTTAACACTAGGGGTCATTCCATTATGCCTTGGGATGTACCCTGCCGCCGGCAATCACCTCGAGCGCATGAGGAATTAACGGAAGAATCGCAGTCAGACTTTCCACCGCACCCCGCTCACTTCCGGGCAGATTTACAATCAGCGTCGTCCCGCGCAGCCCCGCCAAAGCCCGGCTCAGCCATGCAAATTGATTCGCCGCAGCGCCACTCGATCGCATTGCCTCGGCAAGTCCCGGGACTTCCCGCTCGATCACGCGCCGCGTCGCTTCAGGCGTCACATCCCGAGGACCAAGCCCAGTTCCTCCAGCCGTCACGATCAACTGATACTCCTGATGGCACAGTTCGCTGAGCAGCGTCACAATCGCTTCTTCATTATCGGGAACCAACCCTCGCCCGATCGTCTCGTCAGGCCACTGCTCCGCCAACAACGCTGCCACAGCCGGGCCTGCCGTATCCACCTGCTGACCCGCAGCGCACCGATCCGAAATCGTTATTACAGCAAATCCAGCCATCACCGCCATACTATCCGATCACCCGGCATCCTCAGGAATACTACCCTGATGCCCTGGCCATCTCATAACCGCACAATCCCTTCCCCCGGCGCTGCGCAAATGCGCAGGTCTCTTCAGGGCCAAATGCCCGTCATTGCCGAAAATTACACTCCAACCAGGCATAATGAAAAATGAAAACCAACATCCATACAACAACCGGCCTAAACGGAGCGGATCAGTTTGAAGGGTACGGGCTTCAGCCCGTACATCAAGCCATGCAACATCAAAGGGCTTTAGCCCCTGAGGGTTAGCCTTGCTTCAAGCTCACCAATCTGTCCGCCAAAATGGGGATAAAAACGCACCAAAAACAGCGCAAAACACGCATTTTACGCGCCTCAAATTCCACCCAAACAAAACCGAATCAACGATTTACAGCACAAAACGCATGACCCCCTACCCCCTATCCCAATTTCTGGCCAATTCACCCTGAATCAGCCCTCGTCATAAAGAGAAAATCACGAAAGAAAAGCAATTCATCGCATTCCCAAAGAACGACTCATAAATCAGCTATCATCGCCGTGTCCGCGATTCACTTGGAGGAATCATGCGCAAATTCGCAATGCTCTGCCTTTTACTCAGCCTCGCCACAACCGCCTTTGCCGCCCCGCCCAAATCCGTCTATGACTTCACCCTCAAATCCATCGACGGCCAACCTACCCCGCTCTCTGAATACCGCGGCAAAGTCCTGCTCCTCGTCAACGTAGCCAGCCGTTGCGGTTACACGCCCCAATACACAGCCCTCGAATCCATCTACGAGAAGTACAAAGACCGCGGTCTGGTTATCGTCGGCGTTCCCGCCAATAACTTCATGGGCCAGGAGCCCGGTACCAATGAGGAGATCAAGACCTTCTGCACCAAGAAATACAACGTCTCCTTCCCCATGATGTCCAAGCTCTCCGTCAAAGGCGACGACAAGACCCCGCTCTACCAGTTCCTCACCGACAAATCCGAAGATCCCAAATACGGCGGCGAAATCCAATGGAACTTCACCAAGTTCCTCTTCGATCGCAACGGCACCCCCGTCGCCCGCTTCGAACCAGCCGTCAAACCCGATTCACCCGAGGTAACCGCCGCCATCGAGTCCGCTCTCAGCCGCTAGCTGCACCCTCCCACTAACGAATCCGCTCGGCCTCTGTCCATTTCGAGACAGAGGCCGTTCATTTTCGGACACGAATGTCTCGACACGAAGAATAACCCACATAGAATCAATGAAATACATATGGCTCCGAAATTGCCAGTAAAGAGCGAAGCGCTCTTAAGTCCGCGATGCCAGACAAGGCTAGACAAGATTAGGCAGGGCTAGACTAGACAAGGAAGAATATGTACACCTTTATTCACGAGATCCGATTCACGCTTCGCCAGCTTCGCAAGGCTCCCGGCTTCGCTATCACCGTCCTGCTGACGCTCGCTCTGGGCATCGCCGCGACCACTGTCATCTTCAGCGTGGTGGATGCCGTCCTGCTCCGCCCGTTGCCGCTTCCCGAACCAGACCGCCTCGTCTCACTCGACACTCTGGAGCGCCCCTCCGGCTCAACCGGTGTGGCCACCATTCGCAACGAGACCTCCTACCCCAACTTCTTCGACTGGCGCAGCCAAAGCAAGAGCTTCAGTTCCATGGCCAGCTACGGCTCCGGCGGGCTAATCCTCGGTGCAGATAGCGACAGTCCTGCGCGCCATCTCAACGCGATTATCGTCTCCTCAGGCTTCTTCACCATGCTAGGCGTTCAGCCTGAACTAGGCCGCGGTTTCACCCGCGCAGAAGAGTTACCCGGCGCTCACGTCGTCGTTCTCAGCCACAACCTGTGGCAGACCCAGTTCACCGGAGACCGTAATATCCTCGGCAAAACCGTAGTCCTCAGTGACGTCAACTACACCGTCGTCGGAGTCATGCCCGCCGGATTCGACTTCCCCGTCACCAATCACTGGAGCGACCTGTGGATCAGCATGGCTCGCGACGCCGAAGGCGAAAACCCATCAACCCAGCAGCGAGGATGGAACGGGGTCGCCGTCGTTGGCCGTCTTCGCCCCGGCGTCACGCTAGCCCAGGCCAAATCCGAGATGGACGCAATCCAAAGCGGGCTCGCTACGCGCTACGCCGATGAAGACGTCAACGAAACCGCCGTCAGCGTCCAACCTCAATTGCAGGACATCGTCTCCGACGTGCAAACGCCCCTGCGCATTCTCTTCGCCGCCGTTTCCTGTCTTCTGCTCATCGTCTGCGCCAACGTCGCCGGTATGCTGCTTACCCGAACCAGCCAGCGCCGTTCCGAGCTCGCCATCCGCTCCGCACTCGGAGCCACGCGCAGCCAGATTCTGCGTCAGTTGCTCATCGAGTCGCTCGTCCTCTCGCTGGCTGGCGGCGCATTCGGCATAGCCGCGAGCAGCGCCTTGCTCAAAGCTCTCCCATCCCTTCTACCGTGGGGTCTGCCTCGCGCTCAGGAGATCACCCTGAGCGGCGAAGTGCTAGCCTTTGCGGTCGGACTCTCCATCCTCACCGGGATTCTCTTCGGAGTCCTGCCCGCGTGGCAGGCATCCCGGCAAGACCCGGCAAAAGCCCTCGGCGACAGCGCTCGCGGAGGACTCGGAGGCCGTCGGCATTACCGCCTGCAGAGCACTCTCGTCGTCTCTCAGACTGCGCTCAGCCTGATTCTGCTCGTCGTCGCCGGTTTGCTCCTTCACAGCTTCGACCGCATCCTCAAAGTTGATCCCGGTTTCTCGCCGCAGCAGATGCTCACTTTCCGTCTCGCCATCTCGCCCAAGCGCTACTCCCATCAGCAGAAAGTCAGCCTGCTGCGCCAGCTCATCCCGAGTCTGAAAGCGTTGCCCGGCGTTCAATCGGCGACTGCGGCCTATCCCATGCCCCTGACCGAAGGCGACATCCACATCAGTTTCTCCATCGCCGGCCGCCCCACCACGCCCGGCAACGCCCCAAGCGCCCGAGTCAGCCTGATCGAGCCCGGCTATTTTCAGACGCTGCACATTCCCCTTAAACAAGGCAGGTTCTTCCTCTCGTCCGAACAAGACGAGAAAGCCCCGCCCGTAGTCATCGTGAACGAGGCCTTCGCGCGCAGGTTCTTCCCAGGGCAAGACCCTATTGGTCAACATATCCGTTCCGGACTTGGCGCAGGCGACCCTCCGCCGATGCGCGAGATCGTCGGCGTCGTCGGCGATGTCAAGCGCGCCAACCTCAACGAACCGCCAACCCCTGAATACTACATTCCCCTCGAACAAGCCCCGGTCGTCGCCAACCCGGTATTCGCCCTGCGCGTCGCGGGCAACCCCGACAGCTACGCCAATACCATCCGCGCCACCATCGCAAAACTCGACAAAGGCGTGCCAGCCTACCGCCTCCAGAGCTACGAAGAAGATCTGGCTCGCATCACCGCACAGCAGCGCTTCCAGGCGTTGCTGATCACAGCGTTTGCCGCCGTGGCTCTTCTGCTTGCCGCGCTCGGGCTTTACGCCGCCCTAAGCTATATGGTTGCGCAGCGCACCACTGAACTCGGCCTGCGCATCGCACTCGGCGCGCCACGCGCCAACGTGCTTCAACTCATGCTTTTTCGTGGACTGAAACTCGCGAGCCTCGGACTGATCGCAGGCCTGGCTTCGGCGGCAGTGCTTTCACGCTACGTCACAGGCTTGTTGTACGCAGTGAAGCCGCTGGATTTCGCCACTTTCGCGATCATGACCATAATATTGCTCGTCGTGTCGGCCACGGCAAGCATCCTGCCCGCGCTGCGCGCTGCAAGGCTCGATCCCATCGAATCATTGCGCAATCAGTAGCGGAACCGATTCTGGAAATGGGTCAGATTTCGCGCGTTCGCAACCGTCCAAAGACGATGGCCACCAAAATGACGAGTACGGAAGCAGCACCTGCGCCCCATATCGGCACGATGGCGCGCAGGGCCAGCCATAGCGCCCACACCAAAGCTACCGATGAGAATGCGGTAGCCAAAACCGTCCATCGAATAGCCTTCTGAAATAACTCCGCGGCATCAAGCCTTCGTTGCGCAGCCACGGACGCGAATTGGTAGGCAGTTGTCAATTCCTGCCGCGCCGAAACAAGATCCGCCGCGGCTTTCTCTTCCGCGCTCCGAGCTTGCAGCAACTCCGCCGTAGACTGATCGATGGCCTGCTGCGCCTCTTTCGCCGCCTGGTCCCCTTTTTGGCAGAGACGCTCCGCTTCTTCAAGGCGCTGGCTTGCAGACTGATACGCAGTCGAGAACTCTTTTCGAACAGTCTCAAGACTCGCCGCGACCGCTTCCTCTCTCCGTCGCGCCTGATCCAACTCCGAAGTCGACTTCTCCAACATCTGCCTGGCTTCAAGAACGATCTGATCTGTCTGTTTCCAGCACCGTTCGGCCTCTTGCAGGCGTTCGTTTGCAGATCGATACGCAGTCGTCAGCGTCTCTTTCGCAGATTCGAATTGAGAGATTGCCAGTTCCTCTTTGCTCACCGCCAGATCCAGACGCGAAGCCGACTCGTCAAAGAGCCGCTTAGTCTCCAGTGTGGCTCCATCCGCACGCCGCCAATATTGCTCTGCCTCTTCGAGACGCTCCTTCGCAGAGTCGAACGCAATTGTCAGTGCCTCTTGTGCTGAATGAAATTCCGTCGCCGTTCGTTCCTGTTTGGCCGCCGCCAGATCCAGTCGCGCCGTCGACTCTTCAAATAAACGCCTGGCCTCCGCGGCAGCTTCATCCGCCCGCTTCCAGGCGTCTGCCCATTCCTGTTCCGATTGCTCCAGTCGTCGCACTGCCACCTGGTATGCAACGCCTGCGTCTGCGGAAATCGACTTGTCTTCAATCTGAGGCGCGGAAACGGCGGAAAGTTGGAGAGTCTGTTCTACGCGTCCGTGTAACGAGGACTCAACCTGATCTTCCGGCCTCCGCCAGGGCAAAGCTACAGCCTCAGTCGCGCTCTTGCCCTGAATAAGCTTCGGTTCCGAATCGGCCAGAAGCTCCCTGGCCTGCATCCGTAAGCCTTCCGGATCTTCGCTTCGATGCTCAGCCGCCAGCAGTCCGGGATGAACGGAACTCATGACCTTTCCCATCTCAGCCAGACGCTTATTGAGCGCTTCGGTCCTCAGCGCATCCTCGATAAGCACGGATTTCGCCTGCTTGACGGCCTCAACGCGCCTCATTCGCTCATGGATTTCCTGCTTCAGATCGTCAATTTCGCCCAGCAGGCCTATCAGATTGTCGTTTTCGGCTTCGTCGCTGGCAATCTGCTCCCCGGCGCGCAGGGGAGGCTTTTTCGCCAATTCCGCGTTCTCGTAGGTGACAATCTTGAGAACATCGCTCGCCAGTTTCATACAACCCCCGCAATCTGCTGCCCTGATCGCTCCGGGGACCTCCGCCGAAGCACCCTGAAATGGTGCACCCTCATTAGGGTCTATTAAGAATATCGTCCAGTAACACGTTACTCAACACACAAGAGGCATTACCCCATGGTACTTTCGTTTCCAAGCCGTAACACAAATGTGGCATTGCGCATCCAGGTTTCTTCCCGAGCCTGCCGTTTCAACCCCGCCAGAAAGTCATGACCACCCCTCCGGCAACAATCAATGCACCGCCAACCAGGATCGGCGTGGTCGGGGACTGATGAAAACGAATTTTGGCCACGATCTGCGCGATCACAAAGAACAGCACGACGTAAACTCCCAGCAATTTTCCAAAGTCCCACTGCGGCAGATTCACAAAAAAACCATAGGTAGCCAGCACAGCCGCCCCCGACAGAAACCACATCCCGCGCGTCGCGCCGGTCGCCTGGTACAACCCCGATTGAAAACAGGCATCGCCCGAAACCTCCAGAAAAGCTGCCAACGACAAGACTGCGAACGCGCCTAGTGGGGTAGCCACAAGCTGGCTGAGGATGTTCTTCATGCATGACTCCTGGTTGTATGAGATAGATTTTGGTGCGGAATACGCAAATCCTAGCAGACGCTCCGTAAGGCTTTTAACAAACGAAATCAAATCTCAATTTGGCATTCCCAATCGATACACTGAAACTTCCGGAACTTTTTTAACAGCCTTGCAACAGCAACAAAGGAGTCTCATTGAAGCTGATTGGATGCTTACTGCTCTTATCCGGCTGGCTCATCGTCATCGCCGCCTTAGTCATGCTCTCTGCCTTTACACAGCGCGCGGCCTTCATCGCCGCCGGCGTCGGCGTTGAAGGCCTCGGATTAGCGTTGCTCACGCAGTCCTACACCTCGATGCAGCGGAGCGCGAAATGAACCTGATCGTCTGCCTTCTCTGCATCCTTCTGTCGCCGCTCGCCGCCGCAGGCCTCGCACTCATCCACCAGGGCCTCGGACGATCCCGCAGCGCCGCTCACGCCATGCTGGCGACTCTCTGCGCCCTCGCAGTCGCAGCCATCGCATTCGTCCTGATCGGAGCATCCTGGGCCGGTTACGCTGGCGGAGCAGCGCATTCGTTTCAATCCGGCGGAGCGCATTTGAACTGGCTCGGAAACGAGGCACTGCTTGCTCGCAACATTCCTCTCGATGGTTCGCTCCCCTCTCTGGTTCTGTGCCTGCAAACCTTCTCGGTCGGGCTTGCTGCCGTCATCCCCCTCAGCGCCGGAACCGATCGCTGGCGTCTCGCGCCGATCTGCCTTGCAACCGCGATATTCGCCGGTTTTATCTACCCTGTCTTTGCACACTGGGTCTGGGGCGGAGGCTGGCTTTCCCAACTGGCAACCAACTTCGGCATCGCGCCCTTTCAGGATGCAGGTGGAGCAGGCGTCATCCAGGTAACGGGCGGTCTGATGGCCCTGTCCGTCGCGTGGCTCCTAGGCCCAAGACGCGGCAAATACACGGAGGACGGTATGGCAACCGCCATTCCCGGCCACAACATTGTCCTCGTCCTCTTCGGCTGCCTGATTGCACTCGTCGGCTGGATCGGCCTCGAATCCGCCGCATCAATGCTGGTTTCCGGCATAGCCCCAGAGTCGTTTCCAGGCCGGATCACAGGCATTATCCTGAACGCCGTACTCTCGGCCTCCGCCGGTTGTCTCGCTGCCGTGCTTACGACTCAGATCCGCTATCGAAAGCCTGATGCCTCCCTGAGCGCCAACGGCTGGATCGCCGGCCTGGTCGCAGGCAGCGCCGCATCGGCGTTCATCTCTCTCGCCGCGGCAATCTTCATTGGCGCAATTGCGGGCGTCCTGACCACATATCTCGTAGAGCTATTCGAACTGCGGCTGCTCATCGACGATCCAGGCGGAGCAATCTCCGTTCATGCCGGGGCTGGCATCTGGGGGCTGCTTGCCTTCGGAGTCTTCGGAACACACTCCACAGCAACACTTGGCAATCAGATACTCGCGCAATGGATCGGAGTGGCGACCCTGGTGGGCTTCATGCTGCCCCTTATTCACGCGTCCAATCTGCTCTTGAATCGCTTCGTACCCTACCGCGTGGATCGCGACGGCGATTGGCAAGGCATGGACATTCGAGAACTCGGCGCAGGCGCATACCCCGAATTCGTAATCCACGCCGACGAATTCGTGCCACGCTGACGCCGCGTTCAACTTCGTCTATCTAGTGGTGCCGCGCGACTAGGTACAACAGCACAAAAATCGCCACCGGCAGCATCGCCAGCATCGCATACATCAGCAGTCGTCTTCGCTCCGGAGACTGCCGCTTCTGCCAATTCGCTTCGTCGACGCGAGCCGTCACGCCTACCTCGTCCTGATGCGCAAGGTCGTGGGCAAACTCACGCGCGCTGTGATAACGATTCTTCGGTTCACGCTCCAGTGCGCGATAGAGAATCTCCTGAAGCTGCGGCGTAATCGAAGGCTCAAGATTGCGCGGCGGGACCGGCTGATTCACCAGCCGGTCATTCATCACCGCAAAAGCATTCGCTCCGGAAAACGGGACCTTGCCGGTAAGCATCTCGTAGAGCATCACGCCCATGGAATAGACATCACTGCGCGCATCGCCGCGCTTGCCCCGCACCTGCTCGGGAGAGATGTAATCCGGCGTGCCCATATTCTTCGAGAAGTTGGCAAATGTAAGCCGCCGCGAACCCGCATTGCCGGCAATACCAAAGTCGATCAGCCGAATATTGTCT
Source organism: Acidicapsa acidisoli (assembly GCF_025685625.1). Classification (NCBI taxonomy): domain Bacteria; kingdom Pseudomonadati; phylum Acidobacteriota; class Terriglobia; order Terriglobales; family Acidobacteriaceae; genus Acidicapsa; species Acidicapsa acidisoli. The sequence continues at coordinate 44,366 of NZ_JAGSYI010000005.1, forward strand.
TCCGCATCCACCATGATGTTTTCCGGCTTCAGGTCGCGATGCACCACTCCATTCGCGTGGATATGCTCCAGCGCATCACAGATGCGAATCGTAAGCTTGACAGCGCGCTCTATCGGCAGCTTCTTTTCCTCGTTCATAATCTGCCGCAACAACCGGCCTTCGATCCACTCCATCACCATGTACACTTGCGTGCGGTCAGGATTCGCAAAGACCTTCATCACGCCGGGATGATCGATCTTCTTGCCAATCTCTTCCTCGCGCTGGAACCTGTCATAAAGCGCGGGATCACTTTCAATCTCCGGATGCGGAACCTTGATCGCAACCTGTTGTCCGGTATTCAAATCGCGCGCGCGAAAAACCGTGGCCATGCCGCTCGTGGCGACGATGCTGTCAATCTGATAATGGTCAAGTTGATCGCCGGGTTGGATGGCAAGATTCGGAGCGATCATCAGAGCCCGTTCACACTACAAAAGCCGATAGGGCCGTCCTCGATAGAGACCCATGCGCTCGACCGAGCGAACACGAATGAGTTGGACACTGATGTTGTCATGGCCGCCAGCATCGTTCGCGGCCGCAACCAGACGCTCGATCGCTGTTTCAAGATCCGAGGTCGAGTTGACCAACTGTTGCATCCTTGCATCGGGAACACACCCATGAAGACCATCTGAGCAAAGTAATATTACATCTCCCGGCATAATGTTTACAGTCTGAGTATCAGCCGCGACAAACAACTCATTTCCTAAGCACCTTGTAAGAATATGCCGATGTTCCCCGGCGGAAGCCTCAGCCTCCGTAAGAATCCCCAGGCGGAACTGCTCTGCGGCCATCGTATGGTCGCGAGTCAACTGCACGCCGACCCCATTGCGAAAGAGATAACACCGCGAGTCACCCACATGCGAAATAACTGCGGAGTCGAAGCGCAGCGCACATGCTACAAGCGTGGTGGCCATGCGCGAACCATGCCCGGAACCTTGTGCCGAAGTGTGCGCACTACCCGCATGACCCGCGTCATAGACCGCAGCATTCGCTTCCTGGACGAGGCGCGGCAGTAGCGATACATGCATGATGCCTTTGGGAATCTTCCGGAACCCGGCAACCACGGTATCGATAGCCATGCGAGAAGCAACTTCCCCACTATCCTGGCCGCCCACACCATCCGCAAGCGCGAAAAGCCATCCCTGCGACTGCACCTGGGCAGGCGAAGACGGCACGACATGTCCGAGAAAATCCTCGTTGTGTTCGCGACTCAGGCCACAGTCCGACAACTCGGCAAATTCGATCTCTAGCATTCCATACCAGCGTAGGTGGTGATGTAATCATCGGCGCGGCTTGTACCCCGCGCCGATGATTGGATTCTAATCGGCCCCCGATGACTAACGGGATGATTAAGCTGTCGGCGTCCGCGTCTGCAGCAGCGGAGTCTTGCCCGCAGCCTTACCGGCTGTGAGGAAGTAGAAGCCGCCGTACAACGCCCACACCGCCGCGATCCCGAGCGCTAGTAGAGGTTCGTGCGGTGTGCCAAACCCCTCAAATGGACCGATGATGTAAAAGGCCATGCAAGCCAGATTCGCAAGCAACCCAAAGATCGGAACCACAAGATGAAGAACGACATTGAACTTCGGATGCTTGTGATACGCGACCATGCAGAGAGTGCAGCTCAGCGCGTAAAGGATGAACGTGCCGAAGTTGGAAGCGAGCGTAACCGTCAACAGACTGTTGGGCAGAGCAGCCAGTTTGTCATGCGTCGTGTAGCCAACGTGTGACCAGAACCCCGCAGGAATCGAAGCAATCGTAGCATCGGTCGGCGCGCTTCCGTCCGCAAAGACGAGAGCCACGGACAAGCAGCCGATCACAGCCGAGATGGCCGCCAGCGTCCAGATCGCATTGTGCGGAGTCAGGTTCTTATCGTGCAGCAGACCAAAGTGCCCGCGCACCTCTTTGTCCTTGCCCATCGCATAGGTAACACGCGCGCCTGTGTTCATGCAGGAGAGCGTAGTTCCGATCAACGCGAGGAAGACCGTTGCAGCCTCGATCAGCATGAATGTACGTCCGTTGCCCGGGCCAAGCAGCGCATCGCCGACAATCACCATCATGTCGCCGATCGGAGCAGCCGACCCCGATGCGCTTTGCATCGTATACCCACTGTTGAGGAAGAAGTTGGCGGAAAAATACTCGAAGAAATAGAAGATTCCACCCTGAATGAGAAGCGACGTAATCACCGCGATCGGCACATCTCGTTTCGCGTTCTTTGCCTCATCGCCCATCGTGGTCACGGATTCAAAGCCCACCAGGATCAGAATCGCCACCGTAGCCTGAACAAAGACCCAGTTCCAGTTATGCGGACTTACAACCGATGCGGCATTCGGATGGGTAAGAAAGTTCCCCGAAGCGTCGCGCTCCGGATAGCTGATATGAAAAGGAACAATGTTCCCGCTCGCGTCCTTCTTGGGCACTGGAACACCGTTGGCATCTCGCACGATCGTATCGGTCGCTACTCCGGCGACCATCGTTGAAGTGGTCTGAAATTCGTATGTGTACGCCTCACCCGACGTCGAGTCGAACTGATAAGCCACCGATCCCGGCGGATGATTGAGACGGTAGCCCAGGGCAAGCACCGCGAACGTGAGCAACGCGGCAATCTGAATCACGTTGATGCCCATATTGACCACCGTCGAACTGCTGATGCCGCGATGAGCAATATACGCAATACAGAAGGAGAAGACGACCGCAACGGCCATCATGAAGAAGACGCCAGGATTAGAGGCGCTCATGAAATTGGGCCAGATTGTGCCCACTACATAACCGCACACAATCCCCGTAGTACCAACCATCACGCCTGGATAGATCCAATAGTAAAGATGCGAACCCCAGCCAACCACGAACTTCGATATACGGGCGTACTTCCATGCCTTTTCACGATTCAAAAATGCCTGCTCGGCGAAATAATACGAACTTCCTGCGCCGGGATAAAGCTTTGCCATCTCCGCATAACAGACCGCCGTGGATAGACAAAGCAACAGAGCACCCACAATTCCCCACCACATGGATGGGGATGTAGCGCCCTCCGTGGCTTGAATGAGAAACGTGAGCCAGAGGAAGGCTCCTGGAGCAATCAGTGCCATTGCGTTGCTGGTGAGGCCCGTAAGGCCCAAGGTGCGTTTCATCTCGCCTGTCGTCGCTTCTGCCATGTACGCTCCTGAGATTAAGTATTCCAGCGTGGATGCTGAACTCAAAAAAATATAAGCCACCTTTGTCTTGATTCGGTTGAATCAAGACTTCGGGGCTGAATGATCTGGAAGCTCCAGAATGACACGGGATCGATGCTTCGAAAAGGGAAAAAACGATCTGCTAACGAAAAGAATCCGTGATTCTTACGCGGCATATATGCCTTCTTTTTGTCGCGTCCTGCGATATCTTATTCGCTGCAAAAGATATCTTTATGGCTATCTGCGGCAATCCCAATAAAAACAGGCTCCAGAGCAATTCGCTCTGGAGCCTGGCAGAAAATTCCGCGTTTAGAAGTGCCAGATAATATCTGCCGCTACCGTAAGCGCCTGTGTTTTCGCGCGCAGCTTCTCCATTGCCTGATACGAGGTCTCGTCAGGCGCGAGATTGGATATCGCGGCAACCGACGAGCCTGGAGCAATATCCAGAGCCCTCAGACCATAGGGGCTGAAGCTGTGCGTATAGCTCACTTCAGGACGGAAGGTAATCGTCGAACCAGCCCAGAAGTCGAACCCAACCATGTGCTCCTCGTAATAACCCGGAGTTCCGGTGCGCTGGCCCTTGATGTCGTTCACTACTTCATTCCGAATGTTCAGCGAAGCCTCGTTGTGCCAGAAGTTGTGCTCGACATAGTTGGTAACAGCCCACTCGGGCGCGTAGCAGACACCTGGCTGTTGTGACGAGGAGAGCCGCGGGTCTTTGCAGACCGCTCCGTAGTTCAGCGTGACGTTGGCCGCAGTGTGCTCCGGCCACGGCGTCGCAGTAGTAGGTGCAACCCCTGTGTTGTACCAGTACATATTGGGCGTGTCCCTCATGTATTGGTACCAGAACTCGGTGTCGGTGTGCCATGTGGAACTGATGCGGTGATACCACGTCTCGTAGTAGGCTGACAGGTTGTTATAGGCGTATTTGCCATTGTTGACGCTGTTGGCGCAGGTGTTTAGAGCATTCCCGCCATTCGACCAGGTATAGGTGGCGCAGAAGTTGCCTGTCACCTGTGCATCCGTCGTCCAAGGCATCACGTCGCAACCGGGGGAAAGACCGGCCTGCACCGTCAGATGATCGTTCACCTTGATCGTCGCGTTCACACCCGTCTGCGTATAGCAATCGAAGGTATAGAGGATGGAGTGGGAATACGTGTAATTGTTCGGCGCGAGTTGCGCTTCGATATCCGGCAACGAGATGTAACGGCCAACCCGCACGTCCATTCCCTGCGCGACTTTGGGAAAGTAGAAATCGAAGTACATCATCACCGGATCGAATCCGTACTCGGCATTCTTCACCAACAACTGCTGGCTCAACATGCCCTTCGCGGTAGTGAATCGGTAGTCTACGCCGTAAAGACCGGTAAACCGGTAGCCCCAGTCGAAATGATTCTTCTGCGCGGTATCGGGATATCTCTCGAAATACAAGGCAGCCTGGTCCAACTGAATCTGGTTCGAGAATTCGTCATAGGCGGATGGAAAGTTCGCCGGAATTCCCTTCGAGGCGTTGCTCTGGTTGTTCGTAGAGCCGTTACCTCCGACTTCGATCCAACCATACATCTTGAACTGGCCCTTGTTCTGGTTGATCGCCTGCATCAATGGATACGACTGGCCATCCGGAACGCCAATGGTCGGAGTGCCGCCGATCGGCCAGTCTGAGGCCGGATATGGCGGCGACATAATCGGGGCGGGAGTTCCGCGCCGCGTAACCTGAGGCACTGCAGTTGCCGGCGAATTCCCGGCCCAATCCGCCACATATGCCCGGCCCAGGCGATGGAAGAATCCATTATCCGCAGGCGCTACCGGCGATGGCGCATTAGTCTGCGCAGGAGCAGCAGGAACCGGACTCTGCGCATCCAAGGTGGCTACGGCATCCACACCGGCAATCACATCCACCTTTGTCGCTGCGCCCGTCTCCTCGCCACCCTCTAATGCAGCCACTTCGTATTGCCCCGGAGCAAGAGCCGATACCGCAAAATTGCCGGCGGGATCTGCAACGACTACCCTGCGGAAATCGCCATTGTCGCTCCGCACGACAACCTGGGTCGCCCTTGACGAATCCCCGTTATCGTGAAGAATCGTGCCATGAAGACTGCCGGAATTTGTACTGGTCGAATTCGGATCAGCCGGTCCACTCGCCGCTCGCGAATAAGTGGGAAGAATTACTAGAATTGCGAAGACAAGATAATAACGTAAGAATTGTCGCGCGTACATAGCCATGAAATTTTGGGCTCTCTTTCCTCCGTGCTCGATTCTTCAATCGAACGGAAGACATCAGATTGAGCTGCATGTTTACTTACTGAACCTCGTCGCCTTCTCATAACCGAAAACCCTTCGAGAATAAGCAAATAACTGCAGGCTTCCCGGGAGACCGGTTAATCAAATCTCAACATGGGCGTCATAAGGAGCACATAAGGAGCAGCAAAGGAGGGCATAAGGAAGTCCATAAGCATCAGCTAGATAAGAGAGCGATAAGCAAAGCATTATATTAAAATAATGCATACATAATCATTCCATAAAATTCAGCGGCTTACGTCCCCGTCAGGCGTACCTTTGGGACTTGACGAAGATCACTGCCCTCCCTCCAGCACGAAGTAGATTGCAACGGCGAAGACAAAAACAGCGGCTGTCATCGGCTCAGCTGGTTAGCCGAATCTGTAACAGCCGCTGCTTCTCGGGTCGCGCGGAGAACTGCGTCGCGCTACAACTCCAACGTCCAGATCGTGATGGTTGCAGTGTTGTCGTCGACAGCCGCCAGAATCGCAGTCCCGTTATCCTGAACCGAAACACCCAACCCGAAGGAGCCGCCCTGATTTGGATCGACCGGGATCTCTTTAACGAAGTCGCCCTCTTTGGTGAACTCAACGATTTCGCTCGGCTGATTGGGATCGGAGTTGATGACGTCGTTGTTTGTCACCAGGAGGTGTCCGTTTGGGGCTTCCGCCATGGCCAGCGCGCCGTGCAGGTGAGCCGGGTCATCGTAGATGATGAATCCGGGGCCGTCGCTGTTGGTGCGCTTTGAAGCCTGAGGAATCGCAAAGACAACATTGTCCAGGGTCGAGGCTACGAAGAGACGGTCAGTCTTCTTGTCGTAAACCAGGCCGGTCGGAGCATCGAACAAGGCCGCCGGATCGCCCTGATGCTGGTATCCGGACCCGATGGTGTAGTGATCCAGTTTCGTAAGTCCCTGTTCGGTCACGGCAAAATCGATCCTGCTCACAGTGCCATTCAGAGCGTTTGAGAAATAAGCACTCGCTTTGTCGCCGTGATCGACAACAGTCATATCCCATGGGCCGTCGATCTGTGCACTGTCGAAGGTCTGGATCAGTTTGCCCTGGTTGTTGATAACCAGCAGCGAACCCGCCTTAGCTGTTGCCGAGGTGCCATCGGCCGTCGGCAGGTTGGCAACCAGAACAAATCCGTACTGCAGGGTCGCGAGGCCCGTCGAGAGTCCAAGCGGCGCAGTGCCCTGAAAGAAGAGCGTGGGCGCGCCGCTCGTCGGAATGCGAACGATGGTTGTTCCCGTCCCCTGCAGGTTATTCTTGTTGTTAAAATTCGACACCAGGATATCGGCGTGCTTCAGTGGTCCCGAGCCGGTGAGAAAGTTGTTCCCGACAAAAGCGACACCGTATGGGTTGACGTCTCCATTTGAGGGGACGGTCGACGCGCTGCGTGCCGGGTTGGGCAGGAACGGTTCCCGCGATTCAGACTTCCAACCTTGGGCGAAGCCAGGTCCGGTAAAGCACAACATAAGGGTTGCTATGGTGAGGGTCTTGCAAACTGCAGAGGTTGCGATCTGGCGCACTGTCTGAGTTGCGGTCTGGGCTTTCGTGATCATGCTAGGAGTGGTCATGTCCTTGTCCTCGATTCAGAAGATTGCCTGCTTCGAACTCGTCCTCTGAAAGGAGCGTTTCTCTGCAGCCGTGTCCCGACAGTACCCACACCCGCCTTCGAAGTCGTTTGGAATCCCTCAGACTTTTCTTGCTTTCGTGTGAACGACGGCCGCAATTACAAGCGGAAGGCAGATTGAACAGGTTAAGAGCGCGCCAATTGACTGTTGCACAGGCGGTTAGCGGCGGCTTCGCAGATTCTCGGACAGCAGGAATCAGCCTGCGAAACAGGGCGGTCTTGAGCCGCGAAGATGTTCCGGCAAAAATGTTGGCAAAATGATGGCAAAATGTTGGAGACAATGCGGGGTACGATACGTCGGGCGAATCACATTACGAGTTTGGTCCCTTTCGTTTGTATCCGTCGGAGCAGCTGCTTCTCCGGGAAGACGATCCGATTTCGCTCGCACCGAAAGCCTTTGACCTGCTCGTGGCCCTAATCGGCAGTCACGGTCACCTCATAACGCGCGAATCCCTCATGCAGACCGTGTGGCCAGACAGCTACGTGGAAGAGACAAACCTGACCGTCAACATCTCCCTGCTTCGCAAGATCCTCGGAGAAATGCCCGGAGGCCGCCCCTGGATCGCCACTGTACCCAAACGCGGCTACCGCTTTGACGGCCAGGTAATCGTCCACGCAGAACCAGACGGGGCACATGCGTTCGCGTCTCCGGCCCCAACGGCGGAAGAGACCCCGGCTCAAATCGAGCCGCACGGTACTTCTTCCCCGGAAGACACGGCACAACAGCCGCCGATCACCAAATCCAGACATTTCCCTCGCCGCTACCTGCTCTTCGGTGCGGCTGCTCTTCTGGTCGTCGCTCTTTCCATCTGGATCGGTTTCCGCAATTACGCACTCCGTCATCCCGTACCTCTCGCCTCTGTCCACACAATTGCAGTCTTGCCATTTCAATCGGCCGACGCAAATCCCGAAGATCAGTATCTGGGCATCGGCCTGGCAGACGCGCTCATCACGCGGCTGGGCCGGTTGCCGCAGATCGTAGTGCGACCAATCGGCGCAGTGCGCGGCTTTGGAAAGTCCTCGGACCCAGTGACAGTCGGACAACAGCTCGAAGTGCAGGCAGTGCTGGGCGGTACGGTCCAGCGCAGCGGAAGCCGTACCCGGGTGGCCGTTCATCTCAAGCGAACAAGTGACGGGCAGGTGCTTTGGTCCGAAAGCTTTGACTCGCAAAATTCCAGCGACTTCGAAATTGAGGATTCCATCTCGCAACAGCTCGCCAAAGCGCTGACTCTGAAGCTCACTCAGGAAGAAAAGCGTCAGCTTGCCGCACCGAATACGCCCAACAGTCAGGCCTACGAGCTGTACATTCAGGGTCGTTACTATTGGAACAAGCGCAGCGTGGAGTCCGTGCAGAAGAGCATCGACCTCTTTCGCCAAGCGACGAACCTTGACCCCAACTACACCGCCGCGTGGAGCGGTCTGGCGGACGCTTGGATTCTCGCTGGATCTTACGGGAACAGTTTTCTGGCTCCCGCCATCGCCATGCCCAAAGCCAAGGAAGCGGCGGAAAAAGCTCTCGCTCTCGATGATTCTTCCGCCGAGGCGCACACCTCACTTGCCTACATCCACCTGACCTGGGACTGGGATTTTGCCGCGGCCGAACAGGAATTCAAACGTGCGCTCCAGATCAATCCCTCCTACGTAAACGCACATCACTGGTATTCCCACGAACTTGTCGCCCTCGGACGCATCCCCGAGTCGCATGAACAAAGCGAGGCCGCTCTCGCGCTCGACCCGACAGACGTAGTGATCAACGAACACATGGCATGGCATCACCTGATGGCCCGCGAATATGACCGCTCCATTCCGCAGGCATACAAGGCAGTGGAACTGGACCCCGGTTTTGTGCAGGCGCATCGGGTGCTGGGATTGGGTTTGCTTTACACCGGCCGCTCGCGAGAGGCTTGCGCGGAGTTCGAAAAAGGCGTCGACTTATCGCATGGCGATCCGGTCGCCAGCGCCTACCTCGCGCGATGCTATGCGCTAACCCATCGCGAGGCCGAGGCGCGCAAGATACTTCCCGGTCTCGTGCAGGCCTCGACCGAACGGTACATCTCCGCGGCAGAGATCGCCGCTGTCTATGCAGCCTTAAATGACTCCGAATCAGCTCTCAATTGGCTCGACAAAGCCTGCGACGAACATGCCGGAGCGTTGATCTATCTCAATGCCGACCGCGTCTGGGCCCCCCTGCGCAGCAATCCGAAATTCGTTGCGGTGCTCAAGCGGGTCAACCTGCCGGCCCTCGCCGACGAAACACCATCGCATTAAAGCTGAATCGCCGTTAAGAATCGCGCTCAATGATTCCCCGCCGCCAGCAATGCTGTGGCGGCGGTTAAGCAGGAGAAACCCAACACCAGCAGCAGAACGGAGGTGCGCGGAGCATTCTTCCACTCCCCTGTGAGCACGCCGGACAAGGTTGCTGTCATGATCATAAAGATCTGAAAAAGTCCCCACCCGATCGAGGTTCCAAGGGAGCCTAAATAGGTCGCGCTCATACCATAGAGCGCAAACGCCCCCATCCACAGCACACCCATAAGAACCGGTAAGCTGGTATCCGTTGAGGCCCATTTGAATAACGGCCAGCTTCGGTTCTTCCGGAGCAAGTAGAGGCTGTAAGCAATGTTCGGCAGGAAACCGCCTGTCAATCCGACGGGCCACACAGCGTAAGCCGCACGCAATTCAGGGTTGCCAAGGCGCACGGCCTGATGCGCAATGTCCTGGCCGAAGGCAAAAGAGAAATTGAGCATGGGCGCCATCACGCCACACAGGATCGCGAGTAGGACGGCAGCATAATATGCGTTCGCAGGCTTCGATTGCGGATCTCCGTGAATCTTGCGCTCTCTGCTCTCCCGAATCTGGCCGCCCCATGTGGATAGACCGATCCCAACCAGCATCATGGCAACGCCCGAAAGAATCTCGACGATTTCACGCCCACCCACCTGCGAACGATGCTGAACAAACAACGGAACCAGTGTTCCAAGCAGAGCGCCCAGTCCGACAATAATTGCGTAGGCGAGTCCGAGACCCAGACGATGAACCGAAATGCCGAATAGCACCTGGGCAATCCCCCATCCCACTCCAAAGAGAAAAGGGACGGCGATCTGAACCAGTGACAAGGCACGATAGGTATCGAAAAGATGGTCGACCAGCCCCAGCGCGAGCGCCCATGGAAGTATGACCAGCGAGACCACACTGAAGATCAGCCAGGTGTTCTCCCACTTCCAAACTCGATTGAACTTCATCGGCAACATGCAGTTGCCCGACATGAGCCCGGCAAGCAGCGTGAGTGCAATTCCTATCGGCAGCGATGTCTCCATCTATCGGCTCTCGCTGGAGGTCGAAGTCGTGACCGTCCTCATGTCCGTAGACGCGCCCGGCTCCTGCGGCGTCTTGTAGAAGCCGCCACTCACCTGGGCTGGAAAGATAAAGTGCTCCTTGAGATGCGGAATGTGCTCCAGAAAAACAGCTTCGTGATCGAGCGCAATGTGATTGAAAAGGACCAGATGCTGATGCAACTGCCCCATATCTCCGACGTGAGGCACGATTGGCAGCTCATATTTCTTTGCCATCAGGCTGACAGTGAGAAACTCGCTCACACCTGCGAGCCTGGTGCAATCTGCCTGAACGAAATGCAAGCCTCCGTAGCGAAAGAAGTTCTTGAAGAGGACGCGGTTCGGTATGTGCTCACCCGCGGCAATTTTCACAGGCGCAATCTCACGCGAGAGAACTGCATGCACATGGACATCGTCCGGGTGCGTCGGCTCCTCGATCCACAGCGGCTTGAACCGGGCAAGTTCGCGACACATTCGGCTCGCTTCGGCATAGTTCCAATGCTGGTTCGCATCGAACATCAGGATGCCCGAATCGCCAACAACGCCGCGTAGCATCTCGGCCCGGCGCAGATCGCGCGATTCATCCGCTGATCCGACCTTTAGCTTGAAGGCGCGGAATCCACGCTCGATGGCACGCGCGGTGAGTTCGCGCACTTTCTGGTCGTCATACGCCATCCATCCAACCGAGGTGTCATACCCTGGATATCCAGATTCCAAGATTGGTTCACGAATGCCGCGAGTTGAAAGATGTGACCGCAGAATCCCGAGAGCATCTTCCTCGCTTAATGCGTCCTCAACGAAGCTAAGATCCAGCGTCGCAACAACCTCCTCAGGCGTCAGGTCGAGAAGCAGTTTCCACAACGGCACTCCGCGGCTCTTCGCCCATAGATCGAAGCACGCATTCGTGATCGAAGCGAGCGCCAGGTGAACCACACCCTTGTGGGGACCAAGCCAGCGAAGAGACGGATCGTCCGCGAGCCCGCGAGAGAACTTTCCGAACTCCGACATCAGCTCGTTGATTTCCCTGCCCACAAGCGTTCTGGCAAGCATGTCGATCGCTTCGCATACCAGCCTGTTTCCATCCCCGAGCGTAAGCGCAATTCCCGTTCCCGATAACTGCCGGTCACTTTCTAACCGGGTGATCGCCATGCAGTACTCCGAGTTCGTGTGAACCGAATCGGTGCCTGCGCCCGGCGGAAGCGCAAAGCGAGCGTCGACAGTTGAAGCGCGTTGAATTATGCAATCAGGCATCTTTAAGCCTCACCCTATCTCCTGTAACCCAGCTCTGCTCCACCGCTCACCGGCAGGATGCAGCCGGTGATGAACCGTGCTTTAGACGAAAGAAGGAAAACCGCCGCATCCGCGATCACATCTCCGTGGGGACACGAACCGAGCAGGTGAATATCATCGAGATACTGACGAATGGAGCTGGGGTCGGGCTGTTCCGCACACCACCGTTCGAGCATCGGCGTCCATACTCCAGCGGGACACACAGCATTCACGCGAATGGAATACCGAGCGTAATCTGCGGCCATGGCCTTGGTAAGCGAAATCATGGCTCCCTTGCTTGCCACGTAAGCCGCATGATCCTGCTGTCCAATGAGGCCAACCATGCTGGCAGTATTCAGGATCGCTCCTTTGCTCGCCACCAGAGCCTCAAACGCATACTTCGTCGTCCAGAAAACAGACTTCACATTAATGCGCTGCAGGTCGTCCCATTCCCGCTCCGATGTTTCGTGGAGCGGCTTCGACGGGCTCGCAATCCCGGCATTGTTATGCACGGAGTCGATGCGCCCAAACCGCTTCAGCACTGCGTCAATGGCGGCACGCAGAGCATCGCCATCGGACACATCCGCATGGAGCGCTATACTGTCGCCGCCGGCTTCCGATGCGGTGCGCAATGCGGTCTCCAGATCCCGGTCGAGAATAGCGACAGTGGCGCCTTCGCGCGCATAGGCCAGAGCGCACTCGCGGCCGATACCATCCGCGCCGCCGGTCAACACAATCACCTTCTCCGAAAGATCACCCGGCATGTGAGGTACGCTTTTCCCAGTTGTCATAAGCCGTCTTTGCGAATCGTTCCATCGCTCTTTTTACGTACTGCTCCGCAACTTCGCCTTCACCCTCCTGCAACAGATCGATGATTCGTTGATGCGCTTCGAGATCTTTGCCCCAGGCCGACGTCTCCTGGCCGCTTGCCACCACGCGCATGCGGACAAACGCAAAAAACGGAAGAAGTATCCTTCGAGCATGTTCCATCAGGAAGGGGTTGCGAGACAGTTCACAGAGTTCAAGATGGTAAAGGGAATCGCAATCGAGAAGGCCGTCCAGATTTCCGGCGCTGGCCATCTCCCGCATCACATCCAGAGTGGCCTGCAGAACCTTCAAATCAGGCTGCGTTGCGGCCGCAAGGCGCGCGGCCAATCCCTCAATTGCGCCGCGAAGTTGGTAGATGTGGGCTACATCGTCTTCGCTCAGATGGATGACCCGCGCACTGCGTCCGGAAGCCTTGGTTACAAAGCCCGCCTGCGCGAGAATGTTGATCGCCTCGCGGATGGAACCCTGCGCCACACCAAATTTCGACGCCCACTTGCCTTCAACAATCCTCATACCTGGCTGCAACGATCCGCTCATGATCTCCTGGCGCAATCGTTCCGCGAGGTTATGCTTCACCAGGCCTTCGCTCGTAAGTGAGGATGTAGTAGGCATCGTCAAGCACTCAAATCAGGAAGTGCGATCGTATTTGGCCCAGCTATTCTCAGTCAAGGGTAAATTTAAGCACTTGCATATTGCCACTTCGCTGATCTACTCTCCACAGGACAGATAATCGAGCCGGGAAAGATCGGAAGGAGGTCGAGAAGATGAAGCGATTCGGGATGGTAATCCGACTCAAGCCGGGCAGCGCCGATGCTTACCGGAAGTATCACGCGGCTGCATGGCCAGAGGTATTGGACAAGATTCTGGAATGCAACCTCCGAAACTACTCCATCTACCTTAAAGACAACCTGCTCTTCACCTACTTTGAATATCACGGCAGCGATCTGAAAGCGGATTGGGCGAAGATGGCTGCACACACCAAAACCCAGGAGTGGTGGGCAGTGATCGAGCCTCTACAGGATCCCCTGGAGACGCGAAAGAGCGGAGAATGGTGGGCAGACATGGAAGAAGTCTTCCACCTGGACTGAACAGCATGATTCTGCATGCAAAACCGTGTCAAATTTAAGCACTTATATAAAGAACTCGACACAGTTCGCCAGAGCGAACAATTTGCACGAATACCCGCGATATTTTAGGAAAATCGCTCTTGACATCCGCTTCTTTCGATCAATAATGTATTCCGAATATGAGCGCTTATATTCGTGATCGTCGCGAGTTTCTCAGACTTGCATTGACGGCTTCCTGTCTCCCGCTTTTGCCCGGTCCGGGTTGGGCAGAGGCCTTGGCCGACGACCGAACAAGCTGGTATCGCAAAGCTAAATTCGGGATGTTCATCCATTGGGGGCCGTACTCCCAGGCCAGCGTCGAAGCTTCCTGGCCCATCATGCGACCCAAGCCCGGAGAGATCACTGAGGCCGCATACCGAGCTCTGCCACAGACCTTTAATCCAGTGAAATTTGATCCCCACGCTTTTGTCGATCTGGCGCGGTTGGCGGGTCAGGAATACATGGTGTTCACCACCAAGCACCATGACGGATTCTGCATGTTCGACTCCGCATACACGGACTACAAGATCACCAACACGCCCTACGGCAGAGACATCGTCGCTCAACTGGCCAAAGCCTGTGGCGAAGACGGTATGCCTCTCGGTTTCTACTACTCACCGCCGGACATGCACCACCCAGGATTCCGCGATACGACAAAACTGGCTGCGGAAAACTGGCACGGCGAACCTCAGCGTCCGGAATGGCCCACCTATCTCCAGTACATGCAATTGCAACTGACAGAGTTACTGACCCGCTACGGTCCCGCAGCCCTCATCTGGTTCGACGGCCTCAACGACCAGAAGAAGTACAACGGCGCTCAGGTGCTGGAAATGATCCATGAGATGCAGCCTGCGACGCTTGTCAACGACCGGATTGGAGTCGATGCCGACTACGAGACCCCGGAGCAGTTCATCCCCACCGCCATTCCGACCAAGGGCATTCAGCTTACCGGCATCGACCCGGAGGTCTCCAAGCGTCTGAAGAATACAGTCCCGAGGCCCGAAGACTTCAGGCTATGGGAAACCTGCATGACTATCAACAACACTTGGGCCTACAACAAGAACGATCACGAATTCAAGTCAGAGCAGACGCTGATTCGAAGCCTCGTTGAAGTGGCAAGTCGCGGGGGCAATTTTCTTCTAAACGTCGGGCCTCAACCGGACGGTCAGATCCAGCCGGAATTTCAGCAACGGTTGCGAGCCATCGGAGATTGGCTCACCCTCAATGGCGACTCGATCTATGACACCACCTATGGACCGATTCAGGGCATCGCAGGTTTGCGCACGACCGCGAATGACAAGTCGATATATGTGCACCTGTTCGATTGGCCAACTGCGGCCTGCGAGATTCCAGGCATCGAGGCAAGAGTCCTTTCCGCTCGCCTGCTGGCAAATGGGATGCCTTTGACCTTTCATCAGACCGAGGGGAAACTAATAATCGATCTCCCCTCGAAAGCGCCCGATCCTAACGTTTCTGTGATTGCACTTAAGACCTATTAGCTCACGGCTGCGGTATACGTAACTACCCAATCCTAGAGTCGAAGAATCGTTTTAAACACCCATGCGCGGTTTGTTCACTCGCACATAGTCGGTGTCCTGATGCGGTTCCGAGTCACATTCGATGGCGATGGTTGTCAGCGGATAATCCGGAGCCTCCATCGGCAGCCCGGTAAAACGCACCCGGAATTCATCCTGGCTCAATGCAACGGCTTCTCCAGTCTTGACCAGCTTAGCTGCCTTTACCTTGACCCGCAGACCAGAGATAGCCACATACTCACCGGGCCAGAAATGTACGTGCATGTAGAGCGTGTTGCCCTTGCGTGTGAAGCTAGCGTAGTTGGAGCGGCGCACCTGGCAGATATCGGTTTCGTAAATCGTATGGCCATTGGTTTGCAGCCATTCCCCCACTTCGCGCAGAGCACGAACGCTCGGCTCCGGAATGGAGCCGTCCGGCTTGGGGCCGATATTTAGCAGATAATTGCCATCGTCGCGCGCACAAGTAATCAGGTTGCGCAGGATAATCCGGGAGTTCTTCCAGTTGTCGTCCGCCGCCTGATAGCCCCAGCTATCATTCATCGTCATGCAGGACTCCCAAGCGCGCCCGCCAGTCTCCGCAACGATTCTTTGTTCCGGCGTCGAGAAATCTCCCGTGAGCTTGTTGCGATTGTTCACCACAATCTCCGGCTGCAGTTCAAAGATCATCTTGTTCATCCGAATGGACTCCCAGCCATTCGCATCCAGGGGCCACGCGACGTCATACCACAGCACATCGATCTTCCCGTAGTTCGTCAACAACTCGCGAATGAGTCCGTGCGTATATTCCACAAACCGCTTGCGCGCCTCTTCATCCGTTGCACACTTCGCACCATCGGGATGATGCCAGTCCATGAGCGAGTAATAGAAACCTACGCGCAAACCCTCAGCACGCGCGGCCTCGACGTATTCGCGCACCACGTCCCGTCCCGGACCTTGCTTCGCGGCGTTGTAATTGGTCAACTTCGTATCGAAATTGCAAAATCCCTCATGATGCTTGGTGGTCAGCACCATGTACCGCATGCCTGCCTGCTTGGCCAACTTGGCCCATGCAGCCGGTGAACCCGCTCGGGGATGAAACGTCACCGCATGAGGCGCATATTCCGCCACCGGGATGGCTTCATCCTCCATCTCCCACTCATGCCGCCCAATTGTGCTGTACACGCCAAAGTGGATGAACATACCGAAGCGCGAGGCCCTCCACCAGACCAGGCGTTGCGCACGAGTCCCCTCTCCCGGTTCCGGCGTTGAGCTCTTGGTGTCCTGTGCAGACGCCATTGCGGTCACTCCAGGAGCGCTTGTTGCAGCAATGGCCAGCATGGCTGCACCAGTTCCTTTCAGGATGTTGCGGCGCGTAAGTAAGCCTTGTGTCATCGAGTCTTGATTCATTTGATCGATATCTTCTATTTGACTTATTCGATCCATGGCTTATCACCCTCCTCTGGGTATCTCCGTAGGACTCTAACGAACGTGCATGAAAGTGGTTGCGAATCTGCGACGATCTATCAAGCTAAGATATTGCGCGCGGTCAACCGGGGACGGTCGACCGCGCATGATTGCCGATTGTGACCGGAGCGATGCTCCGGCTGGCTCAGAATACGATCTTGCCGCTCAACTGAAGTTGTCGATTACTATTCGCCTGACTGGTGCCAATCTGACCGAAGTTTTTGGGGTTGTTGATATCGTTGCCAGGCTGGCCAAAGATCGGATGGTTGAAGACGTTGAAGGCTTCTGCGCGAAATTCGAATTGCTTCTCGTGCCATATGGGGAACGATCGGATGACCGAGGAATCGAGATTGATCCACCTTTGATCCTGCTGCGTATTGGTGCCCCCGTTTCCATACGTATATAGCGCAGGGACCGCGTAGGCTGCCGTATTGAACCATTCAGCTTGGGTGTGTGGGCTCCTGTGGACATCTCCCACTACATTGGCGCGCTCATAGGAAGCACTGTTTCCAGTATTGGCTTGATCCGTTTCGTCGAGCACAGTAAAGTTCTGCCCATTGCGCCAGGTGAATATCTCGTTCAGTTGCCAGTTACCGAGTATGTAGTCGGCTATCCGGTTGCCCGTTGAAAACCTCTGGCCGGGGCCGACAGGGACGGCATAGAGACCATTCGCAACAAACAAATTGGGAATATTGGTCGAGGACGGCCCACGGGAAGCCAGCGGATCGTACGGATTCTGCGGCACTTGCCCCTCGATGCCAAACCAGCCGTCGTCTACCGTCAACGACTTGGCCCATGTATAGGCTACCTGGTACGAGAAGCCGCTGGTATAGCGCTTGTCCAATTGCACCTGGAGGGCGTTGTAGCTGCCTGTGCCGACACTGTGGTCGTAGAAAGTCGGAATGCTGTAGGGATAAGGCTCTCTCGGTTGTGTATCTCCGGGACCCGGCGTGAGCGCCGTGTTATACAAGCCTCCGACGTTGGCGCGATGCGTCGTGGACCCGACGTAATCCACCCGCAATGCCAGGGAACCACTCAACTGCCGCTGCACACCGAAGTTCCACTGCTCGGAATAGGGGTTCTTGATGTGAGGATCAAAGTACCACTGGTTACTGCCGAATGGTGTCGCAGGCGGGAAGAGTGCGTTTCCGCTCGCCGCAAACGGATTCTGCGCGGTCACAGTCGGCGTAAGCTGGGTGGAGGTTGGAACATTGGTAAGGGAGCCTGCGATCTCCTGCCCGATATCGGGCCAGGAACCCTCAAAATTCTGGGCCATTTGAGTTACCGCAGCCCAGTCATCGTAGACGATTCCGAAAGCGCCGTGGACTACTGTTTTCTCATCGACTTTGTAGGCAAAGCCCACCCGTGGCCCGTAGTTGGTATGGACGTTGTGGGTGATCTTTCCATTCTGGCTTACGATCACATGGGCCGGCAGTCCCGTTCCAGGGATACAGGGCGCATAGCCTCGAACTGCGCAGAGAGGGGGCAACTGCTGCACGATGAAATTACCGGTATCCCAATCCATATCGCCGGTTTCGGGCCCTCCATGCTGGCCTACGGTTGCGGCGGTTCCATACCTCGGCAGGAAGGGATAGTCGTAACGCAATCCAAAATTCAAAGTGAGTCGACGCGTTGTCTTCCAGGAATCCTGGAGGAAGGCGCTCAGGAGACCGCCGGGCCGCTCCTGCTCATTCACGTCGCGGCGACTGGCTCCGCTATTGGGAACGTTCAGCAGAAAGGAGGAAAGGGCGTCACCCGTGGGGGTAGAAAGCTCGGGATCGGCTGTTTGCACAGATCCAAAGCCCATTCCAATTTGGGCCAGCGGACTGGCAAAGTTGGCGGTATCGAATCCGATGCCAAACTTGATTTCGTGGCTTCCGCGGATTTCCGTAAAAGTGCCACGCAGTTCATCGGTGTCGGTGGCCTTGGGGGTGTCGTCAATGCTTTCGCTTCCGTTCGCAAATCCGCTGACACCCGGACCTGGGAGCAAGGAACCTCCGTGAGCCGCGGCAAAGCCGCTCACGAAGCCGCTTGAAAAGCCAACAGTACTGAGAACATCCGCCGTCGAGGCTGTAAAGCGCGTAGTGGAGTCGTCGACAACGGTTGCGCGTGCAAATTGTATCTGCCCAATGCGGGTCGGGCTGAAGATGTGGACGTAGCTGCCGCCCCAGTCGCGCGCGTCAATAATGTGGTGAGTCGGTAGACCTGGCAGTCCTCCAGATTGGTTGACCGTGCTGTTGATAAAGCTATAGCGGAACCACGCCGAATCCCTTGCTCCAAAATTCTGGTCACCGCGGACATTGAATTCATTCTGGACCTGAGTTGTCGGGGTGGTATCGAGAGCGTTAGCTGCGCAAAAGCCGCTCGTCTCCAGCTTCAAACAAGGACCTGCCGCCGGGAAGACAAACTTTGCCCAGGCGACCATGGCTGGGTTAATCAGGTTGGAGGGAATCTGGTTGCCCGCAAACGCCGGACGCGAGAAAGTGCCGCAGGGGTCACCGGAAGTCGCAACGCATGTTGTATCAAAGGGATTGTAGATCGGTAGTTGCTGATTGTCCGCCTCATTGCCGGCCAACTCCGCCGCGGTTGGCACCAGCAACTCATTATTGCTTGGCGTTGAATACCGGTATCCCTGATATGCGCCGAAGAAAAAGGTCTTGTTCTTGCCGTGATAGAGCTTGGGAATCACGACAGGTCCGCCGCCCGAGGCGCCAAACTGGTTCTGATGATAGAAGGCCTTAGGGGTGCCCACTGGCAGGAAGTAGTTCTTTGCATCAAAGGCCGTATTGCGGATGTATTCCCATGCCGTTCCGTGAAGCTCATTGGTGCCGCTCTTGGTGACCACATTGACCACGCCGCCGAGCACCCCGCCGAACTCCGCACTATCGGTGTGCGAAACCACCTTGAATTCCTGAATGGCGTCGATAATCGGCGCAACTGCATACGTGCTTTCGATCGACCCGTAGTTATACAAGCCGTCCATCAGAAAGAAGTTGCTGCGGCCGGTCTGCCCGTTGATCGCGGGGAAAGAGTAATCCGATCCGATAGCGACAGCAGCGCCAAAGCCGCCATTCCCGTTCATTCCCGAATTCTGCCCGACCATGATGGGAACCACGCCGGGAGTGAGCGAAAGAAGCGCGGTGAAGTTACGGCCATTCAGAGGGAGATCGTTGACCTGCTTGGTCTCGATCACCGTACCCAGGCTGGCGCTGGATACATCCAGTTGGGCCGAGGTGGTTGCATCGACCGTGACCACCTGCGTCGCTGTACCAATGGTCAGGGAAAAATCAAAGGTCGCAGTTTGATCGACGGTGAGGACAAAGGCATCGGTCTTTTGCGGATTAAAACCATTGGCGTTGGCCTGGATGGTGTATCTACCCGGACTGACGTTGAGAATTACGTATTCGCCGGCGTTATTCGTGATCGAAGTGTGCTCGACCGAGGTGTCTGTGTTCTGCAGGACGATGGTTGCGCCGGCAACCACTGCCCCTTTGGGGTCTCGGATCACACCGTTCACGGAGGCGGTTGAGACTTGAGCTCGTGCCGAACCCGCAACCAGCAGGAAAAGAAGGCTGAGGAGACTGACCAGGCGCAGTCCGGGAAACACACTCCCGGCCTGCCGTAGAAAACCCTTTGTACGATCTTGCATGGGAAACCTCTCTCAGAGCGTCGTTGGTCTCAAAAAAGTGTCGTTCGGTGACCGTTCACCCATCCGGTTTTTTCGAAGTTACGAATACGGTGACTATTCCGTATACTTAGGTGGGGCGATCAACTTTTAGCCAAAACGAACGGCGATTGTCAAGAGAAAAAATCCAACTTTCGGTGGACTATCTTTTCATCCTGAAGCGCGAAAACCGGCAAGAGTGGTCTTCGTTCCCGGAAATAAACTTTGAAGATGGCGGTTGCAGTTCTGCCAGCTAATTCGCTATAGTGACCGCTTGAGTCAAAGTTTCGTTCAATCGTGCCTCGGAAATCGACCAGAGAAATTGGGATCGTCTGGCGGTTGCGCCCGGGGATTCTAAAGCTTGAGGTTGGGGCGCAAGCTCAAGAGCAGAGCCGGAGTTCTCTTGAAATGACGATTAGAATGAAAGACATAGCGAAGGAACTAGGTCTCTCCCAGGCCACGGTTTCCAAGGTCTTGCGCGATCATCCTGATATTGGCGAGACGACCCGCCAGCGGGTGCTCGAACGAGTCAAAGAGTTGGACTATCAGCCGAATTCCCTCGCGCGCAGCCTGGTCACCGGGCGCAGCTATCTGATTGGCCTTGTTGCACCCAGCCTGCTCCACCCATTCTTCGCTGAAATTGCCTTGGCGCTCTCAAGGTCAGTCCGGGACAAGGGCTATTCTCTGATCGTGTCCTCATCGGAGGAAGATCCGGAACTCGAGAAAGAAGAAATTTCGCGGCTGCTGGGACGCCGTTTGGACGCGCTCATCATTGCCTCCTCCGGGGCGAATCTCGAGCAGTTCGAGAGAATGGACAGCAAGGCTCAGCCCTACGTGCTCATTGATCGCGACCTCACCGGCCTGACCGCTAATTTCGTCGGCATCAATGACGAGAAGGCCGGACGCTTGGCGACGGAGCATCTCATCGATATGGGCTGCCGCCGCGTGGCGCACATTCGGGGGCAGGATAACAGCACGGGCATTGGCAGATTCGAAGGCTACAAACAGGCTCTGCGCCATCACGGGATTCCCTTTCGGGAAGACTACGTCGTGCGCAGAAGCTACGTGGATACGGAAACGACACGGCAGGGCGCAGAGGCGATGCGGCTTCTTTTAGAACGAGATCCGATGCCCGACGGCGTATTCTGCTTCAACGATCCGCTCGCCATTGGAGCGATGAGTACCATCCTCGAAGCGGGTCTGAGGATTCCAGAAGACATCGCGCTGATCGGCTGCGGAAATCTGCCCAATAACCACTGTCTTCGAGTTGCGCTTTCGAGCATCGACCAACAGAGCCAGATGATCGGCCAGCGCGCCGCCGAATTGGTCCTCAACCTCATTGAATCCAAACAGATACCTCGCGCTCGGACCATTATTCTTGAACCGACGCTGGTGGCTCGCTCCTCAACCCAAAGAAAACTGGTCCCAGTCATGTGAAACTCGTTGAGAATCGAAGCATGGTCTGATCATGAGCTGGAAAGATGCTTCTCCTCGGCGAGGTACTTGTCTGAAACTACGGCGGATAGTATCGGCGGCGTTTCTGCCCGTCACCCTGACATTTCTGTTCTGGGCAAGCCCGGCGCAGGGACAGAACGACTCCTCCGCAGCTCATACAGGGCAGTCCGAGGAAGGTTATATCGGCTCACAGGCATGCGCGCGGTGCCATGGGGAGATCTATCGGCGATATTCGCAAACCAGCATGGGGCGTTCTATGTCCCTGGTTACACCGGCATTTCTCGAAAACATACCAACCTCCGCATCGTTCCTCCACGAGAGACTCAACCGGCGCTTTGAGGTCTACTCCCAAGAGGGAAAGCTCTATCAGACCGAATCCGGAACCGACGCAGACGGGAAGGAGAGCTTTCGAGACACCCACCAGATCGAGTGGATCATCGGAGCGGGCATGAATGGATTCGGGGCCATTGTCCGCAAGGACAACTTCCTCTTTCAGGCACCTCTCTCGTTCTATTCCAAGCCGAGGAACTGGTTGCCAACGCCCGGATATGAGTTCACCGATCTGGGATTCAACCGCCCGATCACGCCCGGCTGCATCTTCTGTCACAGTGGCCGGCCAAATTCCGTAGCCGGAACCAACGGAAAATTCGAGAGTGAATCTTTCTCGGAGCTCGCCATTGGGTGCGAACGATGCCATGGTCCCGGAGCCGATCACGCGCAATCGATGCGCCAAACGAGTGCTCTGGCTGAAACCAAATCCGCATCTGCGAAACCTCTCATCAGCCGGATTGTGAATCCAGCCAACCTTACTCCCTACCTTGCCGACAACATCTGCATGGCCTGCCATCAGACCGGCGATGTGAGAGTTCTCAAGCCAGGAAAGACGTATCAGGATGTCCACCCCGGAGTTCCACTCGACGACACGCTCTCGATCCTGCTGGTTCCGCCAACGCGCGAATCACCACCGTCTGCGAACCATGTCGAGCACTATTACTCCATGACACTGAGCAAGTGCTACCGCGCAAGCCAGGGCCGCATGAGCTGCATTACCTGCCACGATCCTCATGTCGAGCCGTCCCGCGAGGGGGCCTCCGCGTATTTCGCCAGCAAATGCCTCACTTGTCATACCGATCAAAGCTGCAAGGCGCCTATCGCCACCCGTATGCAGCGAAAACCCGTCAACGACTGCATCGGCTGCCATATGCCGAAGCGCGATATACAGGTCATCTCCCACTCCAGCGCCACCAACCACCGCATCGTAGCGACACCAGACGAACCGTTCCCAGACATCACCTTCCGCCAGACAACCACAGCGCTGCCTGACCTGATCCATCTCAATCCAGCTCCGGGAAAGGAGTCAGTCCCTCTTCCGTTGCTATCCCTGTTGTCGGCTTACGGAGAACTTGCAGAAAGCAGCCCGGAATACGTCGCGCCCTATCTTCGAGTTCTCGGCCAGTTGGAGCAGAAACAACCGGACGATCCGCTCGTCCAGGCATCGCTAGGACGTAAGTCCCTGAAGAGCGGAGACTTTCAGACCGCTGTCGTGCATCTCAGGCGTGCCCTGCAGTTGGGAACGCCAGCAGCAACCACGTATGCCGATCTAGCCGACGCTCTCGCTCATCTAGGACAAACGGAGGAAGCGCTGTCCCTGATCGAGCAGTCGATCACCCTGGACCCATTCAATCCCGTTATCCGGAAAATGCTGGTGATCCGCCTGATCGAAACAAAGCAATATGCAAAGGCGCACGACGCTCTCGAACGCTACCTCGAAATCTTCCCCCAGGACGATTTCATGCGCAAAATGCTGGCCCGCGCCGAAGGAAAGAATCCGCAGCCGTAACCCTCTGCTAGGGTTTCGGAACCGCGTAAGGCTGTTTTTTGACGATGCCTTTGCCCTCCTGGATAGTCACGACCTGCCCTGCGGCGACTCCGGAAAATGCCTCGGTCTTCCCATCGAGCCACCGGACCGACAGATCCGCCGAAGTCGCCTTGCCGAGGCCAAAGTGCAGCCGGAAATCGCTCTGCGAAATGTAAGATCCGCCACTGCGGACTTCATCCATCTGCTTCTGACCATTCGCAGTCACAGTAACGCGCGCCCCGATCGCATCGCGATTGCTTGCGGTCAGTGCACGAATCAGGATTGAATGCCCCATCAATGGAGCAGTGTTCCTGAGCAGGGACGGAGCTTCCCCCATGTTGACGATCACAATCTCTTCGTTGCCGTCATTGTTCAGATCTCCGGTGGCCAGGCCGCGAGACGAATGTGCCTCTGCGATGCCGCTGCCAGCCATGGGAGACAGATCATAGAACTGCTTGTCGCCACGGTTCCAGTAGACCAATCGCTTTTGTTGAAACGTCTCGCCGGTATGCCCGGAATCTACTTCGGGATATACATGACCATTAGCCAGAATCAGATCCTGCCATCCATCGTTGTCGATATCGATCGCCGCAGTACCCCATCCCAAATATCTGGTGTTGACCGCAAGGCCGCTGTCGATCGTTGCATCTGTAAAGTTGTTATCTCCCTGGTTGCGATAGAGAGTATGCGTATCATCGGCGAAGTTGGTCTTAAAGATATCGAATCGCCCGCTATGGTCGAAATCTGCTGCCGCTACGCCCATTCCTGCCTGCTCGCGGCCTTCGTCGTTGTACGCCACTCCCGCCTGCACCCCGATCTCCTCGAAGCGCTCTCCTTTCAGGTTATGAAAGTAAAGACTCGCCGTGGAATCGCAGGCGACGAAGATGTCGGGCCAGCCATCGTTGTCGAAATCCGCCACCAGCGGCGTAAAGCAGTAGTAATTCTTAGGGGTCGTAATGTGCATTCGGTCCGATACGTCGGTGAAGTGGCCGTGCCCGTCATTCTGATACAGAGAGATCGTCTCTCCAGGCAGGCCACGCGGGCCGCAGATAACCGGCAATCCCTTCCATTCGCACTGCGATCTCTCTCCCGGATGCGGCGTCTTGGCAGGATCGAACTCGATATAGTGCACCACCATGAGATCCAGGGCGCCGTCCCGATTGAAGTCCAGAAATGCGCAGCCCGTGCTCCAGCGGGTTTTAGCCATGCCAAGCCCACGAGCCTCCGTCTCATCGCGAAAGGTGCCGTTCCCCTGATTGCGGTAAAGAACGTTCTGGCCCCACTGCGTCATGAACACGTCGACATTTCCGTCGTTATCGATATCCCCGGCGCAAACTCCCTGCCCCCAGCCTGAGTGAGCCAACCCAGCCTTCGCGGTGACATCCTCAAACTTGAAATTACCGAGGTTGTGGTAGAGCAAAGGGGTCGGCGAAGTACCATCCTTCTGAAAGCGATCGCCATTGACCAGAAGAATGTCCGGCAAGCCATCGTTGTCGTAGTCGAAAATCGCCACTCCAGTCCCGGTCGTCTCGACGATGTACTGTTTGTTCTTCGCCGCGCCGGAGACGTTCACGCCAGTCAACCCAGCCTTAGCCGCAATGTCTTCAAAGCGAACCACCGGGGGCTTCATTCCCGGCGGCAGCGGCTTGGCAGGCGTGGCCGTTCCGTTTCCGGTGGCCACACCCATTTGCGCATAACATGAGCCGCTTATGGCCAGATTCAGGAACAATGCGATGGGAAGAATCAACAGACGGATGCGGCCGGGCGCAGCAACGAGACGGTGTATCTCCATATTCAGGCGAATTGTAGCATTGGACACGCAGCCGCTTCCGCATCCTCGCCTGCCAGTAGTTTCTCAGTTTGAGATGTCCGCCGTCGGGTCGAACAGCAGCGGCTTCGCAACTATCCCACTTCTCGAGGAAGCTTGGAAATCTCGTCAGTCAGGGTCTTTGGTATCGGTTCTCCTGGTTGGCGAGGAAACTCAGAGATATCAGTACGTTTGTCGTGAAAGCGATAAAGCTCGAATCCATCAGAAAAGACCTCTACCTCCGACATTGGCCATGACAGGCAGACAGTGGCCCAGTATCCCTTCGCTACAGCTCTCGGAGGCGCACACCGAGCCCGACAAATACTCACTAGATCCCGGGCGTTGTCGATTGTGCGTTGATCGAATGGAGCTTGAGTTAGCACAAATGCGAGTTGGGCCTCTACGACTTCCCAACTTAGAGGAGACAAGCGTTCCATGCTAGGAGATTACAATCTTCGGCCTACTGAGCCAATGCACGTCTACCCTCCGCGCTCCCTGAACCGGCGATGGAGAATATCGGCTCCTCGCCCGCGCGGGATTCCTGGTCTATCCTGTTCATGCGAATTGCACGGCTCGGGAGGGCAAGCGAAATCCTAGGCGCTAGAGTGAATACCATCGAAAAATTGCGTTACGGAGCCAGCATGGTTTTGCGTCAGGGTATGACCGAGCTTCTCGACAAGCGAATCTTGAAGCCGGTGCTCACCCTGCTCTGCGCAGCGCCGCTCTCCGCGGCCGCACAGCAAGCGTCCATCTGCAAAGGCCCCGCGCCCATGGAGCAGACGCTCGCCGCAAGCCCTTCACCCGGAGCCTACGAAGCGCTGGGGTCTTGGTTCGCGGCTCGGCGTCAGTTCTCATGCGCCTTTTCCGATTTCGAAGCCGCGATTCACCTTGATCCAAAGTCGTGGCAGAGCCACTACGATCTCGGCATCGCTCTGTTCAGCAGCGGCAATCCCCAGCGCGCCGCCCATGAACTCGAGACCGCATCCAGCCTCAAACCTGCCTCGCCCCAAATTCTTCTGCCTCTGGGGGCTTCGCTCAGTGAATTGAATCGGCAGGACGAGGCAATCGATGCCTTCCGGGCTGTTCTGAAAGTCGACCCCAAGTCAATCAAGGCGTTGGATGGATTGACCAAGGCGCTGATCGCCCAGAAGCGATATAAAGCCGCGATTGAGGAGTTGAAGAGCGCACCTCCGGATGAAGTCCTGCAACTGAACCTGGCCGTCGCGTATTCGAAGAACGGTGATCTTGACGACGCACTCAAAGCTCTATCAGCCATCGTCAAAGAACATCCGACATATGCCGAGGCGCATTTAAACCTGGGCATCGTCTACACCCAGCAAGACCGGTACGGCGAGGCAGCAGAGGAGTTCCATGAGGCCATGCGGCTCGATCCCTCCGACGACGTGGCGCGCCTGTCATACGTCAAGGCGCTGGTGGTCCTTGCGCAGTTCGATGCGGCCGCACCAGTGATTCGCGATTATCTGTCGCGCAAGCCGCACGATTTCGACGCGCTGTACTTCAGCGGCGTGGTGGCAAAGGGGCTGGGCAACAACACGGAAGCTGAGAAATTCCTGCGCAAGGCCGTCGCCATCGACCCAAATCACTTCGACGCCCGCTACAACCTCGGCTTCGTTCTGGCCCACCTCGACCGGCCAGCCGAGGCGAGGCCCGAGTTAGAAGCAGCGTTGAAGCTCAATCCGGATTCAAGCAAGGCGCTTTATCAGCTTGCATCGGTGCTTCGCGCGCTCGGACTGAAGGACGAAGCCGACAAGGAACTGAGCCGCTTCCAGCAGCAAAAGCAGGAAGGTGTAGAGCAGGTCGCTGCCACTGTAAAGGCCAACCAGGCCAATCAGGATTTGCAGTCTGGAGAGCCGCAAAAGGCTGCCGAGCTATATCGCGAAGCGATTGCCAAAGACCCCAGCAACGCACGCACCTACTACAACCTGGCCCTCGCTCTGGATCGCGTGCCGGACTACAACGGCGAGCGAGATGCGCTCCAAAAAGCGGTGGAACTGGATGCACAGCTTGCTCCACCCCACAATCAACTCGGGGTGCTCGATCTCGCGTCAAATCAGGCCACAGACGCCGAAAAGCAGTTCAAGAAAGCAATCGAGCTGGACCCGCAATATGCTGAAGCGCAAAACAACCTGGGCGTTCTCTACGGGCAGCTAGGCAAGAGCACCGAGGCGGAGCAGTTGTTTCGTCAGGCCACAGAGAACAATCCTCAGTACGGTCAGGCCTTCGCCAATCTGGGCCTGATTCTGGCCAGCGAATCGAGGTTTCCCGAGGCTGGCCAGACGCTCGCAAACGCAGTACAGCTTGATCCCCGCAACACCGGCGCGCTCAGCGCCTACGGCATGGTCCTGGTGCGCCTGAACAGGGCCAGCGAGGCGCTGACTTACTTTCGTAAAGTGACGGAGCTGGATCCAAAATCGCCCGGTTCCCATCTGAACCTGGGCATCGCCGAGGCAGATCAGTTCGATCTGAAAGACGCACTCGCGGAGTTCTCCGAGGCCGTTCAACTGGACACCAGCAACGCCGTGGCGCACTACAACAAGGGCCGTGTGCTTCTCGATCTGCAACGAAACAGCGAGGCAAAACCGGAGCTGGAAGAGGCCACGCGGCTTGATCCCAGCTCGGCCGATGCATGGTATCTGCTGGGCTTGATCTCCAGGCAGGCAGGGGGCACAGACGAATCGATCCGCCAGTTTGAGAAGTCGCTCGCCGCAAACCCGGACAACGCCGAGGCCGACTTCATGCTGGGGCAGGAACTGCAGCGCAAGGGCGACACTGCCGGAGCCATCGAGCGCTGGCGCAAAGCCATCGAGATCCGTCCGCAATACAACGAAGCCTACTACAGCCTTTCCCGGCTGCTGATGAAATCAGACCCGGAGGAGGCCAAGCGGCTTCAGGAGCGATTTCAGGAGTTGCAAACGCAGCAGCACATCATGGATCGCGCTCAAACATTGGGCAACTTCGCGCTTGCATCCGCAGATGCACACGACTGGCCGCAGGCCGTGTCGCAACTCAAAGAGGCCATCGAGACCTGCGGCAAATGCAGCGTACTCCCCCAGCTCCACAAGGATCTGGGCCTGATCTATTGCCACTCAGGCGACTACAAGAATGGCCGCGTGGAACTGCTCGCAGCACAAAAACTGTCACCCGGCGACGAAGACGTTCAAAAGGCGCTCCGCCTTCTGGAGCCGTCAAACAAGCCTCAATAACTAACTTGTCTTGCGCTTGTTTTGCGCCTCGATATTGCTTGTTTCGAACCAGGCTTCGAATATTTACCGCCGATGGCGGCCGTAATATCCATCGCCGCCCGATGAAGCGCCTTGATCACATCAGCCTCACGGCAGGAACCCCTAAGATGTTCGATGTAAGGGACAGTAATCGCGCCAAGAGGCCTGCCTCGATCATCAAAAACCGGGAAGCTGATATTAATCACGCCTTTCACAAGATAGCTCGCACGGCGCTCGTATCCGACCTTGCGCAGACGATCAAGATGCAATGCCAGATTACGAGGAGACTTCTTCCCCGTCTCGCGTCTCCAATTGTCGATCGTGCGCAAACGCTCCGCAGCGTCCTGGTGAGCCATGATCACGTAGCCGCTGGATGAATCCATGATGTCAACCGTGGAGCCCAATTTCACATAGAACCCTTGATTGGACGGCGCATTCACTTGAGCCAGAATGACAACGTGATCGCTCTCGATGCTCCCCATGTGACAGGACTGAGCGGTATCGTGCGCGAGCCTTTGCATGATCGGCAACGCATCCGCGATCAGGCGCTCGGTCGGCGGATGCTCCTGCACAAGCTTGAATAACTTGAGCGTCAGAGAGTAACGATCCTGCGTTATCTGGGCGATGTATCCTCGGCGCTCAAGGCAAACGAGCATCCGAAATATCTCTGAGACAGTCCGGTTCAATTCGCGAGCCAGTTGACTCTTCGTCGCTCCCGCGGAATCGTGAGCCAGATACTCAATGATATCCAGCCCCTTGTCCAGCGCTGGAGTTGCATATTTCACTGCCTTCGCTGCACCCGTAGCGGACTTTGCCACTCGTTTGACCGTCATACTCATCCGTTGCCTCTGTGATATCCCAACATCCTAAACGGAGGAAGGACCGACCCGTCACCTGAATAGGACTTTCCTTCGATCTTCGCGCGCGCTTCTGCGGATTCTCTCGATAATTTGCCAGTTCCGCTGGTGAACAAACTATTTCATATATAATTCTCGCGCCATCGCCAGGCCACCGGGAGGAACCTTGAAGACATATCGCTGCACAGTCGCGGCCGTTGCTCTGCTGCTAGCCTCACACGCGCTCCACTCGCCCGCACAGACAGAGGGCCATCGCATCGCCACTAATCAGGATCATTCCGTAGCCGCGATTCAGGATACAGAAACCGCCGCGCAGCGCGACGCCCGCATGGCATGGTGGCGCGAGGCCCGCTTCGGCATGTTCATCCACTGGGGACTCTATTCCATTCCCGCCGGCACCTGGAACGGCAAACAAATCCCCGGCATCGGCGAGTGGATCATGAACTCAGCCTCCATTCCGGTCGCCGACTACAAGGCGCTCGCCTCCCAGTTCAATCCAACGGCATTCAGCGCACACGACATCGTTGCGCTGGCGAAGGCCGCCGGCATGAAGTACATCGTCATCACGGCAAAGCATCACGATGGCTTCGCGATGTTCGATTCAAAGGCAGATCCCTTCAACATCGTCGCGGCGACGCCCTTCCATCGCGATCCTCTTCGTGAACTGGCTGAGGAATGCCGAAAGCAAGGCGTCAAGCTCGGCTTTTATTACTCGCAGGACCAGGACTGGACAGCGCCCGGAGGCGCGGCCTACAAGAGGGGCAATCATGACCGGCCCAATCATCACTGGGACCCCTCACAGGACGGCGACTTCGCTTCCTATCTCCACACCAAGGCGATTCCGCAGATGAAGGAACTGCTCACCAACTATGGCGACTTTCCCGTGGTCATCTGGTTCGATACGCCCACGCCAGACATGACGCCTGCACTGGCGGGCGAGATCGTTGCTCTGCTTAATCAGCACCCCAACCTGATCTGGAACAACCGCCTCGGCGGCGGCTACAAGGGTGACACCGAAACACCGGAGCAATTCATTCCGGCCCAGGGCTATCCCGGACGCGATTGGGAAGCCTGCATGACCATGAACGACACCTGGGGATATAAGTCCTACGACACCAACTTCAAGTCCACGGAGACGCTTCTGCGGAACCTCATCGACATCGCCAGCAAGGGCGGCAATTATCTGCTGAATATCGGTCCTGACTCTAAGGGCAATGTTCCACCCGCCGAGATCGAACGGCTCCAGCAGGTTGGCAAATGGCTCGCCGTGAACGGCGAAGCGATCTACGGCACGCACGCGACGCTCTTCGGCAGCGAAGCTGGCAGCTTCAGCACAGCCGAAAAGGACAAGGAAGGCAAGCCGAAGTTCATCCCCACATGGAACTGGCGCTCTACGACCACGGACGACGCCATCTACATCGAACTCTTCAGTTGGCCCAAGGGCAGCTTCCACCTCGACAAGCTTCCGCGCACGGTCACCAGCGCGTATCTACTCGCCGATAAATCGAAGAAGCCTCTCAAGATCACAAACAGCGCAGGCGGAATCGACATCGCACTACCGGTGCAGGCGCTCGATCCAATCGCAACAGTGCTCGTGCTGAAGACAAAGTAGGTTTCAGAGAATCCAGAGCAAAGCCAACCTTCAGTCAATGAAACCCATACCAGCACACCCGCCTCGACTCCGGGGGCGGGATGCAATCAATCCCCGCAGTCAGGAAATCGACACACGTCATGTTTTACGTTCCATTGCTGAAAGCGCAAGAACGCCACCGGGAACGCAAGTAAAACCACTTATTTTGGGAATTAGATGGTGGACCCGGTGGGAATCGAACCCACAACCTGTCGATTAAGAGTCGAATGCTCTGCCAGTTGAGCTACAGGTCCATTTGGAAGGATGAAGCAGGCAGCCGGGAGGCCAGCCTCAGCGCGAACGGCCCGAATCCGCCGTCCACTTGAAGAGTTTACCACATTCTTTTTTCCTATCCAATCTGGGCCAGAAACGGCGCTCAGAACGTGAACGCCAAGCCGCCCCGAACGCACCGCTGGGCCTGCGCGAAGTAGAGGCGAGACCCATCGCTTGTCAGGAAGGGTTGATAGCCCTCGGCCAGCAGGTTGCGCAGATCCACCTGAGCCTCAACGCCTCCCGGCCCCTGCCGGTTCACCCAGATCGGTTGGCGAATATAAACATTCAGATAAGGCTCACTGGCGTCCACCGCGAACGGGGCCACCTGTGTAACCGTCGATTCCGGTTGCCACCGGTAGCTCGCCCGCCAGCGGGTGCCAGTCCCCTCCGCCGTTCCCGAAAGGGCGATCGAATACATCTGTGCGCGGCGCGAGTGCGCCCCCTGAACAATAGTCGCCACATCCTCGGGCTTGGTCGTCGCCTGCATCACCAGCGCGTCGCCACTGGCATAGCTCAGCTTGACCCGATTGTGTCCCGGCAGCCGGCTTTCCACCGAAGCCAGCATTCCAGTCGTCGAATAGTTCGGTCCCGCCGTCCGCAGAAGCCCGCTCGCGCCATCGACCAGCATCCACTGACCGGCATCCGCACTCGCGTTCAAGTGGCCGAATCCCTCGATCATCGGATTCTCCAGCGTGTCCCCATAGAACACCAACTGCACCTCAGCAGGCCCCGCACTGGTCGACCAACCCAGTTCCTGGTGAAGCCCATGCTCTAGCACCAGTGCGCCATTGCGCTCACTCAGCACCGGCAGCCATTGCCCCGGAAGCGACTCCCCACCCTCGGGATCGGCCGTCCGCGCCGTGGCAACCCTATATTCCAGCGCGCCCTGTCCATGGTGCAGCGTCACGCTGGCAAACGGCAGAGCGGCAAACACCGCCGATCCGCTCTGAAACCCATCGCCGACTCGCGCCATAACCTGGTCAGATCCCGCCTCGGCCTCTAGGCTGTCCAGCAGTTGCAGTGATTCCCACGAACGCAGCGCCACCGCCTCAAGCCCTTGCTGACTGCCCGACCCCGCCTCCGGATCCACCATCACAGCCGCCAGTGTCTGCACCGAACTGGATCCCATCCCGGAGTTCGCCATCTCCTGTCGGAAACCAAGCATCGCATCCATCAGCCCTGCAGCGTCCGGAGCAGCCTCCGCGCTCAAAGCAATCCGGCGCCGTGCGGAAGTGTCCTCCTGCATCGCCATCGAAATTTGTTGCGAACCAGACCCAAACCGCTTGTCACCTGCCGTGGTAATTACGCGCACACGCCGCTTGCTCGCTGCGCCGCGCCTCGTCTCAGCCGAGCCGTCCCACACCAGAATCGGCGAACCATCTTCCTGCCAGCGCAGCAACGGACGGCTCTCCGCCGTTCGCAGCGTCCACGCCCAATCCTCGTCGCCCCGAGGCCGCGCCCTGCGCATCTGCGGAGCAAACTGCATCAGGTCGTAGAGGCTTTCCATGGTCAAATTGACAATGGTATTGGCGCGAATACGCAGATTCTGCTTCAGGGTCGGAATGAACGAGCCGCCCATCGCCTTCAGAGCATATTGGCCTGGCAGTATCGAAGCTATGCTGTAGTTGCCTTTGCCGTCAGTGAATACACGGGCTGCAAGGCTCGAGTCGCCGCGCAACAGCTCGACCGCAATCCCCACCTGCGGCGTCCCCGCAGTGTCACAAACCACTCCCGCCACAGTTCCACTTGTGACGGTGCTCGCCCCGAACGCGGCTTCGGAATAGCTTAGACACCCCAGGATGGCCAGCGTAGAAAACGCTACTAGCATTTGCGTCGCTACGTATCGCGCTGTTACGAGTTGTTGGAAAGTACTCTTCACGGTTTTGGGTTAACAGTTTGCGACCCGGCATTTTCCGATAAAAGACTTCTCCTCAAGTGGCGCATCAATTCGGTCGACCTGATCCATTGCCCGGTCATACCGTTCGGGGGTGTCATCTATTCCACGACAAAAGGGGCTGACTGCGCAATCTCCTGTTTCGAGATTTCGTCGTTCACCCGGATCGTCACCTTGTACTTGCCCGGCTGCAATCCTGCCAAAGCCACGCTTCGCTCCATCGTCAACTGGTCGCTGTGCGCGCTCAGATCCTTCGATTCCTCGTGCGTTTCGAGAAGCAGCTTGTCCGACGCCGAATCGCGAATCTCATAAGTCACGGTCGCCGCGTTGCTCTTGGTCTTGTCATCGATGCCCAGGTTATAAACCTGCATCCAGAAATTCAGCTTCTGGCTGCGGGTAAACTTCACCGGCGTCGCCGGATTCGGGCTCACGCGCGGACGAACATACATGTTGCCGATGATAAAGCTGCCCGTTCCAATCGTCTGGCTCGGAACCGCATACATGCTGTCGGCCAGAATCAGCGAAGAGGTCGCCAACTTTTCGTCGTCATACTTGGGCACGTTGATGCTCTGCGCGTAAATTCCCACGTGATCCGGATTATTCACGTCCTTGATGCCGATATCGACGCGGTACGCTCCCGGACGCAGCGGCAGAGCCTTCCAGTAAACCGACTGCTTCTCCAGCGTCTGCGAAAGCAGCTCCGAAGGTTCGGTAATCTCCACCGTGTCCTCGAATGTCTGCACCGGCTTGTGCGTGATCGTCGAGACTTTGCCCAGGATGTTCACGACGCCCTTGGAAACCCCGTCCTTCGTGCTGAAGGTCACGTCTTTGTTCTTGATCTGCAAGGTGATCGGGACCAGCACCGTATCCTCGGTCACGCGAACAAAGTCTGTGCGGACATCAAACGGGAAGATCGGCCCGGTGAGCAGCTTGTGATCCGAGATGAAGCTCTCCAGATCCTTGAATTTGACCGGAGGAGGAGCAAAGATCTTGGCCGCCAGCTCAATGCGGTCGAACTCCTTGCCTTCCTGGCCAGCCGACAGCGGCCCGTTGCCCAGGTTCTCGATCCCGCCCTTGAAGCGATCGGCCTTCTTGGCCATGCCCATCTGCTCGTAGAGCGTTTCGCCGCCGCCTGGCACGCGCAGCAGAGCATCCTTTTCCGATCGATCGATCGTAAAGTGGTAATCACCGCACTGGCAGGTATCGACGAATTCCAGGTCGATGTTGTCGCCGATGCCCTCAAGATAGCGGTAATGCCAGACCTCAAACGGGAACGTCGAAGTCTCGCCGCCGCCTTCTTCCATCGGCCGCTCGTAGCTGCCGCCCGAGGGGTGCGAATCGATCGAGTCCGGCTTCCCGAACGAGATATAGATGTGGCCCCGGTCGGTCTTCCAACCCGGCTTGCCCGCCGCAAAGTGCTCATTCGCATAAGCAATGCGCCGGTAGTGCTCCTCACGGAACTCGTTATCCTGCGAATCCGGATCGGGGTTGCGGCGCAGCCAGAACTGTTCGATGAAAGCATCCCGCTCCTCATCGTTGCTCAGGTTCTTGAACGCCTTCTTCTCCTCATCCGAGATGATCCAGACCACATCCTCGTTCAGCCATGTCTTGTAGGTAGTGGAAAGCTCCTGTTTCAACTGCTTCTGGCGACTAAACCGCTGCTTATCCGAGAGCGGCCGTTTCAGCGGATCGGCGTCGTCCGGCTTGTCCAGTTTCTTCCGCGAAGCATCCTGTGCGCTGTCCGAACCCGCATCCGCGGCTGCCCCGGCCGGCGCGCTTGCTCCCACCGCAGGCGTAGCCGGCTCCTGCCACCCCGCTCCGCCGGGCATGCCAGATCCCAGGAGCCAGGCCGGCGCAAAGCCAAGCAAACCAACTCCAACTGCAAATACCGACGCCTTGCTTGCCGCCCCGCGAAAAGTCCTTCGAACAGTCTGCTTCATACGGTTGTCCTACTCCTGCAATCCCCTTATTCTACGGTCGCGCGCGGGGTCGGGCAAGGATTGGAGTACCTGTTTGACACTTATGTGGGAGAAACGTCACCCCCTCGACGACCGGAAAGCCCAAATTCCGCGAATCCCGCTCACCGAGAGGCCGCTCCGGCGCACTTAACCCTTGGCTGTCCCCCATTTCCCTGTCTTTTTCCGGGAACCCTCAGTCTATTCATTGCGTACACTGTGAGCGGAGACTTCCTTACCACAATCGAGATATGAAAAAAGTCATTGGCATCATTCTTGCGGTCCTGGTGATAGCGGGCCTTGTGTCCTTCATGGTCTGGAAGGCCCAGTCCGGCTACACCAGCGTCCTCACAGGCAAAGTGGTCCGGCAGGACCTCGCGACCGTGGTCAGCGGCACCGGTCAGATCAAGCCCAAAACCTACGTCAACGTCGGCGCAACCTCCTTCGGGCGAATCACCCACCTCGAAGTGAAGGAAGGCGACCACGTCACCAAGGGTCAGGTCCTCGCCCGCGTCGAGAACGTGCAGCCTGAGGCGAACGTAGACGCCCAGCAGGCCATGATCGCCTCATCCAAGACCGACGTCGCCTCCTATATCGCCGCCGAAGCAACCGCCAAGGCCAACGTGGAACACGCCCAGGCCGATCTCGAGCAAAAACGGCTGGATTGGGAGCGCGCCCAGGCCCTGTACAAGGGCGGCATTATGGCCAAGCAGGATTTTGACGCTAAGAAAGCCGCCTACGATCTCGCCGTCGCCACCCTGTCGCAGTGCAACGCAGCCGTGGTCCAGGCAAAGGCCCAGACGGAGTCCGCCAAAGCCAAGGTCACCAACAACCAGGCCACCCTCCGCTCCAACATGGATGCTCTGGACAAGACTGTCTCCGTCGCACCCTTCGACGGCATCGTGACCAATCTTCCCGTGCGCGAGGGTGAAACCGTCGTCGTTGGCATCCAGAACGCCGAAGGCTCCACGCTGATGACGCTCGCCGACATGAGCGTCATCACCGCAGAGGTCAAAGTCGACGAAACCGACATCGTCAACATCCAGCTTGGCCAGCCCGCCGACGTCACCGTGGACGCCCTGCCCGGCCGCGTCTTCAAAGGCCACGTGACCCTCGTCGGCGATCAGGCCATCCTGCGCTCCACCGGCGTGGCCACATCGCAAAGCACCACAGGCACCGAAGAGGCCAAAGACTTTAAGGTCGTTATCACCCTCGACGCGCCTGACAAGGATCTGCGTCCGGGCCTCTCGACCACCGCCAAGATCACCACCGCACGCAAGTCCAGCATTCTCACCCTGCCCATTCAGGCCCTCACAAACTCCGTGCCCGAGCAATTGGATACCAACGGCAAGGTCGTACTAGCCGCATCGACTACCTCTTCTAACAACAAACCGGCCGCTCCCGTACAAGGCGTCTACGTCCTCAAGACCATCAACGGCAAACTGCGTTCCGTCTTCGTTCCTGTCAAGACCGGAATCACCGGCGCAACCGACATCGAGGTCCTCTCCGGCATCCAGGAGGGCCAGGAGATCGTAATCGGCCCGTTCAAGACCCTCCGCGCACTCAAGAGCGGCGCGCTGCTCAAACGCGACGTCGCCAAACCCACGGCAGTAACTCCGGCAAGCTGAACGGGGAGAATCCGTTACTGGCGAGGGAACGTCAAAGCTTCAACCGAACCGGGCATTACACTGAGAAGGAATCGACAGGATGGCAACAAAAACAATGACCACCATCGAGCCGGCCGCCGACACTTCAACCCAGCGCGACATGATAGTCGTCGAAGACCTGTGGAAGACCTACGACATGGGCTCCGAGCAGCAGGTCAGCGCCCTTCGCGGCATCTCGCTCAGGATCAAGGCCAATGAGTACGTCGCCATCATGGGCCCCTCCGGCTCCGGCAAGTCAACCTTCATGAACCTGATCGGCTGCCTCGATTCGCCCTCCAAAGGCAACTACTGGCTCAACAACCAGCTCGTAAGCGCCCTGGACGACGACGAACTGGCCCGCATCCGTAACAAGGAAATCGGCTTCGTCTTTCAAACTTTCAACCTGCTTGCCCGCGCCACAGCCCTGCACAACGTCGAACTGCCGCTCATCTATAACGGCACACCCGCCGCCGAACGCATCGAGCGCGCTAAAGACGCTTTGCGCAACGTCAACCTCGAAGCGCGCATGAACCACAAGCCAAACGAGCTCTCCGGCGGTCAGCGCCAGCGCGTCGCCATCGCCCGCGCCCTGGTGAACAGCCCCTCCATCATCCTCGCCGACGAGCCCACCGGCAATCTCGATTCCAAGACCGGCGTAGAGATCATGGCCCTTTTCGACGACCTTCAGGCCAAGGGAAACACCATCGTTCTCGTAACCCACGAGCCCGACATCGCCGAATACGCCCATCGCGTCGTCCACATTCGCGATGGCGAAATCGCCTCCGACGAACCCTCCAAGCGCTTCCGCTAACCCGATTCGACCGCAAATCACAGCTCAGGATTACCCAGGTCTCGACTCTGAGACCTGGGTAATCCCACTCCCGAAATAAGTCCGCACCTCTATTCCCTGATCCCTATTCCCTGTTCTCAAGTTCCCGCCAGCCTCGCCGATACGTCCGCTAACGGCATTCAATTTCGCCTGAAATCGGCGGCAAGTGCGGCTCTCATGGACAACGGCTCACAATTTCTCTCGACAAACCACCTGCCGAATCCACACCGCCCCGGCATCCCAGGTTCTGGGCAATTCGCGCCCCTTGCGTCCGCCCAGTTCATCGGCGTCAGCACCCCCTTGCGTCGCCTCCTGCTCCAGGCCGAAATCACCGCTCCCCGGCTCCAGCTCGCTGCCCTGGAAGGCGAAGCCGGAACTGGAAAATACCTCCTCGCTCAGACCATCCATCGCCTCTCGCAGTGCGCCGACCTTCCCTTTCGCCGTCACGATGCACGCGAATGGCTGGCCAACGACACCGATCCAACCGAAATGTCCGGCATTCTTTATCTTGATCGCGTCGACCTGCTCGCTCCCATCGGTCAGGGCCTGCTCCTCAACTTCGTCAAAACCCTGCAAGCTGACGCCCTGCCGAACTTCCTGCTCCTCGCCTCATCGCACTGCCCATTGCGCCTTTTGGCCGGGCAACGCCTGTTCCTGCCTGACCTCGCCTTCCGCCTCTCCGCCGTCCGCTTCTCGATCCCGCCACTGCGCGACCACCGCGAAGACATTGCTCCCATCTCACAAGTGCTCATCGACCGAGTCTGTCGCCGCTATCAGCAACCAGCCGCCATACTGGCCCCTGGAACTCTGCCCCGCCTTCTCCAGCACACCTGGCCGGGCAATATCCGCGAACTCGCCTCCGTAATCGAATCCGCTGTTCTCGACTCAACCTCCGGCATCATCCGGCCCACGGACCTCGCGCGCCTGATCCCCGGAGAAGCTGCTCCATCCGCATCTTCCGCCCCGATTTTGTCGCCGCAAACAGAACCGCCCGGCAACCTGTCACTCGACGCAGCGATTCAGTCCCATCTCAAACTCGTACTCGATCTCAATCGCGGCAATAAGCTCCGCGCCGCGCGCCAGTTAGGCATCAGCCGGTCTACTCTGTACCGCCTTCTCGCCGGCGAAAAGACATCCTCGATTCCCCCTTTACCTGCCTGAGCCTTTCCTGCAATCTTTCCGCTCCTGCTCGACGTTCCTGTAACGCGATCACAATCCGCGTAGTCTAATGAACGTGTTCCGAGCCTTGGAAAAAGGGGGCTTTCCTGTTCCCTATTCCCTGGCCCCTGTTCCCTGAGGTCCCCATGCTGATCCGCAAACCCAATTCGCTCTCTGGCTCCGATATTCCGTCTTCCGAGATCACTCCAAAAGAAAAATGGCTCAATCGGCGCAGCTTCCTCACGGCCGCTGCCGCCGCTGGCGCAGTCGCTCTCGCAAGCGACCGCCTGGGCGAGATCCTCGCACCCTCCGGCTCCGTCCACGCCGCAGGAAAGCTCCAGACAGTGAAAAGCCCGCTGTCGACCACCGGCGAAGAGCTCACCAGCCTCCAGGACATCACGCACTACAACAATTTCTACGAATTCGGCGTCGAAAAGAACCAGCCCGCCCAAAACGCACAGGTGTTGCCCACACGCCCCTGGTCCATCAAGGTCACCGGCCTCGTCAAAAGCCCCAAAACCTTCGACATCGACTCTCTGCTCAAACTCCGCCCGCTCGAAGACCGCACCTACCGCTTCCGCTGCGTCGAGGGCTGGAGCATGGTCATTCCCTGGGTCGGCTACTCCCTGTCCGAACTCATCAAAGAGTGCGAGCCTCTCTCCAACGCCAAATACGTCCAGTTCCTCAGCTACTTCGACAAGAAAGTCGAGAAGTGGCAGAGCGAAAGCCAGATCTTCTGGCCTTATTCCGAGGGTTTGCGCATGGACGAAGCGATGAACCCCCTGACACTCTTGACGATGGGCCTTTACGACGACGAACTCCCCAAACAGGACGGCGCCCCGGTCCGCATCATCGTCCCCTGGAAATACGGCTTCAAGTCCGCCAAATCCATCGTCCAGATCAAGTTCGTGGAAAAACAACCCCCCACGACCTGGAATGACCTAGCCGCCAATGAATACGGCTTCTACTCCAACGTCAACCCCAACGTCGACCACCCTCGCTGGAGCCAGAAGACCGAACGCCGCATAGGCCAGCCCTTCTACGCCCAACGCCACCCGACGCTGATGTTCAACGGCTACGGCGACCAGGTAGCCTCTCTCTACAACGGCATGGACCTCCGCAAGTACTACTAAGTTCTCCAGGAAGCGGACCATTCCACAACTCTGGGTGCCCCATCCTTGGCGCGTTTTCTGCGCCTAGGGTGGGATACCACAAAACTCGAAGCGCTCACATTTCGCCAAGGGCCATGAACAAACCCATCCTGATCACTCTGAAAGTCCTGACCTGGATCGCCTGCCTCTACCCGCTTGCGATCCTCGCCTACGGAGCCGTCACCAACAACCTCGGCCCCGACCCCACCGGCAGAATTGAGTTCTCCACCGGCAATACGGCGCTGAATCTGCTCGTCATCTCACTCGCCATTACACCCTTGCGAAAGCTCTTCGCCCGGCTCAGCTGGCTCATCAAATTCCGCCGCCTCCTCGGCCTCTTCGCCTTTTTCTACGCCTCAATCCATCTGGTAGCCTACATCGGCCTCTACGCCTATTTCGACCCGAACACGATCATTCAGGACGTCGCCAAACGGCGCTTCATCACCGCCGGCGTCACTGCATGGCTGCTGCTCGTTCCGCTGGCGCTCACTTCCACCACCGGCTCAATACGCCGCCTGGGCGGCAAACGCTGGAACCAGCTCCACAAACTCGTCTATATCGCTGTCTGCCTGGGAATTCTGCACTACTGGTGGCAAGTCAAGACCGGCGTCCTCGCCCCGCTCTGGATCACCATCATCATGGCCATCCTCTTCCTAGCCCGTCCGGCCATCGACTGGTGGAAATCCCGAAGAAACCCAGTCATTCGCCCCGCCTGACCCTTTCCATCCACGACAAACGCCAGTGCCCCATCCCTAACGCGCATTGCGTCAAGGATGAGGCACTTTGTATCCATTCAATCCGGGTTACATCAGGCAATTCCTAAGCCGCAGCCACGTACCGTCCTAATCCCCTCCGGCTCCGCCCTTCAAAGAACCACAAGCCCCAGAGAACAGCCAGCAAAAGCGTCTCTTCGATGAAAAACCGGCCCCAATGAAAGTAACTGAATACCCGCCCTGAAAGAGAACTCGCCGCCTGCAAATGCCACCACCAGCCCACCATCTTCTCGAAGCCGCCCGAAAGCAGGTCAAAAAGGGAACGAAAAACAAACAGCAGCTCGAACCCCAGCAGCAGACAGAGAAACAGACGCCTCAGTCCCTGCAGCATAAATATCGATAACGTCAGGGCCATTCTGCCGGCCGTCGTGGCCATTGCCAATCCGTCCATAGCTCAATCTCCCATCAGAGTGAATTCGAAGCCAGCCTGACCGCAAATCTGTGCAACCGGTTCAAAACTTCTCCGGTGCAGCTCCGTAACTCCTAGACGTTTGAGAGCCGCCCGATGCTCAACCGAACCATACCCCTTGTTTCGCGCCAAGCCATACCCCGGAAACCGCCCGTCCAGCTCACACATCATCCGATCCCGATACACCTTCGCAATCACGCTCGCCGCGGCAATCGAAAGACTCCGCTCATCTCCTTGGACGACGGTCCGCTGAAAACAGTCCCACTCGATCCGCTGATTTCCATCAATCAGCAAACAATCCGGCTCCCGTTCGAGCCGCGAAACCGCCAGCCTCATCGCCAACCGCGAAGCCTGCAGAATATTGATCCGGTCGATCGTCGCCACATCCACCTCGGCAATCGCCCATGCCACTGCCTTGGCCCGAATGCGCTCGTCAAATCGCTCCCGTTCCCGCTCGTTGAGCTTCTTCGAGTCGGTCAGTCCTCGTAGCCTGCAGCCTTCAGGCAGAATTACCGCCGCAGCCACCACCGGCCCAAAGAGCGGTCCGCGCCCAACCTCATCCACCCCCGCGATCCACTGAGCGCCATCCGCCCGAGCCGCCCGCTCAAACTCCCACCCGCAGACCCACTCCGGCGCT
The DNA here is from genome assembly GCF_025685625.1 of Acidicapsa acidisoli. NCBI lineage: Bacteria > Pseudomonadati > Acidobacteriota > Terriglobia > Terriglobales > Acidobacteriaceae > Acidicapsa > Acidicapsa acidisoli. The sequence goes on from NZ_JAGSYI010000005.1 coordinate 86,235, forward strand.
GCAGCCTTCTTCGAGACACTCAGCCTTCCCATGCATCCAGTATAAGAACACCCCAAGAGGAAAACTCTGTGTGGTGAGTCAGTCTGAAGGGTACGGGCTTTAGCCCGTACATTAAGCCCAGCAATATAAAAGGGCTTTAGCCCCTGAGGGTCGGTCTATTTTCAAACTGCCCCGCTACCGAACTCAGACTCGGGCAAACGCGAAAAAGCCCCGGCAAACGCCGAGGCCTTCCGAAAATCTGAAATCTAAAGGAGCGAGGAGACCTAAGCCCGGTCTCGCGCCACTTCCTTCATGCGGGCAGCCTTACCACGCAATCCGCGAATGTAGAACAGCTTGGCGCGACGAACCCGGTAGCTGCGAATCTTCTCCACCTTGTCCACAACCTTGGAGTTGAAGGGGAAAATGCGCTCGACACCCTGGCCAAAGCTCATCTTGCGTACCGTGAAGCTGCCCTCGGGACCATTCTTGATGGCGATCACGAGTCCTTCGAAGGCCTGAAGACGCTCTTTGTCGCCTTCCTTGATCTTCACCTGCACGCGAATCTGGTCACCGGCCTTGAATTCCGGCAAATCGGTACGCTTCAGCTTCTCCGCCAAGCGCTGCATTACGGGATGAATAGACATGCTCTGCTACTTTCCTGCTCGCCTACGCATCTCGCAGGCTGAGTGTTGAATTCAGAACTCTCAGTTTACCAGAGAATTCACTTCCACGCCCATACTTACCACTGAATCCGCCCATCCGAATCGTCCACCAGGACCACGTCATACTTCTCCAGCATCGGCATCAACACATTCTCCAACTCACTTTTCCAGAGCTCGCCCTCATAAAACTTCGCCTTCATCGGCTCCCGCGACGCCAGATCGGGAAATCCCCGCATGAAAAAGAACACATCCGGGTCTTCTACCGAAAGAAATGGCCCCAGAATCTTCATCCCGAACTCCTCATGCGCCGGCACTGACTTTGCCCGAAACACTTCCAGAAACTCAGAGCGTTTCCCCGGCTTCGTCTTGTAGGTGCGCATTTCGATAATCATTTACACCGCCGATCCCGCTCCATTTTCCATTCTGTCGCGATCCCGGAGAGAACTTTCCTCTCAACCCGCGGCATACGTTAGCATGGGTTGCCCGTCGCATTCCAGCTCAAAGCACAATGAACTCGCCCTGGCCCCAGCCTCTGGACCCGCTCCACTCTGTTGCGCTCTCCGCGCTCGCAGCCTCCCTGCCGCTCGTGGTCGTCCTCATCCTGATGGGCGCGCTCCGCAAGAGCGGCCTCTTCGCCTCCCTCTGCGGATTCCTATCCGCTATCCTTCTTGCGCTATTCCTCTGGCGCATGCCCGCGTCCCTCGTTCTGTGGAGCGCCATCTACGGCGTCGTCTACGCTCTCTGGCCCATCCTCTGGATCGTCTTCACCGCCCTCTGGCTCTACAACCTCACCCAGGACACAGGAAAATTCGAGCTCCTCCGCCGCTGGATGGAGCAGCACGCCACCCGCGACAGCAGCATTCAGGCCGTCCTCGTAGCCTTCTGCTTCGGCGCGCTGCTCGAAGGCACCGCCGGCTTCGGAGCACCAGTCGCCGTCACCGCCTGTCTGCTCGTTGGCCTCGGCCATCCCGCGCGCAGAGCCGTCCTCGTCGCACTTATCGCCAACACCGCCCCAGTCGCCTTCGGAGCACTCGGCATCCCCACCATCGCTCTCGCCGGAGTCACCGGACTCGACCTCGCGAAGCTCTCCGCCATGACCGGCAGGCAGGTCCCATTCCTGTCGCTGCTGCTCCCCGCCTACCTGATCTGCGTTGTCTCAGGCATCCAGGGACTCCGCAAAAACTGGCCAGTTGCGCTCATCTCCGGCCTCAGCTTTGCCCTGACCCAGTTCCTCGTCTCCAACTTCTGGGGTCCATACATCACCGATGTGCTGGCAGCTTCCATCTCCATTTTGGTGACCGTTACATTCCTCAAAATCCGGCCTCCAATAGAGCTTGGGCCAAATTCACCTGCCCGCGTATTGGAGCCAGTACCTTCCGAAACTCCATTCCCGCCATTGACACAAGGGGAATCCATCGCCGCATGGCTTCCCTGGGTCATGCTCTCCGTTGTCGTGATCCTATGGTCCTGGTTCAAGCTCCTGCCTTTGGCCCAGTCCATCCTGCCAGTCCCCAGCCTGCACAACGCGGTTCTGATCACCCTCTATCAAAAGCCCTACGCCGCGCTCTACACCTTCCAGCCGCTCGGCCCCGGCACGGCCGTGCTCGCAGCCACGATTCTCACCGCGCTCTGCCTTCGTGTACCCGGCAAAGTGTTCCTCATATCCGGCGCAAAAACCTTTCGCCAGTTGCGCATCCCCGCAATGACCGTCATGGCTATCGTGGGACTCGCCTATCTCTATAACTATTCCGGAATGGCCTACACCCTGGGCGCAACCTTCGCCCGCGTCGGTCCCGCATTCCCACTCCTCAGCGGATTCCTCGGCTGGATCGCCTGTTTCCTGACCGGCAGCGACACCGCCAGCAACCTTCTCTTCGGCAATCTCCAGGTCGCCGCCGCTCACCAGCTCCATCTAAACCCCATCCTGCTCGCCGTCACCAACTCCTCCGGAGCAGTCGCAGGCAAGATGGTCTCCCCGCAAAACATCGCCGTCGGGGTCATCACCGTCGGCCTCATCGGTCAGGAAGGCAAAATCCTCCGCTCGGCATTCTGGCACAGCATCCTGCTCGCCGCCGTCATCAGCCTCATCGCCTTCGCCCAGGCCTACTGGTTCCCCTGGATGATCCCTTGAATTGGCAAAACATCCTGAATTTGAAGGGTACGGACTTTAGTCCGCACATAGACCAGCAGAAATCAGCGCGGCTTTAGCCGCTGAGGGATACACTCTAAATCTCGTCCACGAGTTCAACCCGCAGCCGTTCAAGAACCTTCCGGTCCTCTGCACTCAATTGAGCCTGTGCCAGCAAATCCGGCCGGTTCCTGAGCGTCTTCCGCAACTGCTGCTCCCGCCGCCATTTCCGCACCGCCGCGTGATCCCCACCCATCAGCACCTCCGGCACAGCAACCCCGCGAAACTCGGCCGGCCGCGTGTAATGCGGATAATCCAGCAACCCACCCGCCCCATGCTGCGACCGCGGAACCCCCTCCACATCTACTGAAGAAGTAATCGCCGCATCTCCGGCCCCAAAGCTCTCAAACTCGCTCGAAGCCTCATTCCCCAACACCCCCGGCACAAGCCGCATTACTGCGTCCAATACCACCGCAGCCGCCAGCTCCCCGCCGCTCAACACATAATCCCCAATCGAGAGCTCGCGGTCGCAGTACATCTCATTCACACGCTCGTCTACACCTTCATACCGCCCACAGATGAGCACGACGCGATCCAGCCCGGCCAACTCCCGCGCCACCGTCTGCGTAAACGGCCGTCCCTGCGCCGAAAGCAGGACCACGGTCTCACGCAATCGCGTCGCATCGTCCCGATCCGCCACCGGAACCACTCCCAGCGCGGCCAACCCTTCGGCCAGCGGCTCCGCCTTCAGCACCATCCCTTCGCCGCCGCCAAAAGGCCGATCGTCCACCGTCCGATGCCGATCATGGGTAAATTCCCGAAGATCCCGGACCCCAATCCCAACCAGTCCGTTCTTCTGCGCACGGCTTACCACTCCATGCTCAAAGAACCCGCGAAACATCTCCGGAAAAATCGTAAGAATCTCAAATCGCATTCGCTGTCAATACCACCAATACCCTAGTTACTCCTTTGAATATACGCATTTTGGGCTCCAAGATTTATCTCATCCATGCTCTACTTAGGACCAATCATTATGCCCGATCTGGAAACCTATTTAGCACGCTGGCAGTCAGCCGGGATTCTCGACCGCGAGAGTGACGCCGGCCTCATCGCCCGCATGCGCACCCTCGAAGCAGCGGAAAAGAAGCCTACTGGCCTCCGCTGGCAGGGCCTCATCGCACTCATCCTGGGAGCCATCCTGCTCGCCTGCGGCGTCGTACTCTTCGTCTCCGCTCACTGGGACCAGATCAGCCCATTGGCCCGCTTCGCGCTCGTCCTCGCGATGGTATCCGTCTTCCACTTATGCGGCGCAATCAGCCGCAGCGATTTCCACAGCCTCTCCACCACACTCCACGCCGTGGGAACCATCTCCACGGGCGCAGCCATCGCCCTCGTCGGTCAGATCTTCAACATGCAGGAGCATTGGCCAGCCGCCATCCTGCTCTGGGCCATCGCCGCCTTCGCCGGCTGGGCACTCCTCCACGACCAGGCCCAGCAAACCCTGACCCTGCTCCTGTTCCCCGCCTGGCTCATCTCCGAACTAGCCTACGCCGCCGAAGGCTACGTCGGGGCTGAAGTCTACCTCGGCCGAATCCTCATCGTCTGGGCCACCCTGTATCTGACAATCTTCCTTAGTTCCCGCCGCAAAGCCGTCCGCGGAATCCTCTTCACCGCTGCAGCCATCGCCGCATTCGTCGGCACAGATTTGATGTTTTGGAGCTGGCGCTCCTGGACGGGTCACACAACCTTCCTGCCTCTCAGCGCCCGCATCTGGGACTGGGGCGTCATCGCTGCCGTCCCGATCTTCTTCACCTTGTTCCGTCGTCGCGAAAGCCTGGTTCCTGTACTCGCCGCGATCTTGTTCGCGATAATCTTGCCCTGGTGCAACCGGCTTCTTTGGACGCCGTTCGACCGTCGCTTCTATAGCGATTCACCGAACCTCGCCGGCTTTGCGCTAACAGCAGCCTTCGCAATCTTCATGAGCTGGTGGGGCGTACGCAACACCTCCCGCGCACTCGTAAATCTCAGTATGACCGGGTTTGCCGTCGTAGTTATGTTCTTCTACTTCAGCGACATCTTCGACAAAGTTGGCCGCTCCATCGGCCTCATCGGCCTCGGAATCCTCTTCCTCGCCGGCGGCTGGCTCCTCGAAAAAACCCGCCGCCGCCTGATCGACCGCTTTGCGGAATCCACCGGTCTGCCGGAGACCGCATGAGCCTCGCCCGCACCTCGCTCGCGCTCCTCGTGATTCAACTGGGCCTGGTCTCGTCTATCGCGGCCAAGTACCTGCTCGACCGCTCCGTCAGCCCCCGCGTCTGGACCAGCGCCGTCGCCTACGACCCGTCAATGATAATGCGCGGACGCTACCTCAGCACCCAACTCAAAATCGACGCCTGCGGCATCAATCTCCCAATCGCGAAGACAAATACGAATGTCCCACCGGGCGACCAGACCTATTTTGATCCGGAAAACACGGGAACCATCACCGGCCAGCTCCCTGTCATGGTGGGAGTTAAAAACGGCCAGCTGGCCGTGCTGCGCATCGCAAAATCGCACGAAGAAGCGCATAGCCAGTCGATTACCCTGCGTAAAAGCGCGCTGTGCAATGACGCCGTTCTCTGGACGCCAGTCGATTTCTACCTCTCAGAAACCGCCAAATCGCCCTTCCCGCTCCAGAAGGGCCAGGAACTCTGGGTCGAAGTCACAGTACCATCCAGCGGTCCACCACGACCCATCAGCCTCGCCATCAAATCAGCCGACGGTCAATGGCAACCGCTTAACTACCGGTAGAAACCTGCACCTCAACCAATCCCTCAGGCAGCGCCATCTCCACACGCTTCCCATCTGGATCAATCCGACGCAGATAAGCCTTAGCAAACGGCACCAGAATCTCCGCACCTCCTGCGCTTTTCACCACCAGCAGCGCCACCGGCCCAGCATCCCGATCCACATCCTCGATCACGCCGATACATCGCGCCGAATCCGCCGCAACATCGAAAAGCGAGCATCCAATGAGATCGCCAACATAGACCTCATCCTCACCCAACGGCATCCGCTCCGCACGCGGAATCGCCACTACCATGCCGCGCAGCATCTCCGCCTCGGTAATCGAGTCCACCCCGGTAAAATGGAGCACAATCCCACCCGCCTGCCCCTTGTTCATCCAGTAAGAATCGAGCACCATTTCGCGCGCACTTTCGCCAGCCGATCCAGTTCCGGAAAGCCCCGTCCCGGAAAGCAACCAGACCCGCTTACGCTCCGCAAATTTTTCAGGAAAATCAGTAAGAATTTCGGCCAGAACCTCGCCTTTGCGACCCTGAGCCTTGCGAATCCGAGCCAGCCAGACCCAAGCCTGCCCACTCACCTGGTCAGCCATCAACGAACTCCCAGCAAAACCCAGCCGGAGCAATCCGCCCCGTCACAATGCCCCGAACCGTGGTCATCCCAGTGCCGCCCGAGCGGTCAGCACCCTGAGCAATCAGCTCCGGACTGCTAGTCCTCTTCTTCCAGGATGTCCAGCGTGTACCGGTGATGGACCTTCATGCTCACCGCACCCAGGATCGTACGCACCGATCGCGCCGTCCGCCCCTGTTTGCCGATCACCTTGCCCACATCCTGCGGCGCAACCTTCAGCCTCAGAACAGTGTTCTCTTCGCGGTTCACAGTTTCCACTTCCACCGCATCCGGCTCATCTACCAGCGCCCGAGCAATTTCGCGCACCAGATCGTCCACAGCAAGCATATCCAATTGGGTCATGCACGTACTCCATCCCCAAAGCTTCCGGATATTCCAGACGATTTCCGCCTAAGAAACATACCGCACAAAAACGAGCTTTGTCTTAGGGCGAAATAGTATCAGCAGAACTGCATCGCCGCCAGCAAATCCCGATTTTCGCAACAGCCCCGACTCCGGCTGGCATCAGGTCCATTCAGAATTATGGAAAACGGGTGCTCCAGGTCTCGATTTTGAGACCTGGGCCTTAAGCAGCTACAGTTGCCGGAGCAGCAGCCGGGAACTTCTCCACCAGCTTCGCCACGCGATCCGAAAGCTGCGCACCCACGCTCACCCAGTACTTGATGCGCTCGTGCTCGAGGTTCACCGTCGCCGGGTTGGTCCGGGGATTGTAGGTGCCCACTACTTCGATCGAACGCCCATTGCGAGCGCGATCCTTTTCAATTACAACGACACGATAATACGGCTTCTTGGTGGCGCCAACGCGCGCCAAACGAATCATGACCACGGCGATACATTTCCTTTCAATTCCCGAATCTCGTTTGTGTACCGATGTAATTTGCGTCGTGCGTCAGTCGCGCACGGCCAGGCAGAGACTCCACCCGCAAAGAACACAACGTCTAAGTATCGCTGAAATTTGCCTTTTTGGGCAAATCAGTCATGGCGAATCTCAAATGCGCGGCAAAAAGCCTCCGCCACCCGGCTCCCAAGCTCCACTCCGTCTGTCTCCTTCAGAAGCTCGCACCCTGCCTCCTTAGCCTTTCGGATCGACTTTGCCGTTCCCAGAATACTTTGCCCTGCGCCGCCTTTACCCTGTCCGGCACCCTCAAAATGCCTGCCGAAAATGTGCTTGTACATCATCGGGCCAAGCAGCAGGGCGAAGCAGACATCCATATCCATCCCTTCAGGCAGTCGTCCACCGGCCATCGCTCCCATCAGAATCCGCCGAATCCGCTGCTTCGGCATCTCCATCACCCGCGACCGCCACGCATCTCCAAATTCCTGATGCGTCGCCGAATACGCCACCATCTGCGGCATCAGCCGTTTCTGGTCCTCAGGGCGCGCATTGCGCGGCTTGTCATTCAACACTCTCGCCAGATCCGTAAAGAGATCGCCGCAATCCTCCTCGGCGACATTCTCTTCGATACCCACCACGAGCAACAAAACTTCCATCAGCAGAGCATCCCGTCCCCGCCAATGCTTATAGATCGTCGCCTTGCTCACCCCCGAGGCCGCGGCAATCGCGTCCATGCTTGAGGCCTCAATACCCTTTTTGACAAACAACTCCAGCGCAGCTTCCAATACCCGGTTGTGCGCGTCCGTACTCCTCGTTCTTCCCATCCTTCAGTCGTATCCCCTGAGCCTTACCTGAATCTCGATCCCTAGACTTCAATTTTGGAAAAGCTGTACGCCCCCAGACTCAGAAACAACAGCGCCACTCCCGCCAGCACCGCACCGTCCGTCACCGGCCCAAAATGCGCCATCCCCAGCAGCGCCGAACGCATCCCATCGATCCCATACGCCAGCGGATCGGCCGAAGTGATCCAGCCCATCACGCGGGGAAGGTTATTCAACGGAAACAGCGCCCCGGAAAGAAAAAAGATCGGCAGCACCAGGAAGTTCATCGTCATCTGAAATCCCTGCATATCCTTGAGCGCCGACCCGATCGTCGTCCCAAGCGCAGCAAAAACAACAGCAATCATCAACATGAACAGCAGCCCCACCGGCACCATCGCCAGACTCACCGGCCGAAATCCCGCAACCAGGCACACAATCGCCACCAGCAATCCCTGCAGCATAGCTACGGTCGCCCCACCCAACGTGCGGCCAGCCATAATGAGTATTCGCGGCACCGGCGCCACCAGTGTCTCTTTCAAAAACCCGAACTGCCGGTCCCACAGCAACCCCATACCCGAAAAGATGGAAGAAAACAACACCGTCATCCCAATCACACCCGGCGCCAGAAACTGCAAATAGCTCCCATGGCCCGCCTGCGCGTAGACCGGCCCCATACCAAAGCCCAGCGCCAGCAGATACAACACCGGCTGTCCCAGCGAAGCGATCATCTGCGCCCGCGACCGCGTATACCGCTTCAACTCCCGCAGCCAAAGAATGTAAATCACACCCATAACCCGCTTCCTCCAATTGCCGATCTGCGTTCCCTGATCCATTGTCCAGAGTGGTAAGTCTTGAAGGGTACGGGCTTTAGCCCGTACATTGGCTCATCTCTTACGCCGAGGGCTTTAGCCCCTGAGGGAATATCACCGTCTCCACATCTGCGCAAACTGCCGCATCATCGCCGCCGGATCGGCACTCTCGTCTCGAATCTCCGTCCCCGTCAGCGCCAGAAACGCCTCTTCCAGCGTCTCGGTCCCAGTCCGCTCCTTGATCTCCGCTGGAGTGCCCAGAGCCACCCCCTTGCCGTGATCGATCACCGCGACCCGGTGCGCCACCCGCTCAGCCTCATCCATGTAATGCGTGGTCAGAAAAACCGTGACCTGCTCCTGCTCATTCAACTGCTTCACCTGCGCCCAGAGCTGGTTCCGGCTCTGCGGATCGAGCCCCAGCGTCGGCTCATCCAGAAACAGAATCTTCGGCGTATGCAGAAATCCCCGCGCAATCTCCAGCCGCCTCTTCATCCCGCCCGAATACTTCTTTACCTGCACATCCCGCCTGTCCCAAAGCTCAAAGAGCTTCAGCAAATTCTCAATTCGCTCCCGCGCCTGCCGCCGCGGCACGTGATACAACACACCGTGCAGTTCCAGATTCTCCTGCCCGGTCATATCCCCGTCCAGGCTCGGGTCCTGAAAGACAATGCCAAAACTCTTCCGCGCCAGATGCTTGTTCGCCGCCCCATCCATCGCATTCAGCCCATCCAGCCAGATCTTCCCGGAAGTAGGCTGCATCAGCGTCGTCAACATCTTGATCGTGGTCGTCTTCCCCGCCCCATTCGGCCCCAGAAAAGCAAAAATCTCACCCTTGCCGACATCGAAGGAGATATTGTCCACCGCCGTAAAGCTGCCAAAACTCTTGCTCAGATTCTCCACACGAATCATGGCCCATCCGCCTCCGCCAATAACAATACTGAACGGTTTAGTTTTTGGGAAGACGAATTTTGCTTTCTTTGTGGAAATCGCGAACAAAGTTTTCGGGCCGATCGTACGCATTGTTCGCTACTGGCGTTCAACGAGCCTCTCGGCTCTCGGCAGGAAACAAAAACCGCAGCAGCGGCCCAACCCGCAGCGCCCAGCTCCCCTCATCATGCGTCCCGCCGCGCACCCTCTCAAAGTGCAGCGTCTCCCCATCCCGCCAGCCATTCGCCAGCAGCCGCTTGGCCAGCAGCTCGGCATCCCGCAGCGTCATCCGCCCCTCGTGATCCCCGGCATCCAGCCAGATGCGCGGCCTGTGTTCCAGCAGTGGTGCGGTCTCGTTCACAATCCCCAGAATGCTCTTGTGGTTCCACCACACGCTCGGCGAGAGCACCGCCAGCCGCCCAAACGACTCCGCGTTTTTCAACCCCAGATACAGAGAAACCAGCCCGCCCAGCGAAGACCCGCCCAGCCCCGTCCCATCGCGGTCCACCCGCACCCGGTAGTGTTCAGCAATCCACGGCATCAACTCCAGCAGCAGCAGCTCTCCGTACGAATCCGCCTCGCCGCCGCCCATCTGCCAGTCCCGCTCCGGCGTGTACTCCGCCAGCCGCCGGTCGCCGGTGTTGTAGATGCCCACAATCACCAGCGGCTCAATCTCGCCCGCCTCAATCCCGGCATCGGCAGCCTCGCGCACCATCCAAGTCCGCCCCTTGATATAAGAAGTCGCCGGATCGAACAGATTCTGCCCATCATGCAGATACAGCACAGGATAGCGGTGATCCCGTTCCGCGTCATACCCCGGAGGCAGATACACAATCAGATCCCGCCGATCCGGCAGAATCCGGCTCCGAAATCCCCGATGAACCCTCAGCCGCGGGTGCGGAGTCTGCGCCGGAACCTCATCCGCAGGCGCATGCCAACCCGGCCGCCATATCTGCGATTCCGGGGATGCATCCTGCTCACCGCCTTGTTCCGCCTCCAAGCCCGCCGTCCTTCCTTTCCGTCTCCGCACACTTTTCTTCATCGGCGTCCGATCGGCTTGCGCCGCTGCCCGTCGTCCATTTTTCCCGGACCCGTGGATGTTACAGTATCAAAAACGGCAGCCCGACCGATACGCTCCGAGGTGCATAACCCCGCATGAATCGCGAATATCACAAGTGGTATTCCTCCCGGCTCGGCCGCGACATGGAACTGCTCGTCTTCGGCCACGCCGGCGTCCCGGTCATGGTCTTCCCCACCTCCGGCGGTCGTTTTTTTGAGTTCGAAGATCGCGGAATGGTTGCAGCTCTCGCCGGAAAAATCGACGCCGGCCAGACCCAGCTCTACTGCGTCGACACCGTCGACATGGAAAGCTGGTACAACCACGACGTCCCGCCCCGCTGGCGAATCGCCCGCCACATCCAGTACGAGGACTACCTCATCCACGAAGTCGTCCCCCTCGTCCGCCAGAAAAACCAGGACGCCCACCTCGTCGCCCTCGGCTGCAGCTTCGGCGGATACCACGCCACCAACATCGCCTTCCGCCATCCCGACATCTTCACGGGCCTGCTCTCCATGTCCGGAGCCTTCGACATGACCCGATTCCTCCAGGGCTACTACGACCAGGACGTCTACTTCAACATCCCTCCCGCCTACCTCGCCAACCTCTCCGATCCCTGGTTCTTCGACCGCTACCGGCAGAACACCTACGTCCTCGGCACCGGCTGGGACGACCAATGCCTTGGCGACAACCAGCACCTCGACGGCATCCTCAGCCACAAAGGCATTCCCCACAAGCTCTTCATCTGGGGCACATTCAACTCCCACGACTGGCCCACCTGGATGAAAATGGTCAACGAATACCTCTGACGGCCGGTTCGTCGAAGTTCGAATCCCGATAGCAGATACGCGAAAGCGCGGAGTTCATTTTTCCTGAATACCCATAGGGGGCATGGGCATCCATTCAATAAAGGGTCCTTCGCCGTAACTCGAGGAACCCGCATCGAGTCCAAGACCCAGGAAAGTTCCGGGCATCCAAGGAATTGTATGAGCAGAAATACCCTAAAATCACGTACAAGAACTAGACCCTTAAGCCGTCGCCGTTTCCTTCAAACCATCGCCTCCGCCGGCGCGATCACAGCATTGGATTGGCAAGGATTGCCAGCCTTCGCAAATACCCCCCAGGCCAGGCCCGGCATGATCGAGGGCAACCACTTCGAACTGGCAATTGAATCCGTCCCGGTCAACATCACCGGCCATCAAAGGATCTCAACCGCAATCAACGGCTCGACACCCGGCCCGACACTTCGCTGGCGCGAAGGCGATACCATTACAGCCTCCGTCACCAACCGGCTTAAAGTGCCCACTTCCATCCATTGGCACGGCATGCGAATCCCCACCGGCATGGACGGCGTTCCCGGCCTCAGTTTCCCCGGCATCGCCCCAGGCCAGACCTTCGTCTACAGCTTCCCAGTGCTCCAGAACGGCACTTATTGGTACCACAGCCACAGCGGCTTTCAGGAGCAAACAGGCCTCATCGGCGCAATCATCATCGATCGCAAGGAAAAAGACCCCATCGAATTCGACCGCGAATACGTCATCTTGCTCTCCGACTGGTCCGACTCCAATCCGCAAACCATCTACAGCAACCTGAAACAGGACAGCGATTACTACAACTACCATCGCCCCTCGCTCGCAAGCTTCCTCTCGGAAGCAAAGCAAAAGGGCTTCGGCTCCACGCTCTCAGAGCGCCTCATGTGGGCTCGCATGAACATGAGCCCCGGCGACATCGCCGACGTCACCGGCGCCACCTACACCTTTCTCATCAACGGACAAGCGCCAAACACCAACTGGACCGGCCTCTTCCAGTCCGGCGAGCGAATCCGCCTCCGCTTCATCAACGGCTCCTCGATGACCTTCTTCGACATTCGCATCCCCGGCCTGCCCATGACCGTCGTCCAGTCCGACGGCAACGATGTCGAACCAGTCACCGTCGATGAATTCCGCATAGGTCTGGCCGAAACCTACGACGTCATCGTGCAACCCAAAGAAGACTCCGCCTACACCATCTTCGCCCAGACCGAAGACCGCAGCGGCTACGCGCGCGGCACCCTCGCCACCCGCGAAGGCATGATCGCACCCGTTCCCGCAATGGACCCCCGCCCGACTCGAACCATGATGGACATGGGAATGGACATGTCAAAAATGGCGCGGATGTCAGGAATGTCCGGCATGAAGATGGCAGGTATGGACATGTCATCGATGCCCGGCATGAAGAAGGACAGCAAGGCAGACATGCAAGGAATGGATATGTCCTCCATGCAAGGCATGAAGATGGACGGCCACGACATGCCAGACAAGAAGATGCAAAACAACGCCGGACTAGGAATGATGCCCGGAATGAAGATGGGCAGCCGAGACGGCAAAACGCCATTCCCGCAACCCGGCCCATCCACCATGCCCATCATCCCCGATGCCGCGACCTCTGCCACCAACATGAATTCTGCCAACTCAACCCCAGTGAAAATGCACCCGGGGCCAAAAGTCGCAATGGTAGCAACGAGCACCTCCGGTCAGTTGAGCAACCCCGGCGCGGGACTCGACAACAACGGCCGCCGCGTCCTCACCTACTCCGACCTGCGCGCCCGCTACCGCGGCGTCGATCAAAGACCGCCCAACCGCGAAATCGAGTTGCACCTCACCGGCAACATGGAACGCTTCATCTGGGGCTTCAACGGACAGACCTACCCCAACGCCGACCCAATCAATCTGAAGCTCGGCGAGCGAGTCCGCATCATCCTCATCAACGACACCATGATGGAACACCCCATTCACCTCCACGGCCTGTGGAGCGAACTAGAAAACGGCCACGGCGAATTCAACCCCTATAAACACACCATCATCGTCAAGCCCGCCGAGCGCGTCAGCTATCTCGTCAGCGCAGACACACCGGGAGAATGGGCCTACCACTGCCACCTTCTGTTCCACATGACCTCAGGCATGTTCAGAAAAGTGGTGGTCTCGTGAAGAACGCGATCAAGCTCCTTCGGATAACTGCATTCATCCTCTTCGTGGCCGCCTTCAACCAACACGCAAACGCGCAGGCAACACCCCCCGACGCCCCCGACACAGGACCAACGCCAGCCATCACGCAGCCCATGAAGTCCATGCCCGAAATGGAGAATCATGTCTTCCTGCACGCCATGCTCGACCAGTTCGAGGGCCGCACCAACACCCAGAGCACCGCATTCCGCTGGGACGGCGAAGCCTGGACCGGCACCGACATGAACCGCCTCTGGATCAAGTCCGAAGGCACCATCGACAAGGGCTCCATGAGCGACGGCGATCACGAAGCCCTCTACGACCGTCCCATCCCGCACATGCGTTACTTCGACGCACAAGCCGGCCTCCGCGCCGACCTCGACTCAGGCCCAACCCGCCTCTGGGCCGCATTCGGCATCGAAGGCCTGTCTCCGTACTCCTTCGAAATCGCGCCCACTCTCTACATCAGCGACGGCGGCCATATCGGCGGAAGAATCGAAGGCTCCAAAGACCTGTTGATCACGCAGCGATTGATCCTCCAACCCCAGGCGGAGCTGAACTTCTACAGCAAAGACGATCCCGGCCGCAAGCTCGGATCAGGCCTCTCCGATCTCGACTCCGGCCTGCGCCTGCGCTACGAAATCAACCGCAAATTCGCTCCCTACATCGGCTATGTCTACACCGGCGAATACGGCGACACCGCCACCTACACGCGTCAGTCCGGAGAACCCACCAGCTCATCCACCTTCGTCTTCGGACTCCGCCTGTGGCGCTAACCTGAACCCACTGCATCCAGCCGCAAGTCAAACATCAGAGGATCTCCGTCTTGGCGCAGCAAAGTCCTTTGAAGGGTACGGGCTTTAGTGAAGATACCGGCTTTAGTGAAGGGTACGGGCTTTAGCCCGTACATAACCATCGCCAATCATCGGGGCTTTAGCCCCTGAGGGTCAATATCCTCAAATGATCCACTGCCAATTCAGAGGTTGACCATCCCATCCCGGCTTGCATAATCTCGGACCATCTCTCGCAACGAGGAGCAGCCATGCCCGCCTACATCGCCCTTCTTCGCGCCGTAAACGTCGGCGGCACCGGCAAGCTCCCCATGACCGAACTCAAATCCATGTGCGAGCAAGCCGGCTTCACAAAAGTGAAGACCTACATCGCCAGCGGCAACGTAGTCTTCCAAAGCAAACTCACCGAAGCAAAGGTGAAATCGACCCTAGAAGCCGCCCTCGCCGGCTACGCTGGAAAACCCGTCGGCGTCCTCGTCCGAACCGCCCCCGAAATGGCCGCCGTCCTCGCCGCCAATCCCTTCGCGCAGATGCCCGGCAACCGCACCGTAGCAATCTTCCTCGACACGCCACCCCCAGCCAACGCTTTCGAAACCATCTCCAACCAGACCACCGAGCAACTCCAGCCCGGCCTGCGCGAAATCTACGCCTACTACCCCGACGGCCAGGGCAATTCCAAACTCAAAATCCCCGCAGCCAAAACCGGCACAGCCCGCAACATGAACACCGTAGCCAAGCTCGCCGAAATGGCTCAGAATCTATAAATCCACACCCTCGCACCCGGAGTTACTCTAAAATCAGGCCGATCGCGGAGAACCAACAATGCCCGAACTCAACCCCTACGCCAAGTTCCTCGACTCCCGTCCAGTCCCTGAAATCATCGCTTCCACCCCCGCAATCCTCGAAGCCCTCGCCGAATCCATCGGACCCGACCGCATCGCCCTCCCACCCGCGCCCGGCAAATGGACCCCGGCCGAAATCCTCTGCCATCTCGCCGACACCGAAGTAGCCTTCGGCTTCCGCCTTCGCCAGACCCTCGCCGAAGATCACCACATCCTCCAACCGTTCGACCAGGACAAATGGGCCGCCACCTACCACGGCGTCACCGCGCGGCAAGCCCTCAACGCATTCACCGCCATGCGCGAGTGGAACCTGATCCTCATTCGCAAAGCCCCGCAATCCTCTGCCAAAAAGCCCGTCACCCACCCCGAACGCGGCACCATGACCTTCTCCACCCTCATCGAAACCATGGCCGGCCACGACCTGAACCACATCGCCCAACTCCAAAAGCTCGTCCCCATCACCTCCGCAAAAGTCTAGTTCGGAGAGTCGTAACAGGGGTTCATCACAGAAAAGGTCCTATAAGCGCATTCAAGGGTGTGCGTAACGCTGTGAGGAGTACGGCCTTCAGCTTTGCAAGGTACGGGCCTCAGCTTTGAAGGGTACGGGCTTCAGCCCGTACATAAAGACCACAAAACCTGCCGGGCTTTAGCCCCTGAGGGAATACCGGCTAGGATTCCCTGTTTATCTCCGCGAAGAACATAACCACCACACCCACAACTCAGGAAAATCTCCACCAGCGGGAACCATTTTTCGTCGCGCGTTGTCCAAGCCAATAGCAGTTCCAGGCTCGTTTCACCCACATCGCCGAACCGCTGTCGAGGAGGCCTCATGCGCCACGCTCTCGCCCTTTTGTGCGCCTTATCAGTAACTTGCGCCATCGCCCAACAGCCCGCTCCAATTACCAAATCTTCCTTAGTCGCAAACGCGCTTGCCACCCCCGCAACGGTCAAAGACCTTCCAGTTCACCAGGTCGTCCTCTATAAAAACGGCATCGGCTACTTCGAGCACTCCGGCGCCATCACCGGCAACCAGCAGGTGGCCATCGATTTCACCTCCGAACAGTTGAACGACGTGCTGCAATCCCTGACCGCCCTCGACAGCAAAGACGGAAAAGTAAGCGCAGTCAGCTACAACTCCACGATGCCCATCGACCAGCAATTGAAGACGCTCGCCCTCGGCCTGCCGGATTATCCTCCCACAATCGCTGTCTACCACGCGCTTCGCGGGCAGCGCGTCGAAGTCACCGGCGCAGGCACGCCTCTGACAGGCAGGCTCGTGAACATTGAATTTCGCAGGGAGACGGACAAGAACGGCGCAACCTCCGAGGATCATCACTTCCTGATCGTCGCGACCGATTCGGGAGCGCTGCGCACCGCCGAGCTCACCGATTCCGTCTCCGTGCGCATGATCGACCCATCCCTGCAAAAGCAATTTGCCGATTACCTCGGCATCATCGCCTCGACGCAGAACCAGCAGGTGCGCCACCTCACGCTCGAAGATCGCGGCGAGGGTCAGCGCGAACTGCGCGTCAGCTACATCAGCGGAGTCCCGGTCTGGAAATCCACCTACCGCATCGTCTTTCCCCGCGACTCCACCAGCAACGCCATCCTGCAAGGCTGGGCCGTAGTCGATAACACCATCGGCTCCGACTGGGACAACGTCCAACTCTCGCTCGTCGCCGGAGCACCGCAAAGCTTCATCCAGCCTCTAAGCCAACCCCTGTACCTCCGTCGCCCGGAAATCGCCATCTCCACCACCGCCATGACCACCCCACAAACCCACGAAGCCGCTGAGATGAACCAGATGCAGGTCGTCCCCAATATGGTCAAGATGGGGATGGATGCAGCCCCGCCAGCCTCAGTCGGCGTAGCAGGCATGCAAGGGATTGGCTCCGGCTCAGCGGGAGGCGTCATTGGCTCCTTGTTCAGCAACGCACCCCCCGTCACCGTCAGCTCAGGCTACGGTGGCAACTCTGGAGGCGGCATGCGCCGGATTGGAAGCGGCGTATATGACGTAACCAGCGCCCTGACGCAAGGCGACGTCAACACCAACACCTTCGACGACTTCTTCCAGTACAACCTCGCCCAACCCGTAACCATCCACAAAAACGAGTCCGCGATGGTCCCCATCCTCCAGGAAAACCTTCCCGCCGAGCGCGTCACCCTATGGAGCCAATCCGAACGAACCCCATTCCGCGCCATCTGGCTAGAAAACACCTCCAAACTCACCTTCGACCGCGGCAGCTTCTCCATCTTCGAGAGCGGCGTCTTCGCCGGCCAAGGCCTCCTCGACCCCATCCACCCCGGCGAAAAGCGCCTGCTTTCCTACGCCGCCGATCAGCCCATCCGCGTCAAGCAGCATCCCGAAGAAGGCAAACGCGAAATTCGCAGCGTCAGCATCACCACGCGCGGCCTCGTCAAGAAGACTTACGCCGCCGAGAGCCGGATGACCTATGACGCCATCAACTCTGCAGAAGACCCACGCGTCGTCGTCATCGAAGTACAACGCCGCCCCAACCGCAACCTCTCGCCCGAATGCAAAGCCGCCGAGACAGCTCCCAGCCTCTACAGGTTCCGCCTGCCCGTCGCATCGCATCAGACCGCGTCGCTCCTCTTCGCCGACGAAGGCCCTGAGTACGAATACTGGCAAATCAACGAAGACATCGACCAGGTCGTCCCGCTCCAACGTCTCTCCGAAGAAGTCCCGGCTTTGCAGGACAAACTGAAGCCGCTCTATTCCGCCCAGCAATCCATCATCGAAATGAAGGCCAGACTCCACGAACTGGAGCAAAAGAGCACCTCGCTCACCAGCGACGAAACCCGCGCCCGCGAAAATCTCACCGCACTCAAAGGCAACGACGCCGCCAAGCGCTTCGTGGAGGAACTGAATCAAGCCGAAGACAACCTGCAATCCACCCAAAAAGAAATCGCCGCCCTCACAGAAAAAGAAAAAGCCGCAGTAGAATCCCTCCGCCAGACTCTTCTCACCGTAGACATAGCGTGGAACTCCCCGGCCGCAACCCCAGCAGCCCAATAAACCTGAAGCTACTCGATAACTCCACAATCCAAGACGCGAATCCGTGACATAGCGCCAGCGCTATCTCCCGGATTCGCGCCAGAATCCTAGGCACAAACAGCCATATATTACGCAAATAGAACTCAAGGAAAACAAACCACATACAACCCTTCCAGCTTGACTTATTTCGCCCCTCAACAACCTCTCAAATTGTTCCACGTGGAACATCGCATTGTTCCGCACCAGCAACGCCACTCTTCCACACGTCTCAAATTGCCCAATATTTCCAATTTCGTGCCATAGACTAGAGGCACGGAGGCGGCAACGATGAAAAAAATAGGCGTTCTGTTTGGAATGGAAAACAGCTTTCCCGGTGCATTGGTAGAGCGAATCAACTCCCTGCACGTCGACGGCATCACAGCCGAGTTTGTCGAGACCAGCGCCGTCCATCTCGACAAAGCCCCACCCTATTCCGTGATCGTCGACCGCATCTCGCACGACATTCCTTTCTATCGTGCCTATCTCAAGCACGCCGCCCTCAACGGAACGGTGATCATCAACAATCCCTTCTGGTGGTCCGCCGACGACAAGTTCTTCAACTATTCGCTCGCCGATAAGATGGGTGTCGCAATTCCTCCAACCGTAATCCTGCCACACAAGAAACACCCCGAGGGCACGACGGATCGGTCGATGCGCAACCTCGAATACCCGCTCAACTGGGATGCTGTTTTCAACTACGTCGGCGAACACGGCTTCATGAAACCAGTCGATGGTGGCGGTTGGCGCGACGTCTATCACATCCACAATCGCGAAGAGTTCTTCCACGCCTACGACCAGTCGCGCGACCTCTGCATGCTGTATCAAAAGGCCGTCGATTTCAAAGAGTATTTCCGCTGTTACGTCGTCGGCCAGAAGAAGGTCCACATCATGCCTTACGACCCGCGTAATCCGCACCACGAACGCTACATCCTGAATCCGCCAAAGTACGACAAGAAGCTGCTCAAGCGGGTTGAGCAGGATGCCTTGAAACTCTGCCAGGCCCTCGGCTATGACCTGAACACCGTCGAGTTCGCCGTCGAAAACGGCATTCCCTACGCCATCGACTTCATGAATCCTGCACCCGATGCCGACCTGCACTCAGTCGGTGAAGCAAACTTCGAGTGGATCGTTTCAGAGGTTGCAGCGCTGGCTATCGCGAAGGCCCAAAAGGCTCCTCACGTTCTCGAACTGCGCTGGTCAGCTTTTCTCGGCGCCACTCCAGCGCCTGCTCCAAAGCTGAAAAAGAAGTCGCCCGCGAAGAAGAAAGCCAAGGCCGAACGAGCCGAAGTCGGCGTTGGATAACGGTGTGATCTATAACTGGCCCGTGGCCGCTAACTGCCCGTACCAGAGGCCGGAGTCTTTGACGACTCGTTTCTGGCTGCGGTAATCCACATAAGTCAGCCCGTAGCGTTGGGTGTAACCATCCGTCCATTCGAAGTTATCCAACAGGCTCCATGCATGATAGGCACGCACCCTGGCTCCATCGTGAATGGCGCGCGCCAGCTCGCTCAAGTGCCCGCGAAAGAATGCTATTCTTCGCGTATCCGGCACATGCCCACCCTCAGCGTCGTAAGGAGTGTCGTTGTAACAACAGCCGCTCTCTGTAATTTCGATAATCGGCTTGTTGTATTCGCGGGTAATCTGCATCACTAAGTCATAAATTCCATGAGGATAGATTTCCAACCCAGCTTCAGTTAGTGGATGGTCGGTTGGCATAATCGCGTGAAAGCGCGTGTAGGGATCGCGCCCATTTGCATCCGGTGCGTCCGACTCCGTCTCGGTGCCAAATCGCGCCGGGCCTGCGGAGCCGGTGTTCTTAGCATCCGAAATAACTCGCCGGGTGTAGTAATGGAATCCAACCCAATCCAGCGGCGCCTTCATGATCTTGTCATCGCCGGCTTTATATCCCATCAGTTCAAATGGAGTTTCGCCCACAAACGCCTTCGGATACTCGCCTTTCATCGCGGCTTCGAGGAAATAGAGGTTATTCATGGCGTGGTAACGCGCAGTCGCCGCAATATCGGCTTCGCTGTCGGTCTTTGGATAACCCGGAGCCATGCTGTAGGCGCTGCCTACTGTTGCCTTGGAAGAAGCGGCTTTGATAGCTCGCGAACACTCGCCCTGCGCCAGCGCCACGGTGTGCGCGGCCTTGATAAACAGCCCATATTCGGCGCGGCCCGGCGGATGAATGCCGATTCCGTAACCATAGTAAGTAAAGGCCCACGGCATATTGAATGGAGCCCAAACAGCGATGCGGTCGCCGAGAGCTTTGGCTAAGATTCCGGCGTAATCAGCGAAGTAGCCGGCAAGATCGCGGTTGGGCCAGCCGCCACGGTCTTCGAGGCCTTGCGGCAGGTCCCAGTGATAGAGCGTGCAGAATGGCCGAATGCCCGCTTCCAGCAGAGCATCGACGTAGCGGCTGTAGTAATCCAGCCCCTTTGGATTGGCTGGGCCTGTGCCCGATGGCTGAATGCGCGACCAGGAGATAGAGAAGCGGCCGCTCTTCTGATTGAGTTGTTTCAGAATGGCGATATCTTCGCGGTATCGATGATAGGAGTCGCAGGCGACATCGCCGGTCGCTGCGCCTTTGATCTTGCCGACAGTATGCGTGTAGCGATCCCAGATCGATTCGGCCTTACCGTCCTCATCCCATGCGCCTTCGATCTGATAGGAAGCAGTCGCCATGCCCCAAAGGAAATCCTTCGGAAATTGCGCTCTGGATTCAGCGAAAGCATGGCGCGACAACAGCGAACCAGCGGCTAAGGCTGAAGAAGCGGCAAGAAAGCGGCGTCGATCCAGTTGATCAAGTTGATCCATGAAAACCTCTCCATGGATCGGGAATCTTAGCAGCGGTAGATAGCGTAGTCAAACGTTTTACTTAGGTCGCATGAAACTAGCTAGGCGATTTTGCGGAAGGTCAGGTTATAGCGATATGGACCAGTAAGTGGATGGCAGCCGGGTTTTAGCGGCTGTACGCCATGGAAGCGCATCCGCGATGGGCCTCCCCAGACGATCACGTCGCCATGTTCGAGCAGGATGCGGCGGGGCTTGTCGATGCGCTGCAGGCCGCCAAGCAGGAAGATGCATTCGAGCCCGAAGGAGACAGAGACGATTGGCTGCTGCAGGTCGCATTCGTGCCGGTCCTGATGCAAGCCGAGCTTGGTGCCTGCCTGATAGCGATTGACGTGGCAGGCATCTGGGCGAAAGCGCGGAAAGCCCGAGCGCACTGCGCACCGGATCGCGAAATCATAGAGCAATCGGGGCATGGGCGGCCATGAGAGGACGCGCTGGGGATTGTTCGGGTCCCAGCGGTTAGCGAAGGCGCGGGGATCGCCGCAATCTGTCACCATAACCCCCATCGGCAGACCACTTGGAGTTACAGCGTGGTGTAGAGGCGCTGCAGCGATGATGGTTTCGACTGCGGCGAAGAACTCCTTGTCCTCGGGGAGAGCCAATCCGCGCATCAGGACCGCGCCCGGAAAGACTTCCTCGTGTGTTGGCTCCACTTCGAGCTGGGAGAAGAGGTTCATCGCTTCACTCTTTAAGAATAAACCAAAAGGCGAAAATTAGGCGAAAATAATTTACGTCAGAGGATTCGTGATTTGAGGGCGGCCTGCTGCGTCCCCACGAAGTTCCTTCCGGACGGGCGGATATTGCGCGGATCAAGCGGGTCAAGAGGATCAATCTGTCGAGGTCTAGAACTGGAAAGCGGGGCCCGGCTTGCGGACAATCTATGATCTGGCCGCGGCTCTGGGCGTCACAATTTCAGAGCTTACGCCTGGGGTGAACTGAGCTACCGGACAGTCATCTTTTGCAGCTCATCCATTTCGCTGACTCGCAGGAAAACCGGGCAAAGAAATACTGCCAACCAGAACACACTTTAACCATAAATTACTGGAAAGTCATGGCCCTCTGGCTTTGGTGAGCGACCTAATAGGTCAGAGACCTAGCCTCCGCCGCCAAGAGACGGGATGCTCGACGAAGACGATGGCTGACTACCCGACCCTCAGGCGCATATATTTTTCTTCACAGCAATCCCGCTTACAGATATAGAAGGCGTTGCTCTGAAGAATCATGATTGATTTCAAGTCATGCTTTCCGCACATTGCGCATTGAACAACAGGTTCGGACGACCAGGCAAAGAAAGACTTCAGAACAGCATACAGTTCAGTCACGAGTACCCCCCTGATAGAGTTATTTCCCTCTAGCTTTGATGGGTGAGTCGAAATATTACATAGTTATGACAGTGTCGCGCAAGTGCTGATGTGATGACAGATTTGAGTTTCCTGTCGATACTCGGGTTATTCCCAGACGAGCATCTTGACCAACCATTCCTCGGTTCGCTTCTGGGAACACTCGCGCCTGCGAAACAGGACGAAATGCGGGACGGGCATCGTCGGGTGGAGTTCCCAGTTGCCGGGCTTTTGACGCGGCGTTAGCGGAGAATTTTCCTGTTGCGGCATTACAATTGGCGAAAGCTCTGAAAAATGTTCTTCGGGAGATGCAATGCGGCCATCGTTCACGCTCGGCATTGAAGAGGAGTACCAGACTATCGATCCGGTGACCCGCGATCTGCGCTCTCACATTGCGACGGAGATGCTTTCGCAGGGCAAGATGCGGCTGGAGGAGCGGGTCAAGGCTGAGATGCACCAGTCCGTTGTCGAAGTCGGCACGCGGGTCTGCGAGAACATCGAGTGCGCCCGCCTGGATCTGTACGACCTGCGGCGGGAGATGATCCGGCTGGCGAAGGAAAACAACCTGACGCTGGTGGCTGGGGCGACGCATCCTTTTGCGGATTGGCGGACGCAGGAGATTTATCCCGATCCGCGCTATCGCCAGGTGGTGAAGGATCTGCAGTTAGTTGCGCGGTCCAACCTGATCTTTGGGTTGCATGTGCATGTGGGGATCGAGGATCGCGAAGTGGCGATTCGGATCATGAATTCGATGCGCTACTTTCTGCCGCATATCATGGCGCTAACGACCAATTCTCCCTTCTGGCTTGGGCTTAATACCGGGTACAAGGGTTATCGGGCGAAGGTATTCGAGAACTTCCCGCGCACTGGCATTCCGGACGCGTTTGCGAGTTATTCGGAGTACGACAACTATGTGAATCTGCTGGTGAAGACGAACTGCATCGATAACGGGAAGAAGATTTGGTGGGATATTCGTCCGCATCCTTACTTCAGCACGATTGAGGTGAGGGCCTGCGATATTCCGCTGCGCGCGTCGGAGTCGATTGCCGTTGCCGCGTTGATCCAGGCTACGGCTGCGTATCTTTATCGATTGCATGAGTCGAATCAGGACTTTCGCCAGTACGCACGGCCCTTGCTGATGGAGAACAAGTTCCGCGCGGTGCGCTATGGACTGGATGGCAATCTGATCGACTTCGGCAAAGAGGCCGAGGTGCCGGAACGTGACCTGATCCGTGAATATCTCGACCTGATAGATCCTGTGGTGGATGAGTTGGGCAGCCGCACCGCGATCAATGGTGTTCGCCACATACTGGAAACCGGCACTGGCGCTGACCGGCAGCTAGAGGTGTTTGCAAAAACTGGCGACCTCAAAGCTGTGGTTGACTACATGGCGCAGGAGACTGCGGCCGGGTTGTTTTGAGCGGGCGATCCAGCGGGATATTGGCGCGGAAACATGGAATGCTACTACCCGGGGGTAGGGGGGTACTACATTTTTCCTCGTAAGCCATTTGTATTCTGCCAGTTGTACAACAAATTATGCCGCTAAAATGCCGTTTTATGGGCGTTTAATGCGCTTAAAAAGCACAATAAAATTCCCTCCCTGAAGATATTGGCAGGGCAGTTCGGTCGAAGATCAGGCCCGCGAAATACTGGCGCCTGACTTCAGTGTGCCCGATTGGCAAGTAATTCTACGCAAGTTGGGTCTGGGGCTGAAAACGCTCTGAGCTCTGCGTGGCGCAACTTGAGCCGTGATTGGATTGTGCCTGAATGAGTGACAGGGGGAGCTCAGGACATCGGAATTTGAGATCGCTTCTAAAGTCCTTATCCAGAAAGTCAACAGAGGCAACGGATTGCGTGTGACTTGAGAAATTAGGCGCCAGAGAAGAAGGATTTTCTGAATCGCTAGACCGACCGGTCTACTCTATCAATGCGGCACGAAAAAAATCCCGGAAATTCAGGAGTATTACACCATGTCAGCACTCAAAGGCACAGCGCTTATCACGGGCGCTTCTACCGGCATCGGCGCTGTCTACGCTGATCGCTTTGCAAAACGCGGTTACGATCTTATTCTTGTTGCTCGCAGCGAGGAGAAGCTCGCTGAAGTTGCCGCACGATTGAAGTCCACCGGCCGCAGGATCGAGACGATCTCTGCCGACCTAACGAAGAAGGAAGACGTTCAGCGCGTGGCAGAGCGATTGAGCACCGATCCCACAATCACTGCGCTAGTTAACAACGCCGGTGCGGCCAGCGTAGCGAAGCTGCTCGACGCAAAGATCGACGATCTCGAGGACATGATCTATCTAAATGTCATCGCGTTGACGCGGTTGGCCCATGCCGCTCTGCCGGGTTTCGTGGCGCGCAAAAACGGACTTCTCATCAACATCGCCTCTGTCGTCGCCCTTGCGCCGGAGCTTCTGAACGGGAGCTACAGCGGCTCCAAGGCTTACGTTGTGAACTTCACGCAAGCACTGAAGAACGAAGTGGAAGGCAAGGGCGTGACCGTGCAGGCGGTGTTACCGGGAGCGACTGCAACGCCTTTGTGGGAAAAGGCCGGCCGCCCGGTAGAGCATCTGCCGAGCGAGATCGTGATGACGGCTGAGGATATGGTGAATGCAGCCCTCGCCGGCCTCGACCGGCATGAGCTGATTACCATTCCATCTCTACCTGATGTTGCGGACTGGGAGAAGTACGAGGCGGCACGCAAAGCCCTGGGTCCGAACCTTTCCCGTCAGAAACCGGCGGCTCGTTATGGGATTCAGTGCTGAGCCTGTTCAGGATGCCTTCTGCCGTTCTGGCTCTCGCTGCTGCGCCGCGAGGGCCATTCGGTCTTTCCACGCCACTCAAGGAAGAGCCGCGAGGAGCCTGTTATGACAGAAAAATCGACGCGTGATCGTTTAATCGACGTGGGCCTTACGCTGATGCATCAGAACGGATACAACGCCATCGGGCTGAGCGACATTCTGAAGGCGGCAGATGTGCCGAAGGGCTCTTTTTATCACCATTTCGGTAGCAAAGAAGACTTTGCCGCGGCTGCGTTGGAAAGGTATGTCGCGCACGAAGGAGAACATACGGCAACCGTTCTGAACGACTCGAAGACGCCGCCGTTGAAACGCCTGAAGCGTTATTTCAGCGATCTTGTGAAGACCTACGGCCAGAAGGGACGGATTCCCGGGTGCATGATGGGTCGCTTCACTCTGGAGATGGCGGCGGAAAGTCCACAGTTGAGGAAACAGATCAGCGTCTCTTTCGCGCGTTGGCAAGACAAGATCGCGGCCGTCGTACAACAGGCGGTCGAACAGAAAGAGCTTCCCGCGGATACAGATCCCGAGTTGCTGGCTGGTTTTCTACTCAACAGCTGGGAAGGAGCGCTCTTACGTTCTCAGGCAGAAAAGAGTGACGCATCGCTCGAAACCTTCATGCGCTACGTCTTCGATGGCTTGTTGACAAAGGAACCATTGGGCAACGCGGCAACCCGCTGATCGCCTGATTATCAGTGCGTCGCCGAAAGAATCCGGCGGTGCTATTTCATTTACTCGGAGGACGGCTTTCTCAGCCGTCTGACAAACTGTGTTCACCAACAAGGGAGAAGCAATGTCTACGATTCATCTGCACCATACAACTACCCTCATGCCCGAGCAGTACATAGCCGGGCTCACTGACTTCGGACCGGGCCGCTCGAAGCTGTTTGGCAACAGCGCCGACGAGTACCTGGAGGTGCATCAGCGAGACCGCACGCATGCTGACGTCACCGAAGGCTCTGGCGGCGTCTGGGAGCGACTGCATTATGACTGGTCCGATCCTCGCCGCGTCGTTCTCACGACGACAGACTCCAACGTGTGGGGAGGCGCCTCGGGCCACGTTTACACCTTCACGCGCCGCCCCAACGGCACTACCGATATTGACGTGGTTGTCGTTCGCGACGGCAAGAACCTCAAGGGGTGGCTGCTAGGCTTCGTGCTTGGGAGCATCGGCAAGGGCGTTTTGGAAAAGGCGTTTGTAAACAGTGTCAAGGCAATCGAGGCCCGGAACAGCGCGACGAAAGAGGAACGCGCTGCATGAGGGTACTGGCGACTTACAGGCTCCGTGTAACGGGGAAAAGCAGATTCCCTCCGGGAATGACAGACAGAAAGGCAACGGCAAAAGCAACAACGGTTGCAATGCACAACAGCCTGCGGATGCCGCAGGCTGTTGTGGTCTTGCCGGGTTGTTGTGAGCTGTTCTGTTAGTAAATGATCTTCAGGCCGAACTGGACTATGCGCGGCTCGAAGGTGCTGGAGATTTGGCCACCGCTGGTGGGCAGGCCGCCGGTGATCGCGGAGAGACCTGGCGTTGCGCCGGTGCTCAGGGTGTCGCCGGTGGTACCCTGGGTGCCGCTGATGGTGCTGGGCAGATAGAGGTTGGTGTGGTTGAAGAGGTTGTAGATCTCGGTGCGGAACTCGATCTTCAGGCTCTCGATGGGAGTGCTGAATTTCTTGTTGATGTCGAGGTCGGTTTCATTGAAGGCCGGAGTGCGGCCCTGGTTGCGGGATGAATTGCCGAAGGGGCTGAGGACGGTAACGCCGGTTGCGTCGTGAATAGGCGGCAGCACGAAGGCGTTGTAGTTGATGTAGTTGACGTAGCCGGTGTTGGCGGCGCGGCTGGAACGGCCCTGCGTGACCTTTTGGCCAGGCACGAAATCGGGGCGATACTCGTTGGCTCCGCGGTAGGTGGCTGAGATCTGTTGCGAGACCTGCTGCGCGCTGTTGGGCGTGTAGGTGAGATTGAATGGGGTGCCTGCCTGGGCGGTGTTGATGGCGCTGATCTGCCATCCGCCGAGGACTGTGTCTTCGGCTCCGTTGATGCCGGAGAGGAACTTGCGGCCGTGTCCGAAGGGCAGCTCATAGACGAGGCTGGTGACGTTGGCGATGGGCAGGTTGTAATCCGATTGCCCGTAGTCGGCCTTGATGTTGTTGGCGTCCTGGGGCGAGGGGGTGTTGCCTTCGAGCGAGGCGCTGGCGTTGTCGAGCGAGTGCTCCCAGCTGAAGGAGTTGAGCAGGGTGAGGCCGGCGACCATGCGCTGTTCGTAGCGGACCTGGAGGGCGTTGTAGTTGGACCAGAATTCGTTGAGCGCTTCGGTGATGTCGCTGGGCCAGTTGCCGTAAGGACGGGTGAAGCCGAGCGACGGGTTCTTCTGGTTGCCGTTGAGGAAGCCTTGCAGCTTGACGCCGTGGTTGCCGACGTAGGCGATGTCGATGAGGGAGTTCTTGGCGAGCTGTTGCTGGATGCTCAGGAAGTAGCTCTCGACGTAGCTGTCGCGGGTGTTTTTGGGAACCCAGGTGATGTTGTCGGTGGCCTTGTTGAAGGTGGTTACGAGACCTGAAGGGAAGCCCTGGCTGGCCGTGGCGTAGCAGCTTGGGGTGGTTGAGCCCACAGCGATGATCTGCGACGGAAGCGGCGAAGCGCATTGGTCGGTGGTGCTGGGCTTGATCTGGGTGACAGCGGCGAACTGCGCCTGAGGGGCGTTGATGCCGAGGATGTCGCCCGAGCCAGCGCGGGTGTAGTGGACGAAGCCCGTGCCGAAGCCGCCGCGGATGGCTGTTTTGGGAGTCGCGGCAAAGGCGAAGCCAATGCGCGGGGAAAAGTCTGCGTAGTCTGGATCGACGAGCGTCTTGCCGTAGACGCCGCCGTAGTTGACGGGGGTGATTCCGTTGGCCGCGACTGCGCCGGGGGTGGTGGTGAGGACGGTCTGAGAGGTCGGGTCGAAGTTGGAGATGTTGTTCTTCCACTCAGAGTAGGGTGAGCCGTATTCCCAACGAACGCCCAGATTGAGCGTCAGCTTGGGGCTGACCTTCCAGTCGTCCTGAGCGTAGGCGCTGTCGAGGGTCTGGCGAAGGTGCGCTACGAAGTAGTTGGCGAGCTGGTAGCTGGTGGTGGTGCCGAAGAGGAAGTCCGCCCAGTAGGTATCGGAGACGGGCGCGGTTGGGGCTGCGGTGCCGGTGCTGGTGGTGGAGCAAAGCGCCGAGGTGGCGGCGTCACAGAGGCTGTAGCCGCTGCCGTAGGTCCAGGAACCGTAGAGCGGGTTGTTGTCGTTGACGGCCATCCAGATGTGCTCGTATTCGTAGCCGAACTTGAGGGAGTGGTTGCCTTTGACCCAGGTGTAGTTGACTTTGGGATCGAGCAATGCCGGGTTTTGCCACTGGGGATTGGTGCTCTGACGGCCGAAGCCGCTGAAGCCGGTGATTCCGACGGATGGGAGACCGCCGGCGACGATTGGGTTTGTGGGGAGTCCGGGAATCTGGAACGCGTTGTCGCCGATGGATAGGTTGAATTTGCCGGCCTTGGTGCGCGAGATGCCGACGCGGGCATCCAGGACCTTGTTGGGACCGAAGAGGTGGGTGTAACCGAGGGCAACCTGCTGGTCGAGGATGCGGATGGTGCCGTTGGTCTGGCCGTCCAATGGCAGCGGGATGGTGACGTGATTGACGCCGGTCTCCTTGCGGTCGCTGATGCGCAGGAACCAGGAGTTGTTGGCGTTCTGCTGGTAGTCGAGGCGGAGATCGCCTTTATCGGCGTTATCGGTGAAGGGCGCCTGCACCGAATAATCGTTGGTATTGAGGCCGGTGGTTGACAGGCCGGCAGACGGGAGGGAGATCTGCTTGAAGTAGCCGACGATCTGCGCGGAGAGCGGGTCCATGGCGGTGGTGGGAATCGAGGTACCGGCCTGGTAGATGGCGCCGGTGACTGGGTTTCGTACGGGCACGACCAGGTTGCCGTTCAGCTCATTTTGAGTGGGCAATGTGAGTACGGTGAGCGGCGTCAGATCCTGACGGAAGCCTTCGTAGTCGAGAAAGAAGAAGAGTTTGTCTTTCTGGATCGGACCGCCGAAGTTCATGCCGAACTGGTTGCGGTTGAAGGCAGGCTTCTTGAACGGAGTTACTGCGCCGGTGTTGCTGACGACGTTGGGCTTGAAGAAGCCTGCGGCATTCAGATCGGTGTTGCGGAGGAAGTCGTAGGCTGTGGCGTGAAAAGCGTTCGTTCCGGAAGCGGAGGCGACGTTGATGGTGGCCCCAGAGGAACGGCCGTACTCGGCGCTCTCGTTGTTCGTCACGACCTGGAACTCGGCGACGGAGTCAGGCGCGATGGCGATGATCTGGTTGTCGAAGCCTTGATTGCTTTCGCCGTAGGCGTTGTTGTCCATGCCGTCGAGCAGGAAGTTGTTGAACATGCTGCGCTGGCCGTTGACGTTGTATGCGCCCTCGCGCACAAGGCTGCTGATGGAGCTGGTGGTGGCCGCGGTGGGCGCCTGACGGCTGCCGGTGACGAGCGCGAGCAGGTCGGAGTAATTGCGGCTCACGAGCGGAAGCGCTTCGCTTTGATAGTTGGTGATGGTCTGGCCGCGTTGGCTGGTGTCGGTTTCGAGCGACAGCGCGACGTCGTTGACTTCGACGGTGCTATCGGAACCGCCGACCTTGAGTGAAAGATCGATGCGGGTACGGCCGGAAACGGAGACGCTGATGTTTTCCGCGACTGCGGTGGAGAAGCCCTGCGACTCTGCCTTGACGGTGTAGACGCCGACACGCAGCGAGGGGAACTCGTATTCGCCGGAGGAGTTTGTGGTGGTGGTGGCGACGATGCCTGTAGCGGTGTTGGTAGCGGAGACGGATGCGCCGGGAACGATGGCTCCCGAACTGTCGTGGATGGCGCCGACAATGCTGCCGTCCTCAAACTGAGCTCTTACTATATTTGCGCTAAGTAAGAAGATCAGGCCTGCCAAAAAGGAAAAGGAAATGTTTCTTAGAATACGTGTCATATTGCTTAAGATAGGCAGAAACCAATAGGCGATTTTTAATCTACGGTTAACAGAATTTGAATTCTGCGTTGTCTGGCGTGCAAAACCTGGTTCGCAAGCTGTCGGCGATCGCGGCATCCGTCCCAAAAGCTACGGAGTTTAATCGTCGAGCTGCTGGAGAGAGCGCGGCGATGACCGGATACGATCAGCTACGGTCCGATTGGATCTCCGAACGGTAGAAAAACGGCGCCCATGTCCGGCTCCAGTTTTGGGCAGCCTCCTAATTTCTCCTGAACCCGGGAAAAAGCCAGCATATCGGCTGCATGAGTGACTCAGCCCGTTACCAAGAACCAACAATTATTGGTTTTCGCGCATTCGGAGCGTGGCGAATAGTCTAATCAATAGTGACTTCGCAGATTTCACCGCTTTCAGGTATATACTGGTTCGCGTTCGGCTTCCCGTGCTCGCCGATTAAAGCCGCTCACGAACTGCAGGGCCCCCAAGCAGAAAGATCGGCGACCTCGATTCCCTAAGATTCCTTCCAAACCAGACGTTTGACGCGCGCTCAAAGATGGGCATGTTGCGGGGCGTAAGCGTCGAGAACATCAACGACAGAACGTGTGAATTCAGGAATATGATTCGTGGCTCCGCTAGGAGAGAAGCGAATTGCCTCCCCGATCATTCCGTGAGAGCTTCTCCAAGCTGCCCGTGAATCCCGTTTAGAAGCTCACGACTTGCAGGAGAGGCTCACTTTGCAAAAGGTATCGAACGCCACGCCTTCGGGAACATGTGATTTTGCTGGCTGACGCTCGCATTCAGCGATTTAGTTGAACGCAAAGGAGGAAAGACATGGCAAATACGACGTATGAAATTCAATCTAACGACGCCGCCAGCGATGCTGGCGTTGCGAAAGTCGACATGAAGTTCGAAATCGTCGTTATCCCCGTCTCGGATGTCGATCGCGCGAAGGAGTTCTACGGGAGGCTCGGGTGGCGACTCGACGCCGACTACGACAACGGTAAGGATTATCGTGTGATTCAGTTCACACCACCTGGCTCCGGGTGCTCCGTCATCTTCGGGAAGAACGTCACCGGGGCGGCTCCCGGCTCAGCCCAGGGCCTTTATCTGATCGTCGACGACATCGAGACCGCGCGCAAGAATCTGCTCCGTCATAGCGTTGAGGTCAGCGAAGTATTCCACGGCGCTGCAGACGTGTACTCCGGCCCGGACGAGCCCTACCTGTTTGGACGGATTCGAGTCAACGGCCCTGATCCCGAGCATCGCAGCTACCGCTCGTTCGCCTCGTTCAGAGATCCGGACGGGAACGGCTGGCTGTTCCAGGAAATCACGACGCGGCTTCCGGGTCGCATCGACAACACGGCGACGACCTTTGCATCAGCGAACGATCTGGCAAACGCGTTTCGGCGTGCGGAGGCCGCCCACGGCGAGCACGAGAAGCGCATCGGGCAGCGCGACGCGAACTGGGCAGACTGGTATGCCGCTTACATGGTGGCTGAACAGTCAGGCAAAGAGCTGCCACAATGAACGACTCCGCTGGGAGCTACATCGTTCCCGGCGAGACGTCAAGGCTCTCGATCGCGGGTTCCTGGAGGAATCATGAAACTCACAGGCAAGAAGGCTCTCATTACCGGAGGAAACAGCGGGATCGGCCTGGCCACAGCCCGCCTTTTCATCTCTGAAGGCGCTGAAGTCGCAATTACGGGTCGCGATCAACAGACACTCGATGAAGCGGTCGCCAAGCTGGGATCGAAGGCACAGGGCTATCGCGCCGACGTTACGGTTGCGGAGGACCGCAAGAAGCTCTTCGCTGAACTCGCCAAAGACTTTGGCAAACTTGACATCGTCTTCGCCAATGCAGGCATTTCTGGCAGGACGCCGACTGGCACGACCGACGAAGCCATCTTCGAAAGGGTAGTCCACACCAATCTCAACGGTGCTTTCTTTACCGTCAATTCAGCCGCTCCTCTCATGAACGACAACGGCAGCATCATCTTCAACGGATCGGTGCACAATTATCTCGGTCAACCAGGCGTGGCTGCCTATGCTGCCACGAAAGGCGGACTCGTCTCGATGGCGCGATCCATCGCTGCGGATCTTGCACCGCGCAAAATTCGCGTGAACGTGGTGGCTCCGGGAGCGACGAAGACTCCCATCTGGAAACGCGGGCCGCGCGCCGATGCCACTCAAGAGGAATCCGCAAAACTTTCCGACTTCTTCTCTTCCGCAGTTCCGCTGGGCCGCTGGGGCGAGCCAGAGGAATTAGCGAAGGCTGTGCTTTTTCTTGCCTCGGACGATTCATCGTACATTAATGCGGTCGAGCTGATGGTTGACGGCGGATTGACCGGCGCTCCCTTCGGAGCCCCCATTCTTCGCGGATGACACCGGAGTGCGTTTTGGGGAGTCACCCCTGAATCGCATCACCAAACGCGCTTTCCGCACCCTCTTAGCCGGAAGCGCTTTACAAAAAACCGAAAAGGAGCCACTCACATGTTTGATATGAGGAATCTCACTAAGCTCAAGAAGCTCGATGAGAATGCGCCTGATGTGATGAAAGCCTTCTGGGCCTTTAATGCAGAGTTGTTCAAAGACGGCGCCATCGATGTCCTGCACAAGCAGCTGATGGCGGTGGCGGTCGCGCTGACAACGCAGTGTCCTTACTGCATTGAGTTGCATATGAAAGATGCGCGTCGGGCCGGAGCAAATGACACGATGCTGACGGAAGCGGCCATGGTCGCCGCCGCAATGCGGGCAAACGCGACGGTCACCCACGCGTCGCACTTGTTCAAAGAGTAACGGGGAGCAAATGTCTTGAAGCAAAGATGTTGATGCCCCATGTATTCGAGTGAGGGTTTGGACCGCCCGGCTAGTGGAGCAAAAAGCTAAGAGTACTGGAAAGTCTTGATTGGCCCTTTACCTCCGTAGCTTCGCTCTCAATCATCCTATTCACCGCCGAGGGTCGGCTCCGTCAGCGGAACGGATTTCGGCAACGGCTAAAAGTGTGGCTAAAGGGCCAGATTTTCAATTCGCGCATGCTCGGTCGAGGCACTCATCGAGCAGTGTGGGCGGAGAGGTACCCGAGGTTCCAGGTTCAGCGCGGACGGCGGAAAGCTCGGAAATGAGCTTCCCTCCCGCCCTACTGATTGTTCGGCGACAATGCCGGATTCTCCCGCTTGTGATGCTGGAGGCGGGAGCTTCCAATCCTGTCTTTCCGCTGTGACGCACTCAAATCAGTGCTTTGCGCCGGCGATGGGGTAACCCTGCCAGAGATATTCGAGGGCTTCGGGCAGCGTTTGCTGTTTTACGGCGCGGTCGGTGTGGCCAGCGTTCCGGGCGAAGACGAATTGATAATGGTAGCCCTTGGCGGCTAGCACTTTGGCCATCTCTTCATTGGCTACAACCCAGTCGTGCATGTTGTCGCGCATGACGTTTGGATTGTAGAGGTCTCGGTCGCCTACTTCCATCCAGATTCGCAGTGGTTTGGCCGGGGTGGTTGGGATGAGATGCTCATGGAACTCCCATGCGCCGTGGGGGGTTTGGGGATTTGAGGGCCACTGCTGGTTTACGTAGGTGCCCGAATACGTCAGAACGCGATGGTAAAGCTCAGGGTGATACCAGGCCATGATCAGGGCGCAGGAGCCTCCGGAGCTTCCACCCATGGTTGCGCGGCCATCGGGATCTTTGGTCAGCTTGACGTGGGCCTGGGACTCGACGAGGGGAAGAACTTCTTGCTCGACGAACTCGGCATAGCGGCCGGACATGGTGTCGTATTCGAGGCCGCGCTCGCTGCCCTGGGCGTCGCCGCTACCGTTACCGATGGAGATGGCGATCATCACGGGGACGCGATGCTCTGCGATGAGGCCATCGAGAGCGGTGAACAGAGCACGATCAGGCCCGTCCGCGCCGACGATGAAGGGCGCGACTGTGCCGGGAACGTACTGTTTAGGGACGTAGACGGCTACGTGGCGCGTGTACGGAGCGGGATGGCTGGTGGTTACGATGAGTTTGGCTGGATCGGTCGGATCGGGAGTGCCGAAGGTGTTTGGGTCGCGGGCGATTCCCGGGAAGAACTTGCTATCGGCTGAGTTCATGGTGAACTCGACTACAGTGCCCTGCGGGACGCTGTCCTTGGGCTGCATGTCGGGCGCTGGGTTATGGGTGGGACCGAGGATGAAGTTTCCGTCGGCGTCCGGTGGGGCGTTTGTGCCGTCGGGCAGTTCTTTGGCTGCGACATACCCGGGCGTGTGGGGGTCGCGAGTGGGTGGGGTCGGGCGCGCGGGTGGCGCCTGGGAGATGGCCGGGGCTGCCGTCAGAGCGAGAACCAGGGCGATGCTCAACAGACGGACCAACGGGGATTTCATTTTCATCGCGGCGAGTTTCCTTCCGGCGTTCTGGGAGATGGTTGCGTTCTGAAACCAAATTGTATTGGATCGCCTTCTTCGCGGCTTACACGGACTGGCCATTTCAATTGCGTGAATTTTCCGTTACGCTCGAAAGATACGGCTCGATTGCCGAATTGATATTCATCGAGGTTTTACCCGCTCATGACCACTGCCGATCTGTTGCGAATGCCCTACCCTGCCGAATTTACGGCGGGCGCCCAATCTGCGGTGACGACCTGTCTGCGGATTGAACCGTCGGAGAAGGTGACGCTGATTACAGATCGCGCGACAGAGCAGATTGCCGCCTCCATTGGCGAACAACTTGCCGCACGCGGCTGCGAGTGGAATGCGTTTCTTTTGGAAGACCTTGCGCCGCGGCCTCTGATTGATATGCCGGCGGCGGTGTTGGCCGATATGGAGAGTTCGCAGGTATCGATCTTTGCCGTCCAGGTGCAACAGAATGAGCTGCATTCGCGCATGCAGATGACGGATGTCGTCAATCGACGGCGGATGCGCCATGCGCACATGGTCAACATTACACCCGAGATCATGTGCCAGGGGATGCGGGCTGACTTTAACCTCGTGGACCGGCTCTCGCAGCAGGTTCTGGAACGGGTGCGCAAGGCAACGCGGATTCGCGCTACGACGGCGGCAGGAACGGATATCACGGCGGAGATGAATCCGGGATACAAGTGGTTCAAGACGAGCGGCATTATCAGTCCGGAAAAATGGGGCAATCTGCCGGGCGGGGAATGCTTTACCTCTCCGGGCGAGGTGAACGGGAGATTTGTGGTGGACGGCGTGGTGGGGGATTGGCTGTGTGCGCGCTATGGGCTGCTGCATGCAACTCCGCTGACGATCGAGATTGCCGAGAACAGGATCGTAAGTTGCTGCAGCGTAAACAAGGCGCTCGAAGCGGATTTCTGGGCCTACACGCACACCGACGAGAACTCGGATCGGGTAGGGGAATTTGCCATCGGGACGAATCTCGGGGTGGAGCGGGTCATCGGTAATATTCTGCAAGATGAGAAGTTTCCG
Source organism: Acidicapsa acidisoli (assembly GCF_025685625.1). Lineage (NCBI taxonomy): Bacteria > Pseudomonadati > Acidobacteriota > Terriglobia > Terriglobales > Acidobacteriaceae > Acidicapsa > Acidicapsa acidisoli. Next base: position 121,935 of record NZ_JAGSYI010000005.1, read on the forward strand.
GGTATCCATATCGCCTTTGGGAACCCGTATGGCGAACATACGGGCGCGCCGTGGCGCTCCGGTACACACATCGATGTAGTTGGATTGGGATTCAATATCTGGCTTGATTCGGAAGCCGGGCAGGAGCAGATCATGCGCGACGGGCGGTTTTTGATCGCGGCTTGATGTTTTCCATCCAGTATCCTTCAATCCAGAATGTGGAGAGATTTGCGGGCTATCAAAGCATGACGCTATTTCTTAATCAGACATCAATGTGATTGCGGGAAGCTGTGGAGGATCTGAGTTTCTGCAGCGGATCGAGTTCCCCGGGCATCTACTACTTCGTATATGACTACTACTACTTCCCCTTCTTTGCATAAGCTCGGCAATTCTGATCTTCACCTGACTCCGATCGGCTTTGGCGCGTGGGCCATCGGCGGCGGCAACTGGGATTTCGCGTGGGGCCCCCAGAATGACGACGAATCCATTCGCGCGATTCATCAGGCGCTCGACGAAGGTATTAACTGGATCGACACTGCGGCAATCTACGGCCTGGGGCACTCGGAAGAGATTGTCGCCAAGGCGGTTAAAACGAGTTCGCATAAGCCGCTGGTCTTTACCAAGTGCGCGATGCGCTGGGACGAAAACCGGACGATCTACCGATCGATCACGGCCGCCAGCGTGCAAGAAGAGCTGGACGCTTCGCTGCGGCGGCTCGGTGTAGAAACAATCGATTTGTACCAGATTCACTGGCCGAATCCGGACGCAGAGATCGAAGAGGGTTGGGCCGAACTGGCGCGGCAGCAGAAGGCCGGGAAGATTCGCTGGATCGGAATCTCCAACTTTAATGTAGAGCAGATGAAGCGGGTGCAGGCGATTGCGCCGATCACCAGCTTGCAGCCGCCGTATTCGATGCTGAGGCCAGCTGTTGAACAGGAAATTTTGCCGTATTGCCTGGCCAACGGCATTGGCGTCATCAACTACTCCCCGATGGTCAGCGGTTTGCTCACGGGACGCATGAGCGCGGAGCGGGTCGCGGCGATGCCTTCGGATGACTGGCGCCGTAAGGCGGTGGAGTTCAACGAACCTCGCCTGAGCCGGAATCTGCGTCTTGTCGAACTGCTGCGCAAGATTGGGTCGGCGCACGGCGTGGAGCCGGGCGTAGTCGCTGTCGCGTGGACACTCCATCACCCTGCGATTACGGCTGCTATTGTTGGCGGACGAAGCCCCGAGCAGGTCAAGGGACTTGCGCCAGCTCTGCATTTCCGATTAAACGACGAGGAATTTTCCAATATTGGGAAATTCCTGGTGGAGAATCCGGTAGCGTAGTTCCTAAACGGAAAAGGCCCGAACCTCGCTGAGGTTCGGGCCTTTCTTGCGAAGACGGGAATTGTTACATTGCTGCGACGAAGTCAGGAAGGACGACCGCAGCGTGATCCTGAAGCAGCGCAGTCATGCGAGCTGCCATGCCGCTGTAGATATTCGCGGCGCGGAAGGCATTGACCTTGACTCCCTCGGTGGCCTGGCTCAGGGCATACTGGGCGAGGGCCATCAGGACGCAAAGGCGAATCTGCATTGCATCGCTACGCAACGTCTCAAGAACCATCGGGTCAATCGGGTTGGACCCGGGAATCATGTTGCGGTTGGCGTAATCAGCCATTTCCAGCAAGACACGGGCATTCTGGTAGATGGCCCAAAGACCGCGGGGGCCGTCCAGACGTTGCCAGATGTCGTCGGTAGTTGCGGTGAGCCCCTCTTTCCAGAGGAACTGCTCGCTCAAGTCGCGGGCGCTCCAGTCGGAACGGAGCTGACACAGCAGGCTATCCCAGCTTTGGGTATTGCGGCGACGCATGTTGCCACGCCACTTACCGAAATAGACCAGCAAGGCACTGACGATTGCGATTTGGAGCAATGGAAGCAGCATTACCTAATCCTTTTCTTGGGGCGTTCGGCTGAAAGATCACCCAGCGCAACTCTACCTGCTCGTGCGCCTCCACTCATTAGTAGCAGAAGTTGCTGCATTTGTGGACTGAATTCTTTGCGTTCTTGCTCTTTTGTTGCAAAGCTCAGTACCCAATAGGACAATGAACCAATGTAACTGACGGACAATGCCTGATCTGGCCAGTGGTATTCGGGGCCTTTGCCCTGATGAGAATGCAGCAGGGACACAATCAGACTGACGATCGAATAGAAGCCGAGGCCAGTTGCGATTTGCAATTCGCGGTCGCGCCAGCCGATCGAAAGCAACTGGCTAAAGCTGGCCATTATCAGGAAGCATGCTACGCGCAGGATGGCGACAGTCTCCTGCATTTGAAAGAGAACTACATTCAAGCCGGTAAAATTCTGCGGCAGGGCCATGCCTGCCAGAGGCCAAATCGCAAGACCTGCGAGAGCAATCAACAGATTCAGAACAACCAACGACCCTCGCGGTAGAGAGGGTCGTACCGGGCTTAAAACCGACCAAGCCAATTCCACGAGCACGGTAAATTGCAGAAGCGAATCAACGATTGCCTGGCCTATATAGTACCGGCCATACACAAACGGAGACATCTTCCAAAGAATCAGGGACGATGCCAGATCGCTGGCCAGCGTCCAAATCACATACGTACAGAAACACGGCAGCGTACGCCATGTCTTGCGGCGCAGAAGCAGGCCGCTGACAACAGCTTCTCCGACGATTGACACGATGAGAATCGTGGAGTCGAGAGTCACTGTTTACCTCCTGGACAGAATTGCGTATGCAACCTTCCAAACAGAGTTTAGCAGTCTTGGCATTTTGTCAATCTACAACTAAAGCGTTTCTCAAGTTACCAATGTGGCGCAGCCGGGACCGACCCAGCAAAAAGCGGCCACTAATACTGTTACGAGAGAGAAGTTACGGCCGTTGCGGCAAATTGAATCGAACCACCAGCAGGTGCGGGCGAACCAGGGCCAGCTACGAGCGTGTTAGAGGTCGGGGCAAATTGAATCGAGCCACCAGCAGGTGCGGGCGAACCAGGGCCAGCTACGAGCGTGTTAGAAGTCGGGGCAAATTGAATCGAGCCACCAGCAGGTGCGGGCGAACCAGGGCCGGCAAAGGCGGTGGCGGCGCTTGCAATAAGGACTACGGTAGCTAATACACACGAATTGGAAACAAATACATTCTTCATTGGAAAATCTCCTTGTAAATTTCAAGCTAGGGAAAGAGTAACCTAAATGATGTGTTCGGGATACCACCAAAGTCGCAATTTTGTAAAAAAAGCCCTAAATCGGCTTCCCTTTCCCGCCAAAGCGTGGTAATACACTTGCGCGCAACAAAACATTGGTACTTTTGAAGATTTGAGGAGTTACCCGTGATCCACGATCTAAGAGACGAGTTCAACGAAAAGTACCGGCCTGAGAGGTACCAATCTCTGTTACGTCACCTGGACGAAAGGGCCGGTACAAGGGTGGAGTTTCGCGTGGCAGAAACGCCTGTCTTTCTCCCGCAGGGAATGCTGGAGGAGATGGCGTCCGCAGGGATGCGGTTGACGCAACGGCTGCTGCGCTGGCCTGAATATCTGGCCGCTGCACGGAACTCGATCCCGAGGAACTTTCTGGTTGCAGGCGAATCAGGCAGCGCGGTTTTTCCGCATCCGAACTTTCTGACAGCGGACTTTGCGCTGGTCGAGACTGGGTCGGCAGAATTGGCGCCTCGCCTGGTGGAGATTCAGGCCTTCCCATCGGTGTTTGCCTACCAGGCGATGCTGACCGAGGAATACAGGCAGGTCTTCGGGCTTCCGGACGATCTTGGCGTCTTTCTCGGAGGGATGGACAAGGACAGCTTCTGGGATCAATTCGGCAAGACTGTGCTGGGCAATCACGCGCCGGAAAGTGTGGTGTTGACGGAGGTCGACCCGCGGCACCAGAAGACGCTCCCCGATTTTCTGTTGACTGCTCGACAGCTCGGAATCTCAGTGGTGGATATCGCCACGCTCGTGCCGATTGGAAATAAGCTGCATTACAGAAATGACCGAGATCAGTTGATTCCTATCCATCGCATCTATAACCGGGCGATCGCGGATGAGATGATCGGGCGCAACGTGGAACTGCCGTTCGATCTCACGGCGCCGTGGGATGTGGAATGGGCGGGCCATCCCAACTGGTATTTCTTGATCAGTAAGTATTCGGTGCCCTGGCTTTCGGCGGCAGGCGAATCTGTGGTACCGCCGGCGGCGTTTCTGGATGACTTTTTGCGAGGAGATGGATTCGGCCGATTGGAAGCGGCTGGTGTAAAGCTGCCCGGCGGCAACCAGGGCGAAACGGTGTATGAGGACCTGCTGCTCAAGCCGCTCTTCTCGTTTGCCGGGAAGGGCATCCAATTTGCACCGACGCGAGCTGAACTCGAAGCCATTCCGGAACGGGAAAGGGGGAACTACCTGCTCCAGCAACGGATGCACTTCGTGCCGACCATTCGAACGCCGCACGGACTGACCCAGGCTGAGATTCGCATCCTTTATATATGGCCGGATAGAGGCGAACTGACGCCAGTGCTTCCCCTGGTGCGCCTTGGCCGAGGAAAAATGATGGGGGTGGACCATAACCGTAATCAGGAGTGGGTGGGAGCTTCAGCGGCATTTTGGCGATAAATGGCCGAACTCCCTGATTTGCAGGTACCCGATGAACCGAATTGGATATAGACAAGTCCATTCCGATCTTATATAGCAAGTAATAAACATAGCGGGTACTGTTGGCATATTTACCGTTTCTCCGAGGAAAGGCCGCACTCCCTGGGTCAGTTGTGCTGTCTTTTTAGGGGTGGAAGTGAGGGGTCTGGGTACGGGATTAGCCAGGCGGGTAACCCGGAAGGGGTATTTTCCTCTTTAAAAGTGCGCGGTAGAGTGACCCTAAGTGAAAGAAACTTTGGTATTTCTGGTTCCTGTCCGAGGTCTCTCAATTGAAGTAGAGTAGGGTTTAGCCACCAGGAAGGATTTCGGATCATGAACCCATCGGTCCCAGAGTTACCTGTTTCACTCAGAGGCATCGACGGTGCGCTTCGGCAAGAGGTTCGCTGTGCGGTGCGGTTTCCTTTAAGCCTACCCGTGGTTCTCTCGACGGACGAAGAAGTATTCTCAGCGGAGACGGTGAATGTATCCGCAAGCGGAGTACTTTTTGTCACGGATCGAAAAGTCCTAACGGGAACGCAGATCGGATTCTCATTGCGTATGCCAGGGGAGATCCTGGGAACGCCACGCGATGTACTGGTTCAGTGTCGTGGACGTGTGGTACGCTGTTACCCAAGCCAAAATGGGTACCATACCGCTGCGACTATTGATGAGTACAGATTTTCAGATCAGTAACCAGACGGGCGCATATGGCAGTCATTAAGATGGACTTTCTGGAAGATTCTCCAGAAGGAGAAGTGCAAGATTCCGTTGCCAAACCTGGCGCGATCCGTGTCATCCTCGCGGATTCGCAGGCTATTTATCGCGTCGGGATTCGAAAGGTCTTCGCGCTGGAAGACGATGTCCGGGTGGTTGCGCAGGCTGATTCGATCGAGAACCTGCATGCTGCGGTTCAGCGCTACCCAACCGACGTTGTGCTGCTTGAAGGCGGCATGTTGACTGGCACAGCCAATGCCATTCCTGAACTGCTCCGATTGGCTCCCAACATCAAGATCATCGTACAGGCTTCCTATTCAGACGAGAGCCACACGGTCGAGCTCTACCGCCGTGGTGTGCGCGGGATCATATCCAGGGCAATTTCGCCGGATCTGCTGGTCAAATGTGTGCGCAAGATTGCCGGCGGTGAAACCTGGATCGACAATCAGTCGATCAATCTGGTGATTGAAGCTTACCGCTCTCAGGCGGCTGCTCTGGTAAGCCCGCGCACTCAGCCCCGTCTCTCACCCAAAGAGATGGCCATTATCACCTGCATAACCCAGGGTAAGCGCAATAAGGAAATTGCCTACCAATTGGGAACGACAGAACAGGTGATCAAGAACTATCTGCGCAAGATCTACGATAAGCTGGGCGTATCAGACCGGCTCGAACTTGCCCTCTATTGCCTGCATCACAAGATTATTCATGGTGAGGGGGAAGAAGAGTCGATCGTGGCGAAGGTAGCTTCCCGCTAACGGGCGACTGCAGTTCGGTCGAGCTTCCACCAGCCGCGCAACATCGGGCCTTTCTTAGTAATCGGGTCAATGAATAGAGTTCTTCCCGGGTGAGCTCCTGAAGGAGTTCCCTGGGACCCTGTTCCACCAAGCTGTCCAGTTTCCCCAACACTTCCAGACCAAGATCTGTGATACGGGACCATACGACTCTGCGGTCCTGAAGGTCGCGCTGCTGGCAGAGAAGCGATTGCGCCTTCAACCGGGCGAGCAGCCGGGTGATATCCGGCTCGGGCGTAATCATCATGCGTCCGATCGAGGAACAGGTCAGACCGGCGGGTCGGGCAGATCTCAGAATTCGCAGTACGTTGTATTGCGTCAGGGTGAGTCCGGAGGGCTTGAGGCGTTGCTGCATTGCGCGATGCAGACAGTCGGCGGAACGCATTAAGTTAAGCAGCGCCTCTTCGTGGGGACTGGAGAAGCTAGGGGCTTGCTCGGATCCCTGAGAATTTGCCGCCATTTCTTCTCCTGACGGAGTTTGGATGCTCCACGCCGGGGGTTCGAATCAAAAGCTGAAATAAGTCAGGTGGGAAGCAGATCAATCGTGCATGACCGCTTCCCCACCCTGCAGAAGTTCTTCCCAGTACGACAAGCGCACCGGACGAGGCTTCAACGAACCGAAGGCTGCTTACTGCTTGGCGGCGTCGAGCTCGATGGTGAGCTGAACTGCGTCGCTCAGGATCGCCTCCGGGACTTTGGCTCCAATACCGAAGTCAAGACGATGAATGGTCGTTGTCGCCTCGAAGCCGGCATGTGGCTTCTTGTCCATCCCGGTAATCGGACCGGTGGGGCCGGAGACGTCCAGAACCACTGGCTTGGTTACGCCATGCAAGGTGAGGTTGCCGCTGACCTGCAAACCGGAGCCACCCTTGGCCACGCTGGTGCTGGTAAAGGTGGCGGTCGCGTACTTCTCAACGTCGAAGTAGTTGTCGCTCTTCAAATCGTTGTCGCGAGGGGATATGCCGGTATCCACACCCGTCACATCGATGGTGGCATTGACGCTGGACTTGGTAATGTCCTTATCGTCATAAATGATGGTGGCGTCTATCTTGCCAAAGCGGCCATGAACGTTGGAGATGGCCAGATGCTTGATGGAGAAGTCAACTTCGCTGTGTGCGGAGTCGGCCTTCCAGGAAGAGGTCTGCGCAAAGGCGACAGGAGCGATGAGGGCGAGGGCGGCCGAAGCCAGCTTGAGAACTTTCATAGAGCGATCCTTTCGTGCGAATCAATCAATTGGGGTTAAGCTGCCGATCCAGAATCTCTGGTTCGGCGAGAACGGGCCTTAGGCGATGCATCAAGGAAACCGGGGGAAACCGACGAAATCCTGCGCATTCGTGTAGCGGCACTACAAGAAGTCGCGGATATAGGATGCGCTAAGAAAATAGTTGTTGCAACAAATATTTTCGGATAAGGAGATTTTCTGATGCACGAGTGGCGTCTGGTATGCTCCGGCGTATGTCTGCTGGTTCCTTCCGCTCTATTGGAGAGCACTTTGGCCGCCTTACACGCCCGCAGCGTCACGCATTTCTGGCTTCCTTTTTGAGCTGGTCGCTGGACGCGCTGGATTTCTTCCTGCTGATCATGTGCATTCCGGCGATTGCCGGGGAGTTCCATGCGCAGGTCTCGGCGGTTGCCGATGCGGTGTTTCTGACGCTGATCTTTCGTCCCGTGGGTGCGTTTCTCTTCGGGGCAATGGCGGACCGATTTGGGCGCAAGCGAACTCTGATCGTCAACATTCTGTGCTACTCGGTTATCGAGCTGAGCTGCGCCTTTGCGCCTTCGCTGCCGTGGCTGCTGGTGCTGCGGGCGCTGTTTGGTGTGGCAATGGGCGGGGTTTGGGGGGTAGGAGCAGCGCTGACCTTTGAGAGTTTGCCGAAAGAGGGCCGGGGAGTATTCTCTGGGATTCTGCAAGAAGGCTACGCGTTGGGATATCTGCTGGCGGCTGCGGCTTTCGGGCTGCTTTTCCCGTGGATTCACTGGCGTGGACTATTTGTTGTTGGAGCGGCCCCGGCGCTGCTGGTGTTTTTTGTGGAATCGAAGGTCGAGGAATCTCCCGTGTGGATCGCGGCCCGGCAGGAAGCGCGCAAGCGAAAGGCGGACGGAGTTGCGAGACCACCTCTGCTTGGCAAGCTGCTTACTTATGCGCCGACTTTTCTCTTTCTGATTGTTCTGATGTCTGCGTTTACCAGCTTTTCGCACGGAACGCAGGATATTTACCCGACGTTTTTGTTGAAAGGCCGAGGTTTTACGCCGGGGATGGTGGGGCTGCTGGCGGTGATCTACAACGTTGGCTCGCTGGCAGGCGGATTTGTCTTCGGCACGCTCTCAGAGCGATGGGGACGGAAGCGAGCGATCATTACGGCTGCGCTGCTGGCGATCCCGATTGTGCCGCTATTCGCTTATGGGCACTCGCCGCTGGTGCTGGGAGTGGGCGCATTTCTGATGCAGTTCATGGTGCAGGGAGCGTGGGGCGTGGTGCCGGCGTATCTCACGGAGCTTTCGCCGGGGCCGGTGCGGGCGATCTTTCCCGGGCTGGCTTACCAGCTCGGCAATCTGCTGACCTCGAGGAACCTGGTGATTCAGAACAAGCTGGCGGAGCGGTTTCACAACTTTTCGCCTGTGCTGGCGGGGACGGTGATCTTGGTTGCGCTGGCTCTGGCGCTGGTGACGGCTTGCGGACGGGAGAGCCGCGGCGTGGAGTTGGAGGCTGGGTGATTGGGAAGAAACTCACCAAGGGGAAAACCCAATGCTGCGGGAGCCGTTGATCACTTCTCTCATCCTGACATATTCAGGACTTATCTAGACTTATTCTGGGCAGCATTTCTTTTCTCTCAACCATGGCTCGCCAGGGTCTACCTCGGCAGCATCGATTTGACATTTGAAGGTTGCGGGCTATCATCGGGGGGGTGTTCGTCGAGGCGGGTGGTAGATGGCGTACCCATGCAGAACGCGCGAAAATCGCATCTCTAGCTCGTGGCTGGGCCATGTTCGCCGCTTTGCGCCCGGAGGGGTTTGTCTCCTCGTCTGCCTGGTGATGCAAGCCTGCCATAAGACTAGCCCGTCTGCACCTCCGGTCACGCTTACTCTCATTGACCAGGGCTGGCTTAGAAGCAACTATCAGGGTCGCCTCGGCGAGATAGCAGAGTTCACACGGCAGACTGGAATTCGAGTGGAGTTCCTGCCTGGACCCGAGACAGCAGCGGAGCAGCTGGCGGCCTATCGCAAAATGCTGGAGAACGGAGCAAAAGTACCAGATGTTTACACGATCGATGTGATCTGGCCTGGGATTCTCGCAGAGAACCTTCTCGACCTCAGGGCGTATATTCCGGAGCAAGAGATCCACGCACACTTTCCAGAGCTCATTGCCGCCAACACGGTCAACGGCAAACTTGTAGCACTGCCGTCCTTCTTGAACGAAGGCTCGTTGTTTTATCGCTCTGACCTGCTGCGGAAATACGGATATCGGGCGCCGCCGAAGGCATGGGAAGAGCTGGAAGCCATGGCGAGGCGGATTCAATCGGGCGAGCGTGCGAGCGGGAACAAAGATTTCTGGGGTTTCGTTTGGGAAGGAGCAGCTTCCGAGGCTCTGACCTGCAACGCGCTGGAATGGCAGGTGTCGGAGGGTGGCGGAACAATACTCGACAAGAACGGCAAGGTCACGGTCAACAACCCGCAGACCATTCGTGCATGGGATAGAGCCGCCCGCTGGGTAGGCTCCATTTCACCCCCCGGAGTGGTCGCGTTTAAAGAGTCGGATGCGGGTAACATGTGGCAAGCCGGAAAAGCAGCGTTCCTGCGCAATTGGTCAAGTGGATATATCGCCGCCCACGCTCCGGACTCCATGCTAAGGGACCGCTTTGACATCGCTCCCCTTCCGAGCGGCGCTGCCGGGGCAGCCGCAACCTTGGGTGGAGCTGGTTACGGGGTTTCGGCACATTCGCTCCATCCACGTGAGGCAGCAATGTTGGTCGGTTTTCTCTGCAGCCGCAACCTGCAAGTAACAAGACTTGGGAAAACAAGTGACGCGCCTACTATTTCTGCGCTATATGAAGAGCCCCAGGTCTTGGCGAACAACCCGCATTGGCCGCGCGTTTTAGAAATATTTCGCAAAGGAATCGCCTTGCGTCCCTCCCCGCAGGCTGGAAAAATGTATCCGGAGGTGTCGCGCGCCTATTGGGAAGCCGTACACACGGTTCTAACTCGAAAAAAATCTGCGACACAAGCGGCAGACGAATTGCAAGCCGAATTGGAGCGGATGCTAAAAACACCTGTTGTTCGCGCGAACGCGGAATTTGATAAAACGGCTGCGCAACGGTAGAGTAGTCGGACGACACGGCTCATCGTCGCACGAGAATGTCAACATGGAGACGAATGCGACCAAGATGGGCCAGGCAATGCGCGGTGGAATTCGAAATGCGTTTCGGCCAAGTGACCTGAGCATTCGCTCACGTCTGATCGCATGTTTCGTATTGATCGTCGTGTTAATGATCGCTGCGGATGCAGTAGCTGGATGGCAATACTGGCAAATAGAGGCTTCAGCTCAGCGCGTAAGTAAGACGGATCAGATATCTGACGCGGTTGTTCGCGTTCACCTCGACGTCGACTCCTTCCGGGATAGTACGACTGCACTGGCCGACAGTCACGATACTCGCCAATTTTCCGGCGAAGCGGCCTCGATCCGGCAGACTTTTCTGCAGCACGTCGATCACGCCGAGCAGATGCTCAGGGCAAACCCCGACATTGAGGAAGACACACGCATCTCCAGCGCACTCGAAAGTCTGCGACTGACACTGCTTTCGCAACTCGACACAGCGGTCCAACTGGCCACTGTTGGTGAATGGAACGCCGTTCAGTTCCGGCTGGCAAATCAGATCCCCGCTCTGATCGAATTCAGTTCATCGCTGGTACAGCGAGTCGACCAGCAAGCACTGGAGAAGCGCAACGAAGCCAGCGAAAACGCCCAGAAAGCACGCCAACGCCTATTCATCATCGTTCCGGTTGCCGCATTGCTGACTCTTCTCGCTGCCGCTGCACTTGGCTGGTATCTCACTCAGACCGTCACGGGCCCGCTTTCCCTACTCACTGCGTCCGCCGAGGCACTGGCCCGGGGCGACTTTCAGCACAAGGTCCAATTACGAGGGAACAACGAACTGGCTGTCCTGGGAAATGCCTTCAACGATGCCGCCCAACAGCTTCAGAAGCTCTACGAAGATCTCCGGCTGAGCGAACGTGAGCTTCGTGGCGCCATCAACACCGTTCCGGCCCACGTCTGGAGTGCGTCGCCTGATGGCACTGTCGATTTCGTTAATGAACGGTTACTGGAGTTTGCAGGTTTATCTTCAGACGACTTATTGGGATGGAAATGGGAATCCGTAATTCATTCCGATGACCGTGCCAGGTTCATCAGGGATTGGTGTGCGGCTGTTGAGGATGGGCATCCGATTGAGAATGAGATAAGGGTGCGGCGGGCGGACGGGCTGTATCGCTGGTTTCTAGTCCGCAGCGTGCCGCTGCGGGACGACGCGGGAAAGGTCGTCAAGTGGTATGGCAGCAGTATCGAAATCGAGGACCTCAAGCGCGCGGAAGAAGAGCGAGAGAGATTACGCCTACTACAATCGGACCTTGCTCATATACAGCGGGTGACAACGATGGGCGAATTTGCTGCTTCCATAGCGCACGAAATCAGGCAGCCGATCACAGCCGCTTCCATAAACGCGAATGCCTGTTTGCGATGGTTATGGCGCGAGCAGCCCAACATCGAGAAGGCACACGAATCCGCATCGAGAATTATTCAGAACGTAACCCTCGCTTCCGACATCATCAGTCGGATTCGCGTTTTGTACAAGAAGGGGGAGCAGCTACGGGAGTGTGTCGACGTAAATGAAGTGATCGGGGAAATCATCAGCCTGGCGCGCAGTGAAGCGAGGCGACATGCGATTTCCATCCACACCGATCTCGCGCCTGAGTTGCCCCATGTAATGGCGGATCGCGTGCAGCTGCAGCAAGTTATTATGAACCTCGTGCGCAACGGGATCGATGCCATTTGTGAAGCGGATATGGCAGGAGACCTCACAATCAGATCGCAACGAAGCTCTGTTGACCAGCTGCTGATCTCGATCCGCGATACAGGGATAGGTTTGCCTCCCGAGCGGGCAGACAAGATTTTTGAAGCATTTTTCACGACGAAGTCTCAGGGTACCGGCATGGGCCTGTCCATTAGCCGGTCGATCATTGAGTCGCACGGAGGCCGCTTATGGGCCACCGGAAATCCCGATCGGGGAACGACGTTTCAGTTCACGCTACCCATCGAACCTGCCGCGTCGACGGTGGTGGCGTAAACATCAGCCTTTCGTTGTCGACCTACTTGGGCCGCTCCAGTTCGAAGCGTTCGCGGGTGTGGACCCAGGTGTTGCCAGCCATGCGGCCGACGGCGTCTAATTTGGCGGGATCGATGCGGAAGTTCTGTTCGAGATCGGCGTTAACGTGGAATCGAACGATCTGGCCGAGGACGATGACGCCGCCGCCAGGCGCATGATTGGTAATAACGACCTGCAGCAGTTTGCACTCCATCTGGGCCGGCGATTCGGCGACCCTGGGCGGACGGACGACTTCGCTGGGGATGGCGGTCAGGCCGGCGAGCTGAAATTCATCTACTTCGGGGCCAACTTCGGCGGAGGTAGCATTTGCGGCGGCGGCGATAGTATCGGAGACGATGTTGATAACGAATTCGCCGGTTTGTTCGACGTTGCGCAGGGTGTCTTTTCTGTCGTCGGGACGGTTTCCGATGGCGCGCAGGGATGGGCAGAAAAGGACGGTGGGGGGATTGGAGCCGACTCCGCAGAAAAAGCTGAAGGGAGCGACGTTGGGAACGCCGTCGCTGTCGACGGTGGAGACGAGGGCGACCGGGCGCGGAACGATGAGCCCGGTCATGAGCTTGTAGACTTCAAGGACTGAGTGGTCTGCGGGATTGATGGTGAGCGTTCTGGCGTGCGTGTTGGAGGATGGATGCAAGGACGGGTTGGAGGGCACGGACATTCCTTCAGCTTAACTGTGCGGAGGCACACGCAGGAAGGCGGATCATGATGCCATTTCCGGAAAGTTGTTCATCCTATGACAGTCTTGATGCACGAATAGGAAAGCCTTACAGGAAATTTGCGAGATGGTAACAACGCTTCATGCACAATCGTAGTTGCATTGTTTGGACCTACAGGGAGACACCGCCGTGCCGCGAATTCACTTTCAACTACAACTCGCCGAACTGAAGGATAAAATTCTGGCGATGGCGGCGCTTGCGCAGCAGGCCGTGGAGGCCTCGGTGGACGCTTATCTGAATCGCGACGCGGGGCTGTGCCAGTATGTGCGAGAAAATGAGACGGCGATCAACACCGCGCAGCGTGCTCTGGACGAGATGGCTTACGAACTGCTCGCAAAGGAGCAGCCGATGGCCATCGATCTGCGCTTCATCCTGGCGGTGATCAAGATCAACGGCGATCTGGAGCGCATTGGCGACCAGTCCATGAGCATTGCGGTGCGCACCCGCGATGTGCTGGACCTACCGGACGTAAATCTGCCGGTGGACCTGTTTGCCATGGGCGAGTATGCCAGCCGCATGATCCGGACGGCTCTGCAGGCGCTGCTGGATGGCGACGCGCAGGTTGCCGACACGGTGCGTCTGATGGACGACGAGATTGACCGCATGAATCACCAGGCGCAGGCGGATCTGCTGGCTCGCATCCAGCGCAATCCGGAGGAGACACATCAGGCGTTGAATGCCCTGCTGATTGCGCGCAACCTGGAGCGGATCGCCGACCACGCGACGAACATCGCGACGGATGTAATCTTCTGGATTCGTGGCGCGGATGTGCGCCATGAGCTGAGCCTGGCTACGGATTAAGGCCGGTGCTCCGGTTCAGCCCAGATATGGGAGAACCGAAGCGCACGCTATCTCAACGTTGCCAGAGCCGGATAGAGTTTTCGCCAGTGGTTGTATCCGGCAGCGTAGGCCGCTTGCCACGCTGGGTCGGGCGCGATGCGCTCGGCTACGGTGATGGCCTGAGCGCAGGCTGCGTCAAGATCGGACCAGGCACCGGCTCCGACCCCGGCCATCAGGGCTGCGCCGAAGGCTCCGCCTTCTTCGGCAGTTAGTACTTCGACGGCGTGGCCGTAGACGCCAGCCTGAATCTGCCGCCAGAGCGGGCCTCGTGCGCCGCCGCCTCCTAGCCGGATGCCGCTTACCGGGATGCCCAATTGGGCAAAGAGCGAAAAGGTATCCTGCAACGAATACGCAACACCTTCGAGGACGGAGCGGACGAAGTGCGAGGCGTTGTGCGTGGTTGAAATGCCTGTGAAGGCGGCGCGGACCTCGGGGTCGAGATGCGGTGTGCGCTCGCCGAGCAGGTAGGGAGCCCATTCGAGGCCGTCGCTACCTGGCGCGACTGCGGCGGCTCCGGCTGTGAGCTTGTCGTAGTCCTGGCCGGAGAAAAAGGTCTCTTTGAGCCAGCGGAAGCTGAGTCCCGCGGATTGGGTGACACCCATGACGTGCCAGCGGCCGGGGACGGCGTGACAGAAGGTGTGCAGGCGGCCTTTTGGATCTTTGATCGGGCTGGCGGTGGCCGCGAAGACGACGCCTGAGGTTCCGATGGTGGCGGAGACGGAACCGGGTTGGAGGATGCCCATTCCGACTGCGCCTGCCCCCTGATCGCCTGCTCCCGCGACAACGGGGATTCCGGCTGTTATGCCTGTCAGTTCGGCGGCATCGGGCGAGATATTTGCGCACACTTCGGGCGATTCGAAGAGTTCGGGGAGCCAGCTTTCGGGGATTCCGGCGGCGGAGGCGACTTCGGAGGACCAGCGGCGGTTCGTGACGTCAAGCAGCAACGTTCCGCTGGCTTCCTGGACGTCGATGGCGTAAGCGCCGGTAAGGCGGAAGCGGACGTAGTCCTTGGGGCAGAGGATGTGCGCGGTGCGCGCGAAGATCTCGGGCTCGTGCTCTTTGACCCAGAGGAGCTTGGTCAGGGTGAAGTTGGGCAGGGCCGGATTGCACGTCAGTTCGATGAGGCGGTCGTAGCCGATTTCGGCGGTGAGCCAGTCGCACTGGGGCTGGGTGCGGGTATCGCACCAGATCAGCGATGGGCGCAGGACGATGCCGTCTTTATCGAGCAGGACGGCTCCGTGCATCTGGCCGGTGAGGCCGACGCCGTAGATTTGCTGCTTTGGCTCAGGGGCGGCGGCAATTGCGGCGCGGATGGCGATGAGCGCGGCACGCCACCAGTCTTCGGGGTCCTGCTCGGCCCAGCCGGGGTGTGGTGTGCGGAAGGGTGCGTGTTCTTCGGAAGCGGAGCTGACGACGCGCCCCTGTTCATCGATCAGCACTGCTCGTGTGCCGCTTGTTCCCACATCCATACCCAGAAACCACATTGCTCGACCGCCTTCCTAAATCGCTTTTCTCAATCGTTTTGGAATGATTGTATCGCCGCGCTGGCCAGCATAACAGGGTTTGCCCGGAGTGGGAAAGTCTGCGCGGCTCAGGATTTGCGGTGGCGCAGTTGATGGCTGAGGGCGAGCATGACTGCGGCGGAGACGGCGAGCATGGCTCCGACGGCATAGAGGCCGCCGGCGTAGCTACCCGATTTGTCTTTGAGCCAGCCGATGAGGAATGGACCGGCGAAACCGCCGAGGTTTCCGATGGAGTTGATCAGGGCGATGCCTGCGGCTGCCTCCGCTCCGGTGAGAAAGGCGCTGGGCATGGCCCAGAGCGGGGCTTTGGCTGCGCTGATGCCGATGTTGACCAGCATGAGCGCGAGGATCACCCCGACAGCGGTGTGCGTAGTTCCGGCCCATACAAATCCAAGACATGCTACGACGCAGGGGATCACGACATGCCAGGTGCGCTCAAGCGTCCGGTCGGAGTGACGCGCCCAGGCTATCATGACCGCGATGGCGACGAAGCTGGGTGCAGAGTTGAGCCAGCCGGTGGCGAGCGGGGAAAAGCCGAATTGGCGGAGGATGAGAGGCGACCAGAGGCCGAGGGTGTAGAGTCCGGCGGATGTGCCGAGGTAAACGAGGGAAAGCGCAAGGATGCGGGGATCGGACAGGGTCTTCCAGATTCCTGTGGTGTGCGCTGCATGGGTATCGCTGCCGGTGCGCTCGGCTTGCAGGGTATCGACGAGCCAGGCCCGTTCCTCGGGTGCGAGCCAGCGTGCTTGTTCCGGGCTGTCGGTCAGGAAGTAGAGGACGACAAAGCCCAGAAGGATTGCGGGCAGCGCTTCGAGAATGTAGAGCCACTGCCAGTTGTTGAGACCGGCGAAGGCCGGAAGCTGCATGAGCGCTCCGGAGATGGGCGAGCCGATGGCGGTAGATAACGGCGCAGCGGCCATGAATGCGGCGGCGGCCACGGCTCGGTGACGGGCTGGAAACCAGAGGCTCAGGTAGAGGATGATGCCGGGGAAGAATCCGGCTTCGGCTACACCGAGCAGGAAGCGCAAGGCGTAAAAGCTATGTGGCCCGGTTGCAAAGGCTGATGTTGCGGAAACAAGACCCCACGAGACCATGACGCGGGCGATCCACCGTCTTGCGCCGACGCGATAGAGGATGAGATTGGACGGCACTTCGAAGAGGAAATAGCTCACGAAGAAGATGCCGCCGCCAAAGCCGAACATGGCCGAGGTCAGGCCGATGGCCTTGTTCATGCTGAAGGCGGCGAATCCGACGTTGACGCGGTCGAGAAAGCTGACGAAGTACAGCAGCATCACGAACGGAAGGATGCGTCGGCTTATCTTGCGGACAACACGGGTTTCAAGGCTGGTTTTCTGATCGAGAGCCATGGACCTCAACTGTTCAGGCTGTAGCGAGATGACTCCTGGAGGCCGCGGTGATTTGAGTGCAAACTGCCTCGGTGACCTGCGTTGTTGTGGCTGTTCCGCCGAGGTCGCGGGTGTGCAGCGATGGATTGGCCGTGACGTCTTCGATGGCTCGCATGACGAGCTTTGCGGCAGCGGATTCGCCGAGGTGCTCGAGGAGCATGACTACGGACCAGAAGGTGCCGATGGGATTGGCCAGGCCTTTGCCCATAATGTCGAAGGCTGAACCGTGGATGGGTTCGAACATGGAGGGGTAGATGCGCTCGGGATTGATATTGCCGGTCGGCGCGATGCCCAGACTCCCTGCTAACGCAGCGGCGAGATCGCTGAGGATGTCGGCGTGGAGATTGGTGGCGACGATGGTGTCGAGCGAGGCCGGACGGTTGACCATGCGGGCTGTGGCGGCGTCGACTAACTCCTTGTCCCAGGTGACGTCGGGGAAGTCCTTGGCGACTTCGGCGGCGATTTCGTCCCACATGACCATGGCGTGGCGCTGGGCATTGCTCTTGGTGATGACGGTAAGCAGCTTGCGCGGGCGGGATTGGGCGAGGCGGAAGGCGAAGCGATGGATGCGCTCCACGCCAGCGCGGGTCATCAGGGACAGGTCGGTTGCGACTTCGATGGGGTGACCCTGATGCATGCGGCCGCCGACGCCGGAGTATTCGCCTTCGGTGTTTTCGCGCACGATGACCCAGTTGAGGTCTTCGGGCCGGCAGCGCTTGAGGGGCCCATCGATGCCGGGAAGAATGCGCGTGGGGCGCACGTTAGCGTACTGATCGAGGCCCTGGCAGATTTTGAGACGCAGTCCCCACAGCGTGATGTGGTCGGGGATGTGTGGATCGCCGGCGGAGCCGAAGAGGATTGCGTCCTTGCTGCGGAGTGCGTCGAGGCCGTTGTCGGGCATCATCTTGCCATGCTGGCGGTAATAATCTCCGCCCCAGTCAAAGTCTTCGAATTCAAAGGTAAAGGAGTTATCAGACGCAGCGAGCACTTCCAGAAGCTGGCGGCCAGCCGGGATCACTTCTTTACCGATGCCATCGCCGGGAATGGTGGCGATGCGATATGTTTTCATCTTTCGACTCCTGAACGAACATCTCGCCCGTTTCATTGGACGAGTCACGACCTAATCGCGACGCAGCAGGAGCCCGCTTACTCCTGCATGCAACTCCACATCGGAACAATAAATCAGCGATGGGGTGTGCGGGCTTGGCGAACTGGCATTATTGCCAATCGGAAGCGATGCGGATGTTCTTTCTGGTGGTGAAAAAGCGGGCGAGGCAGTGTTTTTGATCGAAGCTCACGACGAAATCCTGGAGCGTGCCCGAGCCTACGTCGGCGACCGGGAAGTTGGGGATGATTTCGATGAAGGGCTTGTCGAAGGTGTGTCCCGCAAATTCGACATCCTCATCGATCTTCCCGCCGAGAATGGGAAAGGTGCTGACCTGGGTGTGTCCACGAGCGACGACGTCGAGGCTTCCCTGGAACTTGAGGCTCTCCGCGACGCTCTCAGGAACGCATATTCCCTGACCGCCGGAGTCGATCTGGGCTTCGACTGGCTCGTTACCAATCTCCAATATGACGGTGGGGACGAGTCGCGACATGTGGAGTGGGAGCACGTTTGGATCGCCGCTCTGCAGGGAGTCTCCAACGCTCAGGACGAGACGGTGCCGCGGATAGTCCAGGGTCATGAGCTCGTTCCGAAAGAGCCGGAAGCCGAGGATGCCGTCGTATGGTCCGACAGTGGTCAGCGCTGCATGAACGTCCGCATGTACGGATGGGAAGTCGACGCCAGCTACGGTGAGCTTCTGGATCGCTACGACATTGACGCCTTGGACATTCTGACCGCCCAGGTCGGTGAGGTGGCGGCGTTCGACGACCTGCAGGCCGAGCGTGGCGGCAAGAGCGGGCGTCACGATGGCGTCGGAGCTGGTTCCGGTGTCGATGATGAAGGTGAACGGTCCCTTGCCGTTGATCATGACTTTGACAAATGGGACTCCGTGCCGTAGTTCGAGCGGAGCGGAGGTGGCTCCTTTCGCGGGCGCGTAGGAATGCGGTGATGAGGATTGAGTTGACGGTTCCCCGGCGCCGCAGATCACGGAGGAAACTGCGATCGTCGCCCAGGCAAAGAAATCCCGCAAGCGCGGATGCTTCATCGCGTTCCTTTCACGACATGATTTATGAGATTTTCTTTATACGTACTCTTCACCATTTTGTACTTCTTCATACAACTCCGTCAATTTTTATTTACATAACGATGTATTCATTGAACTTATTTTTATTTATTTCTGCACTTTTCTGAAGTTTGTTTGCAAATGCAACTATGCCGTTTTGGACGCGAGGATATCTCCGGAAAACAGAACGGCCTGCCGAGGGATGCCCGGCAGGCCGTTGCGCTTGCTTGTTTTCGATTGGATTTCTACTCGACCGCGGTGAGACTGCCCTCCAGAGGCGTCGACTCGGAGGAGTCTCCGACGTGGATCAGGAACTTGCCGGGGTCCATCTTCCAGTTCTTCGCGGACTCATCCCAGTAGGAGAAGGATCGCGCATCTAGATTGAGCGTGACATGTTTTGTTTCTCCGGGCGCGAGCCTGACTTTCTCGAAACCCTTCAATTCACGCTCGGGACGCTTCACTTTTGCGCCAGGTTCGGAGACATATAGTTGCGCAACTTCCGCGCCAGCCACGCTGCCGGTGTTGGTCACATCGAAGCTGACGGAGGCCGTGCCGCCGACCTTCACCGTTTGGGGTACGACAAGGTTTGCAAACGAAAACGTCGTGTAGCTTAGGCCGTATCCGAAGGGATAGAGCGCGTGTTTGCCGGTGGTTGTCCAATAGCGGTAGCCCACCATCAGACCGTCTTTGTAGTGGACGTGCTGCAGGCCGTCGGCTTCCTTGTGCGAGTAGTAATAGTCGTACGAGGGATTTTCCTTCCAGTCGCGGTCGAAGGTGACGGGGAGTTTGCCTTCGGGGTTTTGTTTACCGAGCAGGACTTCGGCGATCGCGGTTCCGCCCTCCTGACCAGGGTAGTAAGTCATGAGCAAAGCTGGAACCTTGTCGAGCCAGCGGTGTGTATCGACTGCGCCGCCGCCGGTCAGTGTGACCACAGTCTTCGGATTGGCCGCGGCGATGGCTTCAATGAGAGCATCCTGGCCCCAGGGCAACTCGAAGGTGCGATCATAGCCTTCGCTCTCCGTGTCGGCATCGAAGCCGATGGAGAGCACGACCGCGTCCGCTGTCTTCGCAAGGCGGAGTGCGTCGTCGGAGACAAGGCTGGACTCGGGAGCGAGACCCAAGGCGAGGCGCACGCCGGGAGTAAACGGCACGTAGTCGGCCACGATGTGAATGGGTTGACCAGCGGTAAGGTCGATGGTTGTGGAGAGCGGAATCTGGCCCTCGCGATGGGGTTGATCGAGGAGTTGCTTGCCATCGACTTTGACGGTGAAGGAGTCTTCGCCGGATGCGGCGGCTAAGAGGAGATATCTGCCACTCTTCTCTGGCTTGTAAGTTGCGGTGTAGCGCAGGCTGCGTGGATTAGGATCTGTTGCATCCCACATTGCCTGCTTCAGATCATTGATCTGTCTCTGATGGCTTTCTTCTGCTTTACCGGAAAACTCGTGATTGGCGAAGGTTTCCACGCGTACATCGCCATCGAAGTTTGTGTTGCCGAAGATATCCGCTACGGTCGGCAGACCGCGCGCGTAGACAACGTTGGCACCTGACTGCGCAGCGAGATTGCTCAGGCCGGTGAGGATACTGACCGGATCAAATGCCTGCGCCTGCGACGAACCACCGCCGCCGGTAACTGCCGGCCAGGCGTCAGGTCCGATGACTGCAATGGTCTTGACCTTGCCCGGATCGAGCGGGAGGATATGTCCCTCGTTTTTGAGCAGGGTGAGGCTTTCGCGCGCGCCTGCGAGAGCCGCTGCGCGATCGGCGATCGAGTAAGTGGAAAGCGAGTCGACGTACTGAGAATGTGCGTCGGGGCCAATCCAGTTATAACGCAGAGCTACGCGGAGCAGGCGCAGTATCTTGTCGTCGATGGTCGATTCTTTCACCTTGCCGGACTGCACCGCGGGCAGCAGTTCTTTCTTGTTCATGAACTTGGCATAGGGCATTTCTAGATCGAGGCCGTTATTGGCTGCGCCGACGCCATCGTAAGTCGCGTCCCAGTCGGACATAAGAAGGCCTTGAAAGTTCCATTCACCTTTGAGGACCTTGAGATTCAGGAACTCATTCTGCGTGGCGTGAACGCCGTTGAGCAGATTGTAGGAGTCCATGACCGCTGTGACCTTGGCTACTTTGACGGCGGCCTCAAATGCCGGGAGATACAGCTCGCGCAGAGTGCGTTCATCCACATCGGAACTTACATTGTGGCGATCGTACTCTTGATTGTTCGCGGCGAAGTGCTTCACAGTTGCGCTCACGCCCTGGGACTGCACGCCTTCGATGTAAGGAACCGCAAGGTGAGCATTGAGAAACGGGTCTTCGGATAAGTACTCGAAGTTGCGGCCGTTGACAGGCGAGCGCGCGATGTTGACACCGAGGGCCAGCAGGAAATGCACGCCGCGAGCACGGGCGTCGCGGCCGAGTCCTTCGCCTACCTGGCGGGCGACGTCCGGGTCCCAGGTAGCGGCGAGTGCAGCACCACCGGCGTAGGCCGTGGTCGGCCCAAAGGTCCGGACGCCGAGCGGTCCATCCGACATTTTGAGGCGCGGCAGGTCGACAGACGGGATCGCCTGGGTGTACATGCCGTCCGTTCCGCCGAGCAGATCGATTTTCTGTTCGAGGGTAAGTTTGGCCAGGATGGCGTGGGCGCGGGCTTCGATCTCCGGCGAGTCTGGAACCGGCCCGGAGATGGTTGATTGTGCAAGCAGCATGGAGCCGCGTTGTCCGGCTGGAAACAGACTCGAAGCCAGCAGCACAACGGCGAGAACCATTCGAAAAATCGTTTGAGTAGAGGTGTTACGTGATATCCGCATGTCCGCAAGAAGCGTAAACCTCTGGGCCGTCGGTTGGCAAAGATTTCCGGAGGAAAACAGTCTTGTGAAATTGGGATGAGAAGGATCCAGGTATCTGCACTTTCGCCGCATTCGGTCCCATATCTACGCTTTGACTTCGCATTTGATTCGGCTGTCT
Source organism: Acidicapsa acidisoli (assembly GCF_025685625.1). NCBI lineage: Bacteria > Pseudomonadati > Acidobacteriota > Terriglobia > Terriglobales > Acidobacteriaceae > Acidicapsa > Acidicapsa acidisoli. The sequence goes on from NZ_JAGSYI010000005.1 coordinate 144,038, forward strand.
AAGCCCCAGGTTCGAGTACGGCTGACATAGCCGGAATATAACGCGGAGCCTTCGTCTGTATTTCCCTTCTGAATTCCCTGGATAAGTGGTCTGTTTTGAGTAGTCCTGATAAAGGAGGGTTATCCAGCGATGCTGGAATTGCGCTATATATGCTGTTTCGCGAGGCTTTTTCCATTGCATTTTTAATGCAATTGTCACTATGCTTACGAATGGAACCCACCAAACCAGCATTCTGTCGTAGCGGTAAATACCCAGAAAAGTATTAATCCCGCTATGTGCGCGCTTGCGCACTGGCAGTATCGCATCCGATTACCACTCTTTTCCGGAACGCGAACAGGAGCTACACACCCTGAAGTTTTTTGGAGGAAGCACGCATGAAGCTAAGTGGTTTTCGCAGTTTCCGCAGTTCCCCTGGCATAGCAACTATGTTGCTTGCCTTGTTGTCGGCACTTCCAATCAGTGCCGGGGCTCAGACGTTTCGCGGCGCCATCAACGGCACGGTAACAGATCCGTCAGGCGCGGTCGTGGCCGGTGCGACGGTGGAAGCTGTGGAGACAGCTACCAACGCATCGCACAAATCCATCACCTCAAGCGCAGGTGAGTTTGCCTTCCCCGATATGCCGGTCGGCAGCTATACCGTCTCTGTCACCGCTTCCGGATTCAAACCCGAAAAGATCGACCAGGTACCTGTATCCGCAGGCGCTACTTATGCCCTTCCTGTAAAACTTGGCGTGGCTTCCGCTGGCGAAACGGTGGAAGTTACGGCCAATTCACTTGCGGTCGATACGGTCACGGATACGCAATCGACGACGCTACCTGAGACAGTTGTGCAGAACTTACCCAACAGCGGTCGCGACTTTACGCAGATGCTGGCTCAGACTCCTGGATTTGCAGGACTTTCGACCGGCGGCGGCGGGGGCTACGCCAGCGTCAACGGAACCCGCACCAACTCAGTGAACTGGCAAATTGAGGGCACGGACAACAACGATCTCTGGTGGAATATCCCTGCTGTCAACCAGGGCGGAGTTTCGGCGATCGCAGGCGTCATTCTTCCTATCGACGCCATCGAGAACTTCTCCTTTGTGACTGCCGGTACGACCGATCTTGGCCGTAACTCGGGCGGCACAGCTAACCTTACGATCAAGTCCGGCACCAACGGCCTGCATGGATCGGCCTACTATTACAACCACAACGAGTTCTTCCAGCACTCCAATCCGTTTACCGGAGCGACAACGGAAACTCGCAATCAGCATTACGGTTTTTCGGTTGGTGGTCCAATTGTCAAAGATAGGCTGTTCTTCTTTCTGGCTGGGGAACATCAAGCGTTTCTGATCGGTGCGCAAGCAAAGGCGACTGAGCCTTCGGCCGCTTATCAAACCGAGGCTTATGCGATTCTGGATGCCTACGGCGTGCCGCACAATGCTGTCGCAGCAAATCTTTTGAACGGTAACGGCAGCCTGCCTGCACTATGGCCGGCGGTTGCATTGACCGGATCTGCGAATACCGATAACTACACGTCCACCGGCAATCTCACCGGGCACAGCTTCAACGGAATCGCCAAGCTCGACTATCAGCTCTCCCCGAGGGACCACATCGCGGCGAACTGGTTTGTCGGCCAGGGAACTCAGACGGCTCCGACTTCGTCTGAGCTGTACTACTACTTTGAAAATGCGCCTATTCATGTACAGAACTACTCTCTGGTAGAGAACCACGTCTTTTCGCCAAGCATCACTAACCAGATTTCTGCCGGTGTCAGCTACTTCAATCAGGCCTTCAGCGATGCCAATACAGCCCTCGATCCAATCGGGCTGGGATTGAATACCGGAGTTACCGATCCGGCACTGGGAGGCGCTCCGCATCTGATCATCGGTCCAACGGGCGCAAGCTCTGGACTGACCGCGGGCGGAAGCGGGTTCGATCCACTTGGCGTGACTCCGCCCGAAGGTAGAAACGACATTACCGGGCATCTCGATGAAAACCTGAGCTGGATCAAGGGGGCTCACCAGATGCACTTTGGCGGCGAGTTCCGTCAGGCGCAGGTCGACGACTTTTACCAAACAGGCGAACGCGGCACGATTTACTTTGATGGAACGCAGGGACCATGGAATGCTACCGGTACAGCGTGCGCAAATCTACAGACCGTCACTCCGAGTGCAACTACGCTGGCAGCGCTTACCTCGGACCCGAATGCGTACTTTCTGGCGGACTTCCTAGCCGGATGTTTTGACCCGACTAACTCCGAAAACGTAGTCGGTGATCCTAAGCGTCAGGTCTTCGTCAACACTTTCTCGCTCTCCGGACAGGATCAATGGGAAGTGGCGAAGAACCTGAGCCTGAACTTTGGCGTCCGGTACGACTATGAAGGTCCGGTGCACTCGGACGAACCGAATCTTTCCATCTTCGATCCATCTCTTCCCTCTGGCCTTGCCGTGGCCGGTAAGGATGTGGCGAATATCTATCCGAAGTTCTGGGGCGGCGTGAGCCCTCGGATCGGATTCGCCTATCAGCCTTACAGGAACGACAGGACGGTGATCCGAGGCGGTTACGGCCTGTATTACGACTCCATCTACATGAAGTCGATTCTGGAGAACAATGGCGCACAGAACATCTCGGTCTTCGGTCCTGGACAAAACCCGGCCGGATCGGAACAGGTTGTACAGGCACCCGGTCTTGCGAACACAGTGATCCAATCGGGTACTCCGATCTTCGAATCCTATGCCGATGCGCTCAACGGGCAGGGCGTGGTGAAGATCTCCACCTTCGATCCCCACTTCCGTCCCGCCTACACACAGGAGTTTGACTTTAATATTCAGCAGAGCCTGACTCCTTCGGTCATCTTCCAGCTTGGGTATGTAGGAACCAAGGGAACCCATCTGCTCGGATTGTTCGACATCAACCCGGCGCTCCCAGGCTCCGCTGTTCAGGCGAACCCGAACCTGACGCGCCCTTACTACAGCCAGTTCCCTAACTTCTCGGTGATTGACGAGGCCCGCAGTAACCTGGGCTCGATTTACAGCTCCTTGCAAAGTTCGCTGCGTATTCAGAACTATCACCATCTGACTGCGCAACTGGCTTATACCTGGGGTCACGCGTTGGACTATGAGACTGGCTTCCTGCCATATGTTCCGCAGGACCCCGCAAACGAGAAGGGGGAATACGGCAATTCCGACTTTGATGTGAGAAACACGGTAACCGGCTATCTGGATTACAGCATTCCGACATTCGGTCACACGAACCGGCTGGTGAAGGGTTGGGAGATCAACTCCGGATTCTCCTTCCACGGTGGCGAGCCCTTCACGGTTGTATCTGCCTCCAACCCGAGCAACAACGGAGAAGGCGCCGACCGTGCGGTTCAGGTGATTGCCAATCCGACTGCCGGCGTCTCCCACTCCATCGTGAACGGCGTCGTTCAGTGGTTTCAACCCAACGCGTTTGTCGATGAACCGGAGACAACCACGGTAGGTCCTGCGGGCCCGAATACTTATTCGCCTACACGCCGAGGCCAGAACTACAACCCCGGCTACAACTCCGTGGATGTTTCGTTTATCAAGACGACGCAGATCAAGGAGCGGGTCAGCGCGCAGTTCCGCGCTGATGTATTCAATATCTTCAATCGCACCAACTACGAGCCGGTTGGCCTTCCAAGCGCTGGAGAATCCGGCGCGATTGGTTCAACCATCGGGGTGTACCTTGGCAACCCGGGAATCGGACCCGGCGAACCTTTGAATGCTGAGTTTGCCTTGAAGATTCTCTTCTAGCCAGCCGGGATAATCCGGTAATCAACGAGCGGTGTCCGGCGAACCGGACGCCGCTTTGTTTTGTCTTATGTCCGTAACTCGCCAGATGAAACAAGAAGGCCCTGCCACGATAGCAGGGCCTTTTCCGTGCTTGCTGAGCAGTTACGAGAGGTAGGCGAAGGGCGTTTCCCTCATGCGCTCGTGGATCGGTTGAGGTTCCAGGCCGGCGGTTGATCCGCTCATCACTTCCTTGAAGGTCTTCTGGAAGACGGCCATCTCTTCGCGGGAGCCGACGGTGACGCGAACGCAGTTGGGCCATGCCGGCCAGATGCGCCCTATGTAGACATCCTTCTGGGCCATGGCGGCGTAGACCTCTTTACCGGGGCGGCGAACGTCGAGCATGAAGCAGTTGCTCACGGACGGCGTGGCATGGTAGCCCTCGCTCTTGAGCCACGCGAGATTTTCGGCGCGAATTTCGCCGATGAGCTTCTTGCGGGTGGGCACCAGATCGGTATCGATGAGACTGGCTTTGGCTGCGGCAATGGCGGTGATGGGCATGGAGTTCTGGCCTCCGAAGGTGGCGATCTGCTTCAGCAGGTCGGGGCGTCCGATGGCGAAGCCCATGCGAATGCCAGCCATTCCGTAGAGCTTCGAGAAGGTGCGCAGAACAATCACATCCTTGCCGTCCTTGACGAAATCAAGCGACGGTTGGGCATCGGAGAGGTGAATATAGGCCTCGTCGATCAGGATGACAGTTCCCTTCGGAGCTTTGGAGACCAGATACTCGACATCCTCGCGACTGGTGACCGTGCCGGTCGGATTGTTGGGATTGCAGAGGTAGATAACACCCGGTGTGGTCGATGCGGCCAGCATGGCCTTCACATCGTGCGTGGCGGCGCCTTTGGGATCGAGCAGCGGAACTTTGATGATGGGAGCGCCGGAGATATTCGCAGCCCACATCGGAGCTTCATAGCCTGGATCAGCGATTACGAGTGGCTTGTCCTTGGAGGTAAAGGCCAGCACGGTGAAATGCAACGGCTCACTGGAGCCGGCATAGACATCGACATAGCTGGGATCGAAGCCTTCCATTTTGGCGAAGGTCTCGCCGAGTTCCATCTGCATGGGGAACTCGTAGCGGCCGCCTTTGGGGATAATCTCGGCAATCGCCTTGCGCGCGGACTCCGATGGGCCGAGGGGATTCTCGTTGGCGTCGATGTGGATGCCTTTGTTCGGATCGGCAAATTTAGGACGCTGGGCGAAAGCGAGGCGGGATTCAGTTAGGACGGGGACCGAGGCGAGAGCCGAAGTGGCTGCGGCGATACGCAGGAAGTTACGGCGAGACAGGCCGCTACAGGCGACAGGATCGAGAATGGGAGTTTGCATCGATGTGACTCCTGAAAGACAAGATAGGTGAAATAGAGCGCAGAGGGGGCGCGGAGGCGTGGCCTGACAGAAAGGACGGAACAGGTTGGACTGGTTCCATACTTCAAGGTAGCGTTAGATGGCAAGTATGACAAGAAGGAAATCGGAAAGAACTTCCAAGCGGCGGAATCTCGTGCTAGTCTTGGTGCGGTAAACGATTTCCCGAACAGAAACGGGCCTCGAAATGGCCCTCCAGGGGAGCGATCATCCGCAAGTTCTTTCTCTCGTCGCAAGTTGGAAATGGTTTTCGCGGGGGCCGAGGCACGGATACGCGATCGGCACCTCATTTCGCTTGACAGGTATGCAGGTAAACCCATTTACTAAGACGGCGTCTCCGGCTATCCGGAACAAATCGCTCCCACGCAGGTGATCGAATGCTTCAGTTCGGAATGACCTCAAACCTCGCCAGCGGCGTGCTGTCTCAGGCAGCAGCCGTTTTCCTGGCAAACGGTGCGCCTTCGCTGGCCCACCTGGGCCTGCTCGACATCGCGGTGATCGCGATTTACTTCGTGATGGTCATCTGGATCGGCTATTACCTGAAATCGAAGGCAAGTACCAGCGAAGAATTCTTCATGGCCGGCCGCGAAATGACGGCATGGATCGCCGGGTTGAGCTTCGTCTCCGCCAACCTGGGCTCGCTGGAACTGATGGGCTGGGCCGGCTCGGCGTACCAGTACGGCATTCTGGCTGCGCACTGGTACTGGATCGGCGCGATTCCCGCCATGCTGTTTCTGGGCATGGTGATGATGCCCTTCTACTACGTCTGTAAGACCCACTCGGTGCCGGGGTATCTCAAGATGCGCTTCGGGCAGGCGTCGAGCGTGGTGGCGGCTTTCTCGTTCGCGTTCATGACCGTCCTGATGAGCGGGGTGAACATGTTCGCCATGGCCGAGGTGATGAAGGTCGTGTTGGGCTGGGACCTGAACTTTTCGATCATCGTCTCTTCAGTGGCCGTCGCGGCTTATGTGGCCCTGGGAGGGTTGCGCTCGGCGATCTTCAACGAGGTGCTGCAGTTTGTGCTTATCTGGGGCGGGGCGCTGCTGGTGCCGATCCTGGGCCTGATCGAAGCAGGCGGCTGGACAGGGCTGAAGACGAAGATCGCGCACAATATCGCGACGGGCGCGATCCCGATGGGCGACTACACACACATGTGGCGCAGCATGGGCCACTTTCAGGACAATCCGATGGGCGTGCACTGGACGGGCATCGTCTTCGGTCTCGGATTTGCCATCAGCTTCGGTTACTGGACCACCGATTTTCTTGTCGTCCAGCGCGTTCTTGCCGCTAACAGCCTGCGCTCAGCGCGGATGGCTCCGATTATCGGCTCCTTTTTCAAGATGGCCGTGCCCTTTATCGTGATTCTGCCCGGCCTGCTTGGCCTGGTCGTCCTGCAGAACCCGGACGGCAGCCTGATGAAGTTGGTTGGCGAAGACATAGTGAAGGCTAATCCGGCTGCGGGCCTGCACAGTTACAACGAAGTATTGCCGCTGATGCTGGTGCGCTATTGCAGCCCCGGCCTGCTAGGACTTGGAATCACAGCGCTGATTGCCGGATTCATGAGCGGCATGGCAGGCAATGTAAGCGCCTTTTCCGCGGTATGGACCTACGATATCTACCAGCCGCTGATCAACAAGAGAGCGAAGGACGAGCACTATGTCGCCGTCGGACGCTGGGCAACGATTCTTGGCGTGATCATTTCGATCTTTGCGGCCTACATGGTGATGAATGCCAAGGGCATTATGGACTACGTGCAGGCGCTCTTCAGCTTCTTTATTGCGCCGCTGCTGGGCGCTGTGCTGATGGGCATGTTCTGGAAGCGGGCCACGGCGGCAGGCGGTTTCTGGGGGCTGCTGACAGGCACGCTAACTTCGATTGGGCTGTTTGCGTGGGTGAAGGCAGACCCTTCGGCTCTGCGTTATGTGGCCTTATCGCCCTATGCGAAGGACATGGCAGAGAATATGTACCGCGCGCTTTGGTCGATCAGCGTGACCTTCATCGTGATCTTTGTCGTCAGTATGTTTGGCAAGGCGCGTCCGGTCGCGGAGTTGGATGGCCTTGTATACGGCGCTACCAAGATTCCGAAAGAAGAGCCGGTTCCCTTCTATAAGAATGAGTGGTACTGGGCAGCCGTGGCCATCGTGGCGTTTGTCGGTCTTCAAATCATGTTCTGGTAAGGAGAGAAAAGATGAAATCTACGGATATCTCAATCTGGTTTTTTATCGGCGTGCTCCTGACCATCTACGGGGTACTGATCCTGGGCTATGGGCTGTGGGAACTGATTACGGGCAACGTTGCTAATGTGGTTCTGGCCAATCTTCATGCGCCTGTGTGGTGGGGAGCTATCATGCTTGCGCTCGGGATCTTTTATTCGGTGCGGTTTCGTCCGGGCAAGGAGATTTGACCGGGTACTTTAGCGGAGAGTGAGACTCGGCCAGCGCTGACGGCTCATCGATCCGAAACGATCAGTAATCACTCCTCAACAAGTAATCAAACAATCAGATCGAATGAGACAGTCTCAATGACAAGGAGCAATTGAAATGGCAGCGCAAAGGACAATGACCTACGGTGTGGTGGTAGGCAATCGCGGATTCTTCCCGGACCATCTTGCGAAGACGGGACGTGAAGAGATTATTACGGCGATTGAAGCGGCAGGAGCCAAGGCAATCGTGCTGACGGCACAGGAATCGAAGTTTGGCGCGGTTGAGACGTTTGCCGAAGCACAGCGCTGCGCTGAGCTTTTCAAGAAACACGCCGAGGAGATCGATGGCATCATCATCACGCTGCCCAACTTTGGCGACGAGCGCGGAGTAGCGGATGCGTTGCGTCTCTCCGGCCTCAAGGTACCCGTGCTGGTGCAGGCTACGCCCGATAAGAGCGATGCGATGACCATCGCTACGCGGCGGGACAGCTTCTGCGGAAAGATGAGCGCCTGCAACAACCTGATGCAGTACGGGATTCCCTACTCGCTGACTACGCTGCACACAGAGGCTCCGGCTTCGCCTGAGTTCAAGGCGGATCTGGAGTGGTTTGGCGCGGTCTGCCGCGTTGTGAAAGGGCTCAAGAACCTGCGCATCGGCTCCATAGGCGCGCGTCCCCAGGCATTCAACACCGTCCGCTACTCCGAACGCATTCTGGAAACCAGCGGCATCTCGGTCATTCCGATCGATCTTTCTGAAATCCTAGGCCGCATCAACAAGATGGGCGATATGGACGATGCCGCGCAAGCCAAGCTGGCGGCGATCAAGAGCTATGTCACGACCTCCGGCATTCCCGATGCCGCGCTGCTCAAGATGTCCAAGCTGGGCGCGGTGATCGATGGCTGGATGAAGGAAGTCGCGGTGACGATCTCCGCGGTGCAGTGCTGGACTTCGCTGGAGGAGTATTTCGGCGTTGTGCCCTGCACCATCATGAGCATGATGTCCAACGACCTGATTCCATCGGCATGCGAGGTGGACGTGCCCGGCACGCTGAGCATGTACATGCTGGCGCTGGCTTCGGGCACACCTTCTGCCCTGCTTGACTGGAACAACAACTACGGCAGCCATCCGGATAAGTGCGTGTGCTTCCATTGCTCTAACCTGCCGAAGCACTTCTTCAAGGAGGTCCGGATGGACTTCCAGGAGATCATCGCCGGGACGGTGGGCAAGGAGAACACATTCGGAACCTGCGTGGGCCGCGTCAAGAGCGGAGCGATGAGCTATGCACGCTACTCGACGGACGACCGCCGGGGTGTTATTCGCGGGTATGTCGGGCCGGGCCAGTTCACGGACGATCCGCTGACGACCTTCGGCGGAGCCGGCGTTGCGGAGATTCCCAAGCTGCAGAAGCTGCTGAAGTATATCTGCCGCGAGGGCTTCGAGCATCATGTGGCTGCGAACTTCAGTGATGTGTCGAAGGCTGTGCATGAGGCTGCCAGCCGCTATCTGGGTTGGGAGAGCTATTACCATCCCGGGCTTGAGGATTAAGTTGCGGTACGTCTCCCAGGGCGCTGGCGAAATCTGTCAGCGCCCTGTTTTCTTTGTGGGAGATGGAACTGATAGATTGAAGAATATTTGAAGAGGGGAAAGCACTGGATGAGTACGCGAATTCGCAGGAGCCTGGTTGTCAACGACGCTACGCTGGTCACAGAAGAAGCATGGAACGCTGAACTGGAGGCGAAACATAACCAGGTGGTTGAGTGGCTTCGCGCTGAGCGGCTTGATGGGCTTCTGCTCAGACGAAATGAGAATATCGCCTGGCTGACTGGCGGCGCAGTAGAGTTGCGCGTGCTCACTCCAAGCGAGACCGGTGTGGGCGCGTTGCTGGTGACTGACGAGGGCGCGCGCTACTACTTCACCACGGCCAACGAGGCTCCGCGGCTGCATGACGAAGAGTTCGGCTATCTCGACTTTGAGCCGGTGATCTTTCCCTGGTATGACAACGACACCGAAGACAAAGCGCTGCAACTCACGCGCGGCAAGCTCGCTTCGGACGTGCCTTTTCCTGGCAGCTTTCCTGCGCATATCGCTCCGCTCCGGGCTGGATTGCAGGAGACGGAGATTGCCCGCTTTCGCTGGCTAGGCGCGCAGACCGCCGATGCGGTGACCGCGGTTTTGCAGCAGCTTGAGCCGGGACTGACCGAGTATGCGATGGAGGGTCAAGTGGCCGCCGCGCTGCTTAGCCGGGGGATTCTGCCGTCGGTCTACCTGATGGCCGTGGATGAACGAATCTACAAGTACAAACATGCGGTTGCGCGTGGCAAGCATCTGGAGAAGTACGCCATGCTCAATCTTTGCGCGCGCAAATGGGGACTGACTGTTTCTATCACCCGTTTTGCGCACTTCGGGGCACTCCCGGCAGAGCTGGCGGACCGCTTCCACGCCTCGGCGCAGGTCAATGCGGCGCTGCTCGACGCCAGCCGCGTTGGAGCCACCTCGGCGGAGCTGTTTCGCGTGGCGGCGGATGCTTATGCCCGCGAAGGCTTCGCCGGAGATGAGCAGTTGCATCACCAGGGCGGCGCGACGGGCTATGGGGAGCGCGAGTGGATCGCCACCCCCGATGGCCGGGAGACGGTGGTCAATCATCAGGCGTTTGCGTGGAATCCCAGCATTCGCGGCGGCAAGGTTGAAGACACGGTGCTGCTGCGCGACGGGCAGATTGAGTTGCTGACGCCTACGCCGGAGCTGCCGGCACTGGAGTCGAGCGCGAATGGGAACAGTTATCCGGCTACCGGGGTGTTGATACTCTAAGTGGCTTTGGAGATTTTGGAGACGCTGTAGCCTAAGCCCTTGCAGACTTTGGCAGCAGCGTCAGCCTTGCTGTGAGCACGACCAGCGCCGTCCAGAGCACGTCTGCGCCCAGCAGGTGAATTACCTGCATCCAGACCGGCGCAAGCAGCCAGACGTCGAGCGCTCCAAGCAGATACTGCACGGCAAGCAGAGCGACAACCAATGCGGAAAGACTGCGGTTGTCCCATGGCCCGCCACGGCGGGAGGCGCGAATCAGCACCCAGATGAGAAAGATGCTGGCCATGATTGCCACCGTGGGATGCGTCCAGCGCCAGCGTAGCAGCCAACTGCTTTCGGCAGAAAAATCCTGTTGGAGCGAGTTACCGAAGGAGGTCGCGGGGAACAAGGTGTCGCCGAGCGCGGCCATCGATCCGGTGACACCGACGATCATCACCGAGATCATGCCGACCGTAGTCCCGATGGGATGGTTAATGCGAACGTCGCGCCAGCGAAGGCCGGTTTTACGCGCGAGAAAATGGGCGGCCATGGCGAGGGCAGCGACCAACAGTAGAGTATTCGAGAGATGCAGCGCCAGCATGGGAGCGCGAAGCGGGGACTGGCTTTGTGCCGTGAGTCCAAGCTTCACAAGCAGCGCGCCGAGCAAACCCTCCGTCAACGTAAAGAAGACCGCAGCTCCTGCGGCCCACCGCGCCAGATGGCCTGAGATCGTCTTGCGCCAGGTCCAGGCGAGCAGGCCGAGGACAAAGATCAGGTCCAGAGCGGCAGTCACGCGGTGGGTGAATTCGATCATGGTTTGGATGGTGGGAGACTGCTGCAAAACAGTGCCGTTGCAAAGCGGCCAGTGATCGCCGCAACCCGCGCCTGAGCCGGTGGCGCGGACGATTGTGCCCCACAGGATGGTGGCGACAAAATATGCGAGAACGCCCCAGGCGAAGCGGCGCAGAGCGACCGGAGGCGTCCGGTCAGAGATGCTGATGGCTGCGATGGTCATGGTGCAACGCCTCCTGCGCTTCTCTCCAGTTTAGACGACAAGCGGCCTGGGTTGCTGGAAAGCACTTTCCTCATGTGAGTTCCAAGTGAGTTGAATGAATCGCAAATCGGACCAACGCGATAAGTCCCGTAACTCCTCTTGTCTGCACCTACGACAAGAGTGGTATTTGCGTCCCGGGATTTCCTGCTACTACTAGGTGGGTATTCATTTCCAACTCCCAATCCATTTATGTCGGGCAATCGAAGAGGAGAAACTGGATGTCCATGTTACTTCAGATCACGTGGACGGGCATTCTGAGTCTGTATCTCGTGGAGTGCCGCGCATATTTTCGTGAGCGGAATCTGAGGAGTTGGGAAGGCATCGTTGGCCAGATTCATTTCGAGGCGAACGATCAGCGCCGCGACGATCTATCCTTCTGGGCTGAGTTCCTCGCCACGACGGAGGATCAGATGCACGAGCATTCGCGCAATTTCGGGCGCCTCTGGAGCCTGTTTCGAGACGCTCGCATCGTGCTCGAAATGACTGACTATGCGGAGCGCAACAACAATTTGGGGCCCGCGGCTGTTGAGCCTGCGGAGATTGCATCGCTACGGGAGGATGCCATGCGCGTTCGCATTTCCACGGTCAGGACGCTTGCCGGATCGGTCTTACCCAGGTCACGCCACTAAGTCGCAAGTAACTGAGCGGTGGCTTCCGAGTCAACTGGAAAGACTTATTTAGACAATTTCGGTTGAGAGCGCGTTTCACTCTGACTTATTGCTGCGTCTCCAGCTGTTCTTTCAAGAGCCGGCAGACGTGATTGACGATCATCAGATCTTCTGCCGGAGGGATTACCAGCACGGTCGCCGATGAACCGCTGGCGGAGATTTTGGCTTCTCCGCGAGCCTGGTTCAACGTCGGATCGAGCAGAATGCCAAGCGGTTCAAGTCCCGCACATATCTCGGCCCGTGTGGCGGAATCATTCTCGCCGATGCCACCAGTGAAAACGAGCATATCTAGGCCACCGAGAACGGCGACGTAGCTGCCGATGAACTTGCGAATGCTGTAGGTGAACTCATCGACTGCAAGACGGGCATCGGCGTTGCCCTCGGCGATAGCCCGGCGCAGTGAACGCATATCGTTTGTAAGTTTGCTTACGCCGAGCAGGCCCGATTGCTTGTTAACGATCTTTTCCAACTGATTCGCGGCGTCGACGGTGCTTGTAGCCCTACCGGCAAGGTCGCGCAGAATGTAGAGGAGGACGCCGGGATCGATGTCGCCTGTGCGGGAGCCGGAGATGATTCCGCCGGTGGGCGTGAGCCCCATGGAGGTATCAATGCTCTGCCCATCGAGAATGGCGGAGATCGAAGCGCCGTTGCCGAGATGCGCGACGATCAGGCGTGCGGGGACATATGGTTGTAAGTGGGCCACGATGGACTCACACGATAGTCCGTGCGCGCCAAAGCGGCGAATGCCCATCGCGCTGTATGCCTCCGGAATCGGCAACTGGCGCGCGACTGGCCGCAGATTGCGATGAAAATAGCTGTCGAGACAGACGAAGTTGGGGACATCGGGAAATTCGCGCAGGACCTGCCGCATGATGTAGATTGCGACCGGCGTATGCAGCGGCGCAAAGGCTGTGTACCGCTCCATTTCGTCAATCAGTTCCGGAGTGAGGCGTTGATTTTCAGTGACTGTCGGGCCGCCGCAGACCATGCGATGCCCGATCGCTGCCGGAGGCGGGAACGGCGGTTGCTTGAGCGCCTTCGCTATGAGCGCAAAGCCAGCATCCAGGTCAGGCACGACCGGCGCTTCATCCACCAGCTTTGTGCCGTTGGCATCCTGAGCGTACGACTTGATCCAGAACTTGCCGCGATTCTCTCGCGCGTTTGCTCCGATATCTTCAACTTCGCCTTCGAAGAGCTTCCGGCGCTCGCTTCCTGCTGCTTCATAGACAGAAAATTTGATCGAAGAGGAACCGCTGTTCAGCACCAGTACCGGCAAGGTCGCCATGAAAGCTCCTCGAAAGAAGAATGGATTACTAGCGGGCTGACCACTTCCAGTTCCGAATCTCGGGCAGATCCTGTCCGTTTTCCGCGACATAGAGCCGGTGCTTCTGAATCTGCTCCGAGTAACGCTGCCGGGCGGCATCGGCGAGATGCGCGAGGCGGGGAATATGCCGGATGGCATCCTGTGTGAGCTGGTAGCGATCGATGTTGTTCCTAACGCACATGTCGAAGGGAGTCGTGGTCGTTCCCTCTTCCTTGTAGCCGCGAACGTGGAAATTGTCGTGACCGTGACGCCGGTATGTCAGGCGATGGATGCACCAGGGATAGCCGTGGAAGGCGAAAATTACGGGCTTGTCGGCGGTGAACGCCAGATCGAACTCCTCATCCGGAAGTCCGTGGGGATGCTCGGAACTGGGCTGTAGGGTCATCAGATCCACGACGTTGACGACGCGGATCTTGATATCGGGAACCTCTTCGCGGAGCAGCATGACCGCAGCCAGGGTCTCAAGGGTCGGCACGTCGCCGCAGCAGGCCATCACCACGTCCGGCTCTCCGGGATCGGAAGCCCATTGCCACACGCCGAGACCGGTGGTGCAGTGCTGCACAGCCTCGTCCATGGTGAGCCACTGCGGGGCGGGCTGCTTGCCAGCGACGATGAGATTGATGTAGTTGCGGCTGCGCAGGCAGTGGTCGCCGACGGAGAGCAATGTGTTCGCGTCCGGAGGAAGATAGATGCGAGCGATATCTGCCTTTTTGTTCAACAGATGGTCGATGAAGCCAGGGTCCTGGTGCGAAAAGCCGTTATGGTCCTGCCGCCAGACGTGGGAGGTAAGCAGGTAATTGAGCGAGGCGATGGGCTTGCGCCAAGGAATCTCGCGGGTGACTTTGAGCCACTTGGCGTGCTGGTTGACCATCGAATCCACGATGTGGATGAAGGCCTCGTAGCAGGAGAAGAATCCGTGGCGGCCGGTGAGCAGATAGCCTTCCAGCCAGCCCTGGCAGAGATGCTCGCTAAGCACCTCCATCACGCGGCCTGTCTCGGAGAGGTTTTCGTCGACCGGCAATGTCTCGGCCATCCAGGCTTTGCCAACGCCAGTGATCACGTCCTGAATACGGTTGGAAGCGGTCTCGTCGGGGCCGAAGACGCGGAAGTTCTTGTCGGCGAGGTTGGCCTGCATGACGGCGTGCAGCAGTTTGCCGAGAATGCGCGTGGATTCGACGTCTTCCTGCCCGCGCGCATTGGTGTCGATCTTTACTTCGAAATCGCGGAAGTTGGGTACGATGAGCGGCTTCATCAGCAGGCCGCCGTTGGCGTGAGGATTCATGCCCATGCGCCGCAGTCCCTTAGGTGCAAGATCGGCCAGATCGTTGCGGAAACGGCCTTTTTCGTCGAACAGCTCTTGCGGCTTGTAGGAGCGCATCCATTCGTCAAGCAGCCGCAGGTGATCCGGTTTTTCGAAGATTTCAGAGAATGGGACCTGGTGGGCGCGCCAAGTGCCCTCGACCGGCTTGCCATCAACAAATTTCGGGCCGGTCCAGCCCTTGAGAGTGCGCAGAATCAGCATGGGCCAGCGCGGGCGTTCGAGTTTGGTCGCGTCCTGTCCCGGTTCGCGGGCTGCTTTCTGGATTGCCGCGATGCGGTCGAGCATGATGTCGAGAACGGCGGCCATCTGCTGGTGCATCGTCTCGGGATCGTGCCCCTCCAGCGTGAAGGGCTCGTAGCCGTAGCCGCGCATCAGGTCTTCCAACTCGAAGTGTGGAATGCGAGCGAGAACCGTAGGATTGGCGATCTTGAAGCCGTTAAGATGCAGGATGGGCAGCACCGCGCCGTCCGTTGCCGGATTGAGGAATTTGTTGGAGTGCCAGCTTGCGGCCAACGGGCCGGTTTCGGCCTCGCCGTCGCCTACGACGCAGGCGACGAGCAGGTCCGGATTGTCATAGGCTGCGCCGTAGGCGTGCACCAGCGAGTATCCGAGTTCGCCGCCCTCGTGGATTGACCCCGGCGTCTCGGGTGCGACGTGGCTGGGAATACCCAGCGGCCAACTGAACTGGCGGAAGAGCCGCTTGATGCCGTCCGCATTCTGCTCGACGGCGGGATAAAGCTCGGTATAGGAGCCTTCGAGGTAGGTATTGGCCACGATCCCCGGGCCGCCGTGGCCGGGGCCGATGATATAGATCATGTTCAGGTTGCGCTCGTTGATAGCGCGATTGAGATGGACATAGAGAAAATTCAGTCCGGGAGTGGTGCCCCAGTGGCCGAGCAGGCGCGGCTTTATGTCGTCCAGCGTGAGCGGCTGCTGTAACAGCGGATTGTCTTTGAGGTAGATCTGGCCCACGGAGAGATAGTTGGCGGCACGCCAGTAGGCGTCCATTTTGGCCAGGATCTCGGGGCTGAGTGTTGCTCTAGTTTCGGGGGTGATTTGCGCCTCGTCTGTGAGAATTGTCTCTTCCGCCATGCTGCACCTCGCTGGAGCGGCTGATGGATTACCGGGGAGATTTCCATCAACGCCCGTTCACAGCGATGCTAGCAGCCCTATAGGAAAGGTCTGTGTGATTCGGGACACATTCTAAGTGGAGGCGCTTTGAATGGGAGATTGCGTCGTCGGCGGCTGATAATTTCATCTCCCGTTCATATTTTGGGCTCTATTTTCCTGGCTTCGCGACGTTGCGTTTCTCCCAAATCTTGGCGTCGATCAGGAAGCGGAACCAGAAGGTTTGCAGGACCCAGAAGATAAAGCCTTCGGTGCCGTCGAGGAAGCCGAGTTTGAAGAAGAATCGGTAGCCAAAAAGGGCAAAAGGCCGCACGAAGAGCGGGAGATTGTTGTATTTCTCGCGCAGGGCGCGTTTGCGCTGCGCCGGATTTCCTTTGGAGTCGGCGACAAGACGGCCGGCCTCATGCGCGGCATCCATTTCGGCGACTTCGCCATCGGCCCAGCGATTGTGGCGCGCGGTCCACTCCGAAAGGCTCATGGCGATGTCGTCTACCATTACGCCGGGAAGTTGGCCGTTGGTTCCGCTAAGGAGGAGAAAATGCTGATCGTACTTGCGGTCTTCGCATCGGCCAATGCCGCTGCGAAAGAGACGCAGGTGCCAGGTGGGGCTCATGCCTCCGTGACGCAGAACACGGCCGAGAAACTTGACGTAGCGGGGGACGAAGTAACCCGAGTGCTCCGGGTCGTCGGGCAGGGCGAGGATGGCGGCGACCAGTTCGTCATCCATGACCTCATCGGCGTCGAGGTGAAGCTGCCATTTGCGGGTAATAGGAAGGTTGTCGATGGCCCAGTTGCGCTGAGCGCCATAGTTTTCAAAAGCATGTTGCACGACCTTTGCGCCGTGCGACTCGGCCAGCGCCACGGTGCCGTCGGAGCTAAAGGAGTCCACTACGAATATTTCGTTTGAAACCTGGCGGGCGCGGGTCAGGGTTGTGCCCAGAGTGTCCTCGGAGTTGAAAGAAAGCAGAATAACGGTGGGCTGCATATACCTCGATGCTATTCGATCCCCGCCTTGAAGCCGAAGCAAAAGCGCTTTGCAGGGTGAGGCTGGATGATGTCTTCCCGCACTTTAAGACGACTCGAAATACGTGACTTAAGTGCTCTTGAAATATCGCTTGAGCTTCAGAATCTGCGATTCGAAGCCGTACCAGAGCGCTGTCGCGACTGCCGTCGAAGCCACTAGGCGCAGGGCGACGATGGCCAGATTCCCTGCGATTCCGATGTGGTACTTGTCATCCAAACGGGCATCGAAGTTCCCGAAATACACGAAGACCAGGATGTGGGTCATATACATGCCGTAGCTGATCTGTCCGTAGAAGGCCAGCGGGCCGCGCCTGAGAACGACGGCGAACGGGTTTCGCGAACCGGTTCCGGCGATGGCTGCGAGAACTACCCCGGCAAATGCGAGGGCCAGCGCGGAATCGAGGAACGACGTGCCGCCTGCGATGGTCGCGGTCGCCCAGAAGCCGGCGACAGCAGCGGTCAGGCCGATCCAGAGCCAGACGCGGCGCGAGAGATTCAGCCGATCGAGACCGAGCGCAAGCAGGCTGCCTAGGGCGATTCCATCGAGATGGATTGCGGTGTGGGTGCCATTCAGCCAGTGCGGGTGAAGATAGCGCACCAGCGGCGAGACGGCAAGCATCGCCAGCAGGATTCCCGGCAGAAGCCAACGCTGTAATCGTCCTTTGACGAAGCGAGCGGAGCCCAGCAAAACTAGTGGCGCCCAGACGAAGTAGTACTGCTCTTCGATTGCCAGCGACCAGGTGGGGCCGAGTGTGCCGGGGAGCGGGGTGTGGCGCAGGTTTTGGAGAAAGAGCACATAGGCCACCAGCGTCTTCCAGTGGCTCTGATGCGCCAGCGTATCGCCCAGAAACCATTCCGGCACTGCATAGCAGACGGCAAGCAGCAGAAAATACACCGGCCAGATGCGCAGCGCCCGCCGCGCGTAGAAATTGCGGAAATAATGCGGCTTGTCACGCGACTCGATCAGGATGGAAGTGATCAGAAAGCCTGAAAGCACGAAGAAGAGATTCACGCCTGCCCATCCCCAGAGAGAGGCGTAGTGAATCCAGGTGCCCTCAAGCCGCGTATGGCAGTGATAGACAACCACCGCCAGCACCGCCAGCCCGCGCAGGCCCTGCAACTCGGGGATGTAGGCTGGCAGCCACTGGGGGCGCTGACTGGTTCGGGACGGGATCTGGATGGAATTGCTCAAGCGAGTGAAGGCTCTTAACCCGCGGCCAGTTCTTTGGCTCGCTGCGTGGCGCGCATGACGGCTTTGATGAGCGTGACGCGCAGGCCGCCTTCTTCGAGTTCCAGAATGCCGTCGATGGTGCAACCGGCTGGAGTGGTGACGGCATCTTTGAGCAGCGCCGGATGGTAGCCGGTGTCGAGCACCATCTTGGCTGCGCCAAAGGTGGTCTGCGCGGCGAGCAGCGTTGCGGTATCGCGCGGCAGGCCGACCTTGACGCCGGCCTCGGCCAACGACTCCAGGATGATGTAGATATATGCCGGACCGGAGCCGGATAGCCCCGTAACTGCGTCCATGTGCTTTTCGTCCACGGTGACGGTGCGGCCGACGGTTTCGAAGATGCGCCGGGCCAGATCCATCTGCGCGTCGGTCACGAAACGGCCGCGGCACAGCCCGGCGATGCCTGCTCCCAGCGCAGAAGGCGTGTTGGGCATGGCGCGAATGACGCCGATTTCGATCCCGGCGGCTTCTTCGATCGAATCCGTCTTCACGGAAGCGGCGAAGGAAACGATCGTTTTCTGCGGCGTGAGCGCCGGACGAATCTGCTTCACAAGGTCCGCAACCTGTAAGGGCTTTACACCCAGCAGGATCAGATCGGCCTGCTGCGCGGCGGCCAGATTATCGGTTGAAACATCGACGCCCCATTGCGTGGAGATCGCCAGGGCACGCTCGGCGTGCGCGACGGTGGCATGAATCTGATCGGGAGCGAAGAGGTTCTGCTTCAGAAATGCCTGAAGCAAAATGCCGCCTATCTTGCCGGCTCCGAGCACGGCGACGCGGACGTTGGGCAACTGCGCGGGAATTTCGACTGCCGGTACGGCGATTTCAGACACGGTGTATTCCTTTTGCCGAAAAGAGTTGCGAATTGACTTCTTTTCAGAATAACCTTTCGCCGCGCTCCGAGGCTGCGTCCAAGGCAAAAGCCTGGGCTTGCGACTCGCACATTGGTTTTCCGACCGGCTAGTATGGATGACGCGATTGATTTGCAGAAAGGGGTTCGGGATGGCGACCCAGGATACCGTCCAGTTAAATCAGGTCAACCAGCGGCTCGAGGTCACGCAATCCTGCTTGTCCTATTCCACGTTCAAGGACGTCAACCTATCCAATGCGAGCTTTGACGACATCAATTTCTCAGGGGCATCGATCCGGAACGCGAACCTTTCCGGATGGCGCGTCCGGGATGTCAGCTTTTCGGGGCTTCAGATTACGCAGGCCGATCTGCGCGGCGCTTCTATTTCGGAGTGCCTTCTGGAGGGAATGACCATCGACGGGATCGTTGTTTCAGAGATGATCGCCACGTACCGCAACCTGCATCCGGATACCCGCTTGAAGTAGTAAATGCCTCAAGATTTGCCGGTCAAGGTTTGCCGGTGTCGGATTGCCCGGCGCTCACAAACGGCCAGTCTCCACGGCCTCGCGCGCGAATCATATAAATCACGGTCCCGCTGGCGGCAATCGCGGCGGCTGCTCCCAACTCCCGCAGCGGGTTAGGCCGATACGCGAGAATGAAAAGAAATCCGGCGATTGCGGCGAGCGGCGGCAACGGGTACAGCGGAATTCGAAATGGCCGGGGCAGGTTGGGCTGTTTGAAACGCAGCCAGATGACTCCGGCCTGCTGCAATAGAAACTGCAGCACGATGCGAATGACGACCAGCAGCGTGATCACCTGGCTCAGCGAGAAAAAGCAGAAGCACGTCGCCACCAGGCCGAGCGCGATCAGCGAACGGTGAGGAAATCCGTGACGGGCGTGCACTGCGGCAAGTCCTGAGAAGTAGTTCCCGTCGCGGGCGGCGGCGTAGGGCACGCGCGAGTAGCCGAGCAGCAGCGAAAAGACCGACGCAAAGGCGCTCCACAGGATAAGCGCGGCAAGCGTTTGCCCAGCGACGCGTCCGAAGGCGGATTGGGCGATTTCCGCGACCAGCGAGAGGCGCGATTGCACGCTCGCTTTGGCTGCAGCCGAGGAAACAGCACCCAGCGACGGCAGCACGGCCAGATTCATCGTGACATATAAGGTAGCGACCACTGCGATGGAGATGAGGATTGCGCGGGGAATGGTCTTCTCGGGCCGCTTCACCTCCGAGCCGAGAAAACAGATGTTGTAGTAGCCCCAATAGTCGTAGCAGGTGATCATCGTCGCCTGCGCCAGTGCCGACAGAAGCGTGCCCGATGGCCCCGCGGCCAGGTGGGAGAATGGCCACACCCCGACGCTGCCGGAATCGATGAGGCCGTGGCGCGCACCGTTGACGAAGCCGGAAACGATGACGCCGGCCAGGGTGAGCAGCACACCGGCGAAGAGCACCCACGCCATCCTGGTGATTGAGGTGAGGTTGCGATAGAGCAGCGAGGTGACCAAAATACAGGTTGCGGCGGCAACGAGGTTTGTCCCGTGCAACTGGGGCAGGGCGGCGAATGGCTGAGCGGCCAGCGGCGGCCAGATGTAAGCCAGAAAGGTCGCCAGGCCAATGCAGCCGGAGGCGATGGATAGCGGCGCGGAAAAGCTGAGCTGCCAGACATACAAAAAGGAGATCCACCGGCCCGCGCCATCTTCGCCGTAAATCTGGCGCAGGAAGGCGTAGGAACCGCCGGCACGCGGAAATGCCGCGCCCAGTTCGGCGCAGACTAGGCCGTCGCAAACGGCGATGAAGGCCCCGAGCAGCCATGCCCAGACGGCGAATCGGCTGCCTGCAGCAGCTATGACAAGCGGCAGGGTCAGAAACGGACCCACCCCGATCATGTCCATCATGTTGAGAGCTACGGCGGAAGACAGGCCGATGCGGCGCGACAGACCGCCAGAGTGCGACTGCGCTTCGGAGCTCGATCCTGAGGGGACTGCGGATAGGGTCATCAGTTGAGAAGATTCAGCTAACGGAAAGACGTCGCTACCGGCGTGCAAGGATTCGTACAGGCTGCCCGGATTGTACACTGGCGCTAGAGATGAAATACGCCCACACGACTCAGCAGGCAGTCACCTGGCTGGCCCTGGCCAGCATGATTTCGTCCACCGTAATCGCACAGCAGCCCGTACCGCCCGTGCCGCGCGCCGAAGCTACAGAGATCGCGCTGCCGCTGCCGGAAGATCGCGGGGCCGCTGCGCTGGAGCAGAGCCTGAAGCGTCTCGGCACGTGGGCCAGCCTGATGATCATCATTGCTCATCCGGATGACGAGGACGGCTCGATGCTCACCTACGAAACGCGCGGCCACGGCGTGCGCGCCTCGCAACTGACGCTGACGCGCGGCGAAGGCGGCCAGAACGCGATTTCCGCCGACGCTTACGACGCGCTGGGCATCATTCGCACCAATGAATTGTTGCGGGCTGACCAGTTCTACGGCGTAAAGCAGTACTGGGGCACGGAGGCCGACTTCGGATTTTCCAAGACCAAGGAAGAGGCTTTTGCGCAGTGGGGACACGACCGCGTGCTTTACGACGCCGTGCTGGCGATTCGCCGCGAACGTCCATTGGTGCTGGTCTCGACTTTCGTCGGCGGCGTGACCGATGGCCACGGTCAGCATCAGGTTTCGGCGGCCATTGAACAGGAAGCATACCGCGCCGCAGGTGATCCCAAGGTATTTCCCGAGCAATTTGCCCTGGGCGTGAGACCATGGTCGCCCCGCGCAGTCTTTTCCAGGATGCCCTTCGCGCCTGTCTCTTCCAAGGGCATGTTCGACTACGCCACAGGCAAGTGGGCCCCGATGAAGTTCTACAACTACGTCACGCAGGAGTGGTCGGACAAGGAACTCTCGACCGATGTGGAGATACCCACAGGATCGTATGACCCGGTGCTCGGCCGCAGCTATACGCAGATCGCACGCGAGGGGTGGGGCGAGCAGAAATCGCAGAATGGCGGCGGCAATCCTACGCTCTCCGACGGCGGCGAATCCGAATATCACCGCTGGGCGACGAGCGTGCAGGGGCTGAGCGGCGTTCAGAAGAGCTTTTTCGCCGGGATGCCGACCGGCATTGAGGGCCTTGCCTCGCTGGTCTCCGCGCCGCCCGATTGGCTGAAGAGCGGCCTCGCCGGTATCGCGACCCAGGTTGACGCGGCACAGAAGCAATATGTTGCCGCAAACCCCGAGGCGATAGCGCCAGTGCTCAAGGCAGGCTACCAGGCGACGCTTGCTCTGCGGCAGCGCGTCACGTCAAGTCAGATCCCTGGTCGCGAGCGCGATGACCTCATCGCCGAGTTGAACCTGAAGATGGAGCAATTCCAGCAGGCTCTCACCCAGTCCCTCGGACTGGACCTGCAAGCATTTACCACCCGATCCACGAGCATCGGCGGAGGGCCATTCGGCGGCGGAATCGACGAAACCTCTCGCAGCGTCTCGCCGGGAGATCGCCTGGAAGTTCGCATTCACACCGGGAATGCCACCAAGGCTGCCAAGCTGGAACGAGTCTGGCTCGAAAGCAGCGACGGCCATGGATGGACTTCGAAAGAGTCGGCGGCAAATGGCGTGGCGAATCCGGGCAGCGACGTGACTCTTGAAGCGCGCGTGCCGGAGGACGCAACGCCTACGGAGCCATATTTCACCCGGCCCAGCATTGAGCAGCCTTATTACGACGTTTCGCGGCCAGAGTGGCGCGGGCGGTCTTTCGCTCCTTATCCGCTGACGGCGTGGGCCGAGTTCCGTTACGAAGGCGTTCCCATCCGGCTGGGGGAAGTGGTGCAGACCATGCAGCGCCAAGTGAGCGTGGGCGGCATCTTTGAACCGCTCGTCGTGACCCCGAAAATTGGAGTTCGAGTCTCTCCTGAGTCCCGGATTTTGCCTCTCGACGGCAGTCCGCTGCCAGTCCGGGTGACGGTGCATACCGAAGGCCCGGCTGACGGCGAGGTGCGTCTGAAAGTGCCGGAGGGCTGGACCGCAACCCCGGCTGAGGCCGAGTTTCATCGCAAGGTCTTTGGCGATACGGCAGCGATGCTCTTTGAGGTCAAGCCTCCTGCGGGTTTGCAGGACTCCTCCTTCATGATTCAGGCGGAAGCCGAGTCCGACGGTCGCAAATACGAGAGCGGCTGGCAGTGGACGGGTCATGCCGGCCTGCGTCCCTACAATATGTACCGCAAGGCCGAGATCAAGACCCGCGCTGTCGATGTCAAGGTGGCTCCGGGACTGCGCGTCGGCTATGTCATGGGCACCGGTGACACCGTTCCGGAAGCGATGGAGGGGCTAGGAGTTACGCCGCATCTGCTGACCAGCAGCGATCTAATGTCAAGCGACCTGTCTGCGTGGGACGTCATCGTGCTGGGGATTCGCGCCTACTCGGCGCGCCCCGAACTTGGGATGGTTCAAAACCGGCTCGATGCATTCGTCGAAGGCGGCGGGACTTTGATCGTTCAATATCAGAGCGGCACCTTCCCTGCCCCGTTTTCGCTGGCCATGGGCCGCACTCCGGAGCGTGTTGTGGAGGAATCCGCACCGGTGAAGATCCTCGACCCGCAGAACAAGCTGCTGAGCTGGCCGAACCAGATCACCTCGCACGACTTCGATGGCTGGGTCGAAGAGCGCGGCCACTCCTTCCTCGATTCCTGGGATGCAGCCTACACACCGCTCACTGAGACCGCAGACGCAGGCCAGGATCCGCAGCGCGGAGGATTGCTCGTCGCACATCCGGGAAAAGGGACGTATGTCTACATGGCCTACGCGGTCTACCGCCAGCTTCCTGAACTGGTGCCTGGAGCGTACCGCCTGCTCGCTAATCTGTTAAGCGCGCCGAAGGCAGGCGCAACGGCATCGGGGTCTGTTCCCGCGACTGGCACCAACGGACGTTGAATCAAATCGATGAATTATCGCTTTATTCGCGATAATTCATCGAACTGCAACATTCAGTACTTCCAAGCCACAAATTAACGCAAATGAAATACGCGTTCGACCGTGATTCGTTAAATATTCATACAACTCTGACATCCTCAATTGGGATTCCGCACTTGGAACGGGAAAGTAATTCTGCTTCTCGCTCGGCACAAGTCGAGAACTCGTGCCCGGGAAATCAGAACTCTTTAGTTTTTAGTAGGTTATGCGTCCTCATCCCCCGGATGGCGCCGAAAAGGGCAGGAAAACAGACATGGAGCGAGGCTTCCTCATCTCTTCCACGAACTCGTTTACTCAGGCGTGCACCTTGCCGATTTCATCACGCATTCAATTCAGAGAGGCTCAATGAACATCAAGACAAAAGCAATCGCTGCGGTAATCCTGGCAGCGGGATTCACTTCGTTTTACGCCAATGCGGCTGACCCCGCGCCAGCTCCGGCCGATAAGAAACATGCGAAGCACGTGGCCAAACCTAAGCCGGTTCCTCCAGCAACTGCGGCAGAGTTGGAAGAACTGAAGCGGGAGATGGAGACACAGATCAACACGCTCAAAGAGCAGCTCTCCGACCGCGACGCGCAGCTGAAGCAGGCGCAGGATGCGGCCGCTGCCGCACAGGCAACTGCGGCTCGCGCCGAGGCAGCAGCCAATTCGCAGCAGCAGGCGGTGACAGAGAATGCTAACGCAGTTTCGACGCTCAATTCGACCGTAACCGATCTCAAGTCGAACCAGGCCAGCCTTGTCACCACCGTCCAGGACGGTCAGGCCCAGGTCAAGAAGGCAATTGAGAATCCAGACACACTGCATTTCAAGGGCATCACGATTTCGCCCACGGGCAGCTTCGTGGCGGCCGAAACCGTGTGGCGTCAGGGAGCCACGGGCGGTGATATCAACACTCCGTTCACCGGTGTTCCGCTTCAATATTCCGACGATGCGCAGATGAGTGAGTTCCAGGGTACGGGCCGTCAGTCGCGTATCGCACTCCGTGCAACCGGCAAGCTCGACTCCATGACGATGACCGGCTACTACGAAGCGGACTGGCTCGGCACAGGCATCACCTCGAACAACAACCAGTCCAACAGCTACGTACTACGCCAGCGGCAGCTCTGGGCGGATGCTCTCCTGAAGAACGGTTGGGATTTCTCTGGCGGTCAGGGTTGGTCCCTGGCGACTGAGACCACCCAGGGCCTGACGAGAGGAAGCGAAATTCTTCCGGCGACGATCGACCCCCAGTACGAAGCTGGCTTCGTATGGACCCGCCAGTACAGCTTCCGCGTGAGCAAGGACTTCAACCACAAGTTCTTCATCGGCGCCTCGGCTGAAAATGCAGAAACCCTGAACCCCGCAGGCAGCGGCCTCCCGACGAACCTGCTCATCGGCTCCGCCGGTGTCAGCGGCGGCCTCTACAACGCCACGGCAAACTACTCCTTCAACTTCGCTCCCGACTTTGTCGGCAAGATCGCCTTTGAGCCCGGCTGGGGTCACTGGGAAGTCTTCGGCATCAGCCGCTTCTTCCGCGACCGCATCTATCCGAACGAAACCTGCACCACCTCCGCCAGCGGCACCACGACGTGCACCAACGCGACTGGCGCCTTTAACGACGTTGTTCCCGGCGGCGGCATCGGCGGCGGCTTCCGCGCTCCGCTGGCCAACAAGAAGATCTCCATCGGCCTCAAGGGTCTGTATGGCAAGGGCGTAGGCCGCTATGGCTCCTCCACCATTGCCGACATCACCCTGCGGCCGGATGCCATCATCGATCCGCTGAAGGCCTTCTCGGCCCTCAGCACCGTGGAGCTGACCCCCACGCCGCGCCTGATGATTTATCTGAACTACGGCGGCGATTACGTCTATCGCGACTACTACGGCAAAGAGGGTTATGGTTCGCCCCTCACCAGCATGACCGGTTGCAACGTGGAACCAACGCCCACCACGGCGGCGGCGGGAGCCTACGGCGGCGGCGGCACCGGGTTCGACCCGTCTACCCCAGCCAGCTGCGGCAATCAGAACAAGGACGTGCAGGAGTTCACCGCAGGCACGTGGTACGACATCTACCGCGGACCCATGGGCCGTATGCGCTATGGCCTTCAGTACAGCCGCTTTGAGCGCGACCTCTGGTCTGGCGCGGGCGGAACAACCAACCCCGGCGGCGGAGCGAACGGCATCGACAACATGTTCTGGACCAGCTTCCGCTACTACCTGCCGTAAGCTGCTTCCAACCCAAACTCGAAAGGGGCGCTCGATACAGAGCGCCCCTCCTCTTTTGTGCGCGAAAACAAAGCCCCCGGTCAACGATCTTCAGCCGAACTCGCCTCCGAATCCTCAGCTTACCTGCGCATTCGCGCCCGCGAGGAGAAATACCAGCGGAGCATTCCAGTTGATGGCGACTTCGTTGAGTGAGTAAGCCCGTTGATCGTCCATCCACATCCGCATCGGCGGCAGGGTCGGCAGGGTCTTCGCCGCCTCGTCTCCTGGCCGGGCGTTGGGTCCGCCGGACATCAGTCCCGGCCACGGCGCTGTAATATCGTCGGCCGCGCTGGGACGATGATGCGGATGTTGAAACGGATTGGTTCCGACCTGGGTGACCCACGAGACGGCGAAGCAGTTGCGACCGAGCACGTAATGCACATTACCGAGCGCTGCCTCCACCGCTGCAGGTTCGTGCTGAAAATGATCCGCGATGAGCAACAGGAGCGACTGGTTGGCAGCCACGGAGTTTGAGCCCCAAATATAGTCGGTCAGCGCCATAGTATTTCCGTAACCGCTGAGCTTCCTCCGCTCGACGAGTTCCTGCGCTGCCTTTGCCGTCTGCTTACGGATACGCTCTTTCAGCGGCTCCGAACCTTTCCGATCCGCGAGAGCGTAGGTCCAGTAGGCCATCGGAGCGACGTAAACCCAATATGGCGCTTTGATGGCGCTCTCGGGTGCTTGCGCCGCAACTCCGTCAAGAAAGGCCAGCTCATATTGCCGCTCACCGGTCGTCCGCCACAGCTCGGCAGAGGCCCAGAATATCTCGTCATGACAGTGCTCGTCGCCATACTCACCGGTGCCAACCCCTGGAGGATTGGTAAACGTCACATCCGGGTTTGCGACAGCCCAGCTCCAGGCTCGTTTGGAAGCCGCGAGGCAGCGGGCCGAAAAAGATGCGTCATACTCCGAGTAGCAGCGGGCTGCAATGGCCATCACCGCCGCGAGGTCAGCGGTAGCGCATGTATTTTTGTACGGGGACGCCCCGGTGCCGATGATGTAGCTGGTCAGATCGTCGCGCTCCGGCATGATGAAGGCGCAGAACTGCTCACTCGTCTGTTTATGCCAGACTCCGCCATCGTCATCCTGCAGGGATAGCATCCACTCCAGGTTCCAACGCACCTCGGCGAGGTAATCGGGCAACTTGACGCCGTATTGCTTGACGGAATTCGGAAGATCGAGAGAAAGGTTGCGTAGGATTTGCGGATAAAGCTCCCAGGCCCAGAGAAGCGTGCCGCAGGTGATGCCGCTGTTGACGATGTACCGGCCATAGTCGCCTGCGTCGTGCCATCCGCCGTGATTCACGACGGTGCCCTTGCGTCCGGAACTCGGGTGGTACGCGCCGGACAGGTGGCAAGCCGGATGACTGTACCCACCACCAAGATCGACAGCGCACCCGCATCGCTGCCCATAAAAAGCCCGCATGGAGAGCCTCAGCGGCTCACGATAAATATCTTTTCCTATGGAAAATGGGTCGCTACGCTGGCCTTGCGCCACCAGCCGGTATATGCCTGGCGTAGTCAGCCGGGAGAAATCGGCGCGCACCACCCGATCGCTTGAGGCCGCATCTAAAATCGGCGCGGAGAGAGTGCCATTCAATACGGGAGACGCGACCTGCGCTGGCATATTCTCGGGCACAATCTGAAAGGAACTGTCGCCGCCGTGTTGGACGGGCAGAGTCGCAACTTTTTCAGCTCCGGGCAGATAGCCGGCCTGGTTCAATGCAAACAGCCGTGGGGATGCTCCGCCCTGCGCGGAGAAGCTTGATGGACACGCAAATGCGTCCTTTTCGGAAACTTTGTCAAAAGCCGCCGCAACAGCAGAAAGGCTCGCAAATTTCAAGACAGCTCGGCGATTCATCGCCTCATCTTACGATATCCCGCACTTACCTTTCAGGAGGCCCATGCAAGAACTCCAATGCTTCTCAATTCGGGAGAAAGAGTTTGGTAGGCATACTGCGGTCCTATCCCCCTGTCACTCTGCTTCCTCAAATTCCAGAAGTCCATTCAATTCTGCTGCGGACTCCTTGTCCAGATACACGGTGGCATCAGGATGAGTGCGCAGAATGGAAGCTGGACAATCCGTTGAGATTGGGCCTTCGAGAGCTAACCGCATGATTTTAGCTTTCCGGCTACCAGGTACAGACCCTATCAAGGTGGGAACTCGAAACAATGCTGGAATTGTGAGAGTCATGGCGACCGTCGGAACCTCGTCAAGGCTCCTGAACCATCCTTCCGCGAACTGCTGTTCCCGGCATAACTCGTCAAGATGTACTACTTTCATATCGACTGGATCGTCAAAGCGCGCCTCGGCAGGATCGTTAAACGCCAAATGACCATTCTCTCCAACACCCATCAGACATAAACTTGGATTGGTTGATTGAATGTTGCCTATATACTCCCGGCACACATCTTGAATATCCGGCGCAGTGCCATCTATCTCGAGGAACTCCTTCATTTGCACCTTGCTCGTCAAATTCTCCCGCAGATAGCGGCGAAACGAAGCTGGGTGATCCGAAGACATCCCAACATACTCATCCAAATGGAAGCCTTTGATTTGCGACCAGGGCACATCAGCCATGGTCAGTGCATGGAGAGTATCGAGCTGGGATGCCCCTGTGGCAAAGATAACTCCGATCGTTGCTTCGAGACGCCTTAGCTCGTTCAGCTTCTCGGCTGCAGCCTGGGCCGCGGCCTCACCTGCGGCTCGACCGTTTTCGTGGACCTCTAGCTTCAAGTTCCCAACCTTAAAACGCTTCGTTTTCACGTGAGTTTCCTTCGTATGCCCTTCTTGGAATTTGATATCAGTTACTTCTCGCTTACTGCGACCTACAACCCTCATTGGACCGTTTCTTTATATGGGCGAATCAAGAGAAAGATACAGACCGTTGCCAAGACAGGCAGCAGGCCTGCAACCAGGAATGCGGGGCCATACGATACCTTGTCCACCAGGATTCCAACGGCGAAAGTGAACCCCGCACCGACGAGACCTGCCGCAAAACCGCTAAAGCCTGTCACGGTAGCGACAAGATCCTGCGGGAAAAGATCCGATGGTAAGGTCAGGCCCATCGTGGACCAGCTCGCGTAACCCCACAAGGCAAAGCAAATCAGCGCTAATGCTGAATACACATTATGAACATGAGCGGCAGGGATGCCAGCGAGAACCGGCAAGCAACTAATCGCGCATACCCATTTCCTGGCGCTTACTACAGACATGCCACGGCGAATGCAGTAACCCGAGATTAGCCCCCCAGTAAAGTTTCCAAGATCGGCCGCAACAAACGGTATCCACGCAAATAACGCGATTCGCTGCAGACTGAAACCGCGAGCATCGCTTAAATACTGCGGAAGCCAAAAGACATAAAACCACCAGATTGGATCGGTAAGTGCGCGACCCAAAACGACACCCCAACAATTCGGATTCTTTGCCAGGGAAATCCACCTTGCAAGGCCCTGGTGTTCAGACTTGATAGGTGTATCCTGACCGGCGCGGATAAGGGAAACTTCCTCCTCTGTCACCCGCGTATGACGATCAAGCGGCTGATAGATGCGCAGCCATACGATCAGCCACACAAGCCCGAGGACACCGGAAAAGACAAATGACCATCGCCACCCAAACATAATGGCAATCCAGGGAATAATCAGGGCTGCCAACGCCCCTCCGACGCTGGAACCGCTGTCGAAAATAGCAACCGCTGTGCTGCGCTCCGCGCTCGGAAACCATTCGGCTACGGTCTTGCTAGCCCCCGGCCAGTTGAGCCCCTCACCTATCCCGAGGGCAAAGCGAAAAATACTGAAACTGAAAACAGAATGCGCAAAGCCCGTAAAGATATTCACCAGAGACCACAGGCCAGCGGCCAGCGCGAGGCCAAGCCGTGTTCCTATCTTGTCGAGGAAAATGCCGCCGAGGAGCCATGTAACCGCATACGAGATTTGAAACGCACCAAGGATTTTCCCGATATCCGTATGAGTAAGGTGATACTCGCTCGCGATCATCGGCGATAACACGGAAAAAGTCTGGCGGCTAAGGTAATTTGTAACGGTCGAAAAAAACAAAGTCCAGACAATCCACCAGCGCGTCTTGCTCTGTTTACGATCTTTCTTTACTAACTGCGGACTCGACGTGGACACATTTGTAAACAAAGGCCATTCTCCTGAACGACTGAGCAGAGGCTCCCTAATGATAGATTGCGGTGACTCCTATAGCTACTGCGGAAGCTGGTTGCGACACCACATCTTTCCGCCGGCAGATGTTCAGCACTTTCGCGCCAGACATCTGCCGGTTGGAAGGTGATATCTCTCCATCAGATGCATACATCTTGCATCCAATCAAGACCTGTCCAGCGAAAGAACGGCCCTCGAACGCAATCATATGAATTGCTTAGACGCTTGAATACTTCTTACAGAGAGTCTTGATTTCATCCATCAGTTTCGGCACACCCGTAGAGGCGGGTAGACTGTCGGAAAAACTGGCTTCATACTCGGCCGAAACATAACCCTGGTGACCCGCTTGCGCGAGCATCTTCCACACGCGATCCATATCCACAGGAGTGTGATCGTAGAAGTGATCGCGTATGTGGATATTGCCGGTAGCGTAAGGAATGCATGCCGCAATCTGCGCATAAGCATCTTGTGTTGGCGTAGCAATAAAATTTGTAATATCGAGGTTGATACCGGCATAAGGGGTATCGAGGCGGTGCATAATCTCCAAACATACATCAGAGGTCTGCGTCACCCCTTCGTGGTCTTCAAGTCCAAGCGTGACGCCCTTTTTGCCGGAATAGTCAGATGCTGCCTTCATCGCTTCAACCACCCAATCGATGGCGTCCTTCATGTTCGCGCCGTTTGGCAGCTTACCGGCGAAGATCCTGAGATGGGAAGCTCCAAGCTCGTCTGTAACATCGACCCACTTCTTGATTTCGTTCAGAGTATCGGCGCGCTTCGCCGCGGAGGCCTGGACCATGCTGGCTCCGCATGACGCTCCCGAAAAAGCGATGCAATGCTTATAAGCGAGGTGGCGAAGACCGTGAAGATAATCAGGGTCCGTGGACTTGAGATAGTACACCGTCATATCCACGGCCGGTATTTGGAGTTCCACTGCCCTAAGGATGAAATCTTCCAAGGTCATCTTGCCATGCCTGAGATCCTTATCGTAGGAATAGGCGCAGCATCCCGGAATTAACCTGGCTACATTGGACTTGTCTGCGCCAGCATCTGATTGCGCTGCGGCAGCTGTTCGCGCCTCGGCTATTCCCATACCTGCAGCCGCCAAAGCGCCCAGGCCAACGGTTTTCACAAACTGACGACGATCTACAAAAGAACGCATCCTGTCTCCCGCACCTTGAGTTATGAAGATCTCTAGAGCACACCACTTACGACATTCGCCAGTGACGCCTGATAGTTAGACCAGAGTAGCCATCCGCCAATGCATTGTCAATAGAAAATTTCCTCATAATATTAAGAATATTTTCGCATGAAAGATGAGCACTTCCAGCATCGAGATGTATAAGCGTTCAGGACGGGAGTCTATGGTTCAAAGAGATGCCTCTTGCCTTTTTAAGAGAAATTGAACCAATAGCAGAGGCAGGTGGTCGCGCGTAGATCCCGGCGTCCGGCAGCACACTCTACTTCGAAGAAGAAATGCGCTGTCGCGAATGCCCGTGCCGCAAAAGGCTTCGCAATACCGCTGCAGAATTGCGATTCTACGTTCGGCTTCGGTGCCCAGCACTTAATACTTCTTCGGCCACGGCCTGAATCGGGGCGCACGAATCCCTCTTGATAAATTCGGTCGGAATGGTTACGCGCTGAGGGTCCTGGCCAGGATTGGCGATTCGATTGAGAATCAGTTCCACCATGTGTTTTCCCAGTTCCTCCGGAAATTCCCGGATGGTCGTCAACCCCGGATACAACAATGACCCGACCGTGTCATTACAGCCTGCAACACTGATATCTTCAGGAATTCTCAGGCCGCTCTCCCGAAGAGCTTTATACACTCCGGCCGCAGTGGAATCATTTCCAGCAAAGATAGCCGTGATAGGTTCTCCGCTGGAGAGTAAAGACTTCGTGCCAAGATATCCAATTTGCGTGTCGTTCTCAGAGTCGATACTGCTTTGATGTCGCTCCAGGCCAGCCTCTTCCATTGCCCGGCGATAACCAGAAAAGCAGCGTGCAAACCACGGCAGACGAGTATTTCCCACGAACCAGATGTGACGATGGCCCGCGCCAATCAAATATTTCGTTATGTCGTACCCGCCTTGAATGTCATCGGAAAAGATCACGTCATTCTGCAAACTTTGAGGTTGGCCGATAAGATTATTGCCAAGAAGCACGAACGGGATGTCTTTGCTATTTAACAGCTCGATCAGGTTATTCGAGTTGGTTCCCGCCAGGATAAGCCCTCGGACCACGTCTCGGCGCTGCACCACTTTAGGCATGGTCAGGTCTTTCGAGGAAACGTTCGGCGAGTAATTGAAGGACAAGAACACCATGTCCCAGCCGTGGGTTGCGCAGCACGCTTCCGCTCCCGTCAAAATACGCAAATGAAAGTCATGCAACATCGTACGGTTGCAAACCAGAAATGCCAGCGCCTTGGGCTTGTGCCGCTCGGAGAGATCAATTTCGAGCTTCGCAGCCGCCTCCAGGACCAACTTGCGAATGGCCGGATCGACCCGATTATTTCCATTGAGAACTCGAGAAACGGAGGTGATGCTTACGTTTGCGAGAGACGCGATTTCTTTCAAGCCAGACTTAGGCTTTTTAGGGCTTGGGCTAGTGTCCTTGGTACGTTTGGTAGAGGTCGATCTCAATTCGCTTTCTCCAACAACCTGAGCAAAGAAAATCAGGCTCAATTTCATGACCATAGCGACAGACACGCAGAGATGCTGTCGGGACTGGCCCCTAAACTCCAACGCATAAGAATACAGAAATTTTTCTGAAGCTACAAGGAACATTCTTTCCGCAGAAACTACGGCTTGTTGAGTCCCCCATACAAGTCGTTTACAACTGATCCCGGAAACTAGACCTCTTCCGGCACCACGAACGGCGTACGATATCCGCGATCTCCATCGCGCAGCAGATGGTTGGCCTCGTCGTCATTCTTCACCAGTTGCGTCTCGGGATCGAAAGTCAGTGTTCTCCCAAGCCGATAAGATACGTTCGCCAAATGCGCCAAACTGGAAGAGATGTGACCTTCCTCAATGGGTGCGCGCAGATCCTCCTTCTTTCGACTGATCACGCAAGCAATAAAATTTGCAAAGTGATCTTCGGGTCCTTGCGGCGCGGATGGGCCCGGTTGCTGCTCTTTACCCATCGAAGTGCGGTAGCCGCCGGCAAAGTCATCCAGCGCAAGGTATCCCTTCGAACCGTAAAAAATATTTCCAATTGTGTTGTAGTCTCCCTCTAACGGACCCACGCCTCCTTGAACGGTTTCATCCAATCGTATGGAAGCGTCAAAGCGGGTTCCAACTCCGGCTTCGTGGTTCGATATCCAATGTCGAACCTCGAACTCCAGCATCTTGTGTTTTCCGCCAGGCAAGTCATATTGAAACGAACAATGCAGCGTGTTAGGAGTCTGCTGGTCATCGTCAAACATGAAGTGGCCGCCCATCGCTGAAATCTTATTAGGAAAGCCAACACCCAGTCCCCATCTAGCGATATCCAGTTCATGGACACCTTCATTGCCCACATCGCCGTTTCCATAATTCCAAAACCAATGCCAATTGTAATGAAAACGATTCTTAGTGAAGGGCAGGTAAGGAGCCGGGCCGGTCCACAGATCGTAATCAACGCCAGAGGGGATCGGCGATGCAGGCGTGTGGCCGATCGTGTCGCGCCACTTCAAACAAAGACCGCGAGACATATAGACATCGCCCAAAAGCCCGCTCTGAATCTCTTTGATGGCTTGCATGACTGTGGCATTGGAGCGATACTGCGTCCCATGCTGTACGATGCGGTTGTATTTCACGGCCGCGCGCACCAGTTGCCCGCCTTCCCATAAATTATGCGAGCAGGGCTTCTCCACATACACGTCCTTGCCCGCCTGGCACGCCCAGATGGCCATCAGCGCATGCCAGTGGTTGGGCGTATTGATCGAAACGGCATCAATCGATTTATCTTCGAGAAGCTTGCGGATATCGACATAAGTCTTCGGCTGAAAGCCCATCTTCTGCACCGTTTGCAGATGCTCCCGCATCACGCCGTCATCGATATCGCAGAGCGCTGCAATTTCAACATTCGGTAGTGCACCAAATCTACGAATGTGCTCCGCTCCGGAACCTCGTAGTCCGACAATTGCCACCCTTACTCTGTCGCTGGCGCCTAGAACACTCCGCGATGTTCTCCACTCCTGTAGCCGCTCGGCTGCCGCAGCCACCACAAGCACTTCAGCTCCCGTCTTCAGAAGCTCTTTCTGTTTTTCATCCATCCTAGTGAAACCATCCATTCCTTTACACTTGTAAAAGACACCCTCTTCGGAACGTCGGACAGGTTCGACTGCCGATCGGTTGAGTGTCATAAGTCTTTGACTTATGTGAGAGACGCGAAAGTCTAGACCTCTTCCGGCACGACAAACGGCGCTCGATATCCACGGTCTCCGTCGCGCAGCAGGTAGTTGGCCTCATCGTCATCCTTGACCAATTGCGTCTCGGGATCGAAGGTCAGAGTTCGCCCGAGCCGGTACGAGGCGTTGGCCAAATGCACCAATCCGGCAGAAATGTGACCTTCGGTTATCGGTGCTCGAAGCTCCTCTTGTTTCCGGCTGATCACGCAGGCAATGAAATTTCCAAAGTGATCCTGATCTTCCGGCCTGTGAGGCATGGACGGGCCGGCCTTCTGCTCTCTTCCCATCCAGGTCCGGTAACCGCCTAGCACGCTGTCGACAGCCAGGTAACCCTTCGATCCATAGAAGATATCTCCGACAGTGTTCTCATGTCCGCTGCCGCCATAACTCGGATACAGATCCTGCGCGCCGCAACCGCCATGTGGACAGTTTGGAACGGCGGCTGCCTGGGCCGTTTTGGGCCTCGCATCGGCATTCGCTCGGGCTCCGATTTCAGCTTCGTGGTTGGTCATCCAATGGCGAACCTCGAATTCGATCATCTTGCGCTTTCCGTCAGGCAGATCATACTGGAAAGCGCAGCTCAGTGTATTCGGGGTCTGCTGGTCATCCTCAAACACGAAGTGTCCACCTATGGCGGAGATCTTATTGGGAAAGCCCAGACCCAATCCCCAGCGGGCGATATCTACCTCATGAACACCCTGATTTCCAATATCTCCGTTGCCATAGTTCCAAAACCAATGCCAGTTGTAATGAAAATGATTCTTGGTAAAAGGCTGGTAAGGAGCCGGTCCAGTCCAGAGATCGTAATCGACGCCGGCAGGAACTTCCGATACCGGCGTGCGACCGATCGTATCTCGCCATTTGTAGCAAAGGCCGCGAGCCATATAGACATCGCCTAACAGCCCGTCTTGCATCTGCTTCACGGCCTGCATGACCGACGGAATCGAGCGGCTCTGCGTTCCATGCTGCACCATTCGGCCATATTTCGCTGCCGCGCGCACCAATTGCCTGCCTTCCCATAAGTTATGCGAGCATGGCTTCTCTACATAGACGTCCTTGCCCGCCTGGCACGCCCAGATCGACATAAGAGTATGCCAGTGGTTAGGCGTCGCAATCGAAACAGCATCAATCGACTTGTCTTCGAGCAGCTTGCGAACATCGGTATACGTCTTCGGTCGAAAGCCCATCTTCTGCACCACTTGAAGATGCTCGCGCAGCACACTGTCGTCGATATCGCAGAGCGCCGCAATCTCAACATTCGGAAGCGTTCCAAATCTCTGAATATGCTCCTGACCGCGTCCGCGTAATCCAATAATTCCCAGCCTGACCCGGTCGCTGGCTCCCAGTACGGTCCGCGGCGTGCGCCACGCCTCAAGACGTTCGGCTGCTGTAACCAACGCGAGCGTTTTTGCTCCCGTCTTTAGGAACTCTCTTCTAGTCTTGTCCATGTCGGCACCACCATTTGTTTTTTTTGGGCGCTCTCGTCGAAGGGACAACCGGAAAACTTCCGGTTGCCCCTTGTCCTCCAGAATTCTGCTACTAGAACACAAACTTCCCGGCAAATTGCAAGATGCGTGGGTTATGTGCGCTCGTTGCTGTCAGGAAGGCGTTGTTCGAACAGTTCTCCGCGCCATAACAGGAATTGGCGTTGATCGCGCTCCATTGAGTATGGTTAAAGATGTTAAAGGCCTCCGCTCGAAATTCGAAGTGCATGGTGTCGCGCACTGCAAAGTTCTTGAACAGGCCCATGTCGTACTCCGTGCGAGTAGGTATTCTGAGTATGTCACGACCAGCATTGCCATATGTCAGACCCTGTGGATCGACAAACGCATCGCTGTTGTATAGCCGCGGACCTGGCTGCCCGATCGGATGCCGGATCGCTGCAGGACCATGAATATTCCCTATGACATCCGGATACGACGTTACAGTACTTACGGAATTTCCAGTGCCTGCGTTATCTACGTAATTCGTGTTAACAACGCTGAATGGCGCGCCGGTCTGGAAGGTTGTCAGGTCGGATACCTGCCATCCACCAAACACCGGGCGCAATAGTTTTTGCTCCTTCAGTTTCGGAAGGTCGTAGACGGCGCTTGCTTCCAGCACATGCTTCTCATCAAAGGTGGAACTCGCCATGGTGGCGCGGGGATTGTTGCTATTGACAACTTCCGTCGACCCTCCATCCGAGCCATCGTCGATCGAGTGGCCGTAGGTATAAGCAACGCTTCCATTGAGCTTTCCAAAGTAACGCGAGATGCCGACCTGAAGAGCATTGTAGTTAGACTGACCCGCGTTATGGATATAAGTTATCCCGTTCAGCCCCATGTAGGGGCGATAGGGCGCCGCAGAATTTCCGCAAGCAATGACCAGATGATTCAATACATTTCCGGTTACCGCCTGGCCATTGACAGTTCCGGTGTAGTTTCCGTTCACATTCTCCGAGAGGCTATTGCAATCGTTGGCGGAAATCGCCTGGCCGGGCCCATAGGGATTCTCGGAAGCCGAGAGCGGCTGTAGCTGGTTTAGGTCCGTTCGGATCGGCAGGTGCATACCTAAGCTGCCAACATAAGAGGCCTGCATCGTGACATGGCGAGGCAGCTCTCCCTGTACAGTCAGATTGTATTGCTGAACATAGGGCCAGACAGCCTTGGTGGGAATGGCGATCGTAGCAAGCGGGAACTCCAGTCCTCCGCCGCCTACGTTGTTAAAGCCCGTAAAGTCGAACTCCTGAGGATTGGTCACTACCGGCGCCGTGCCCTCCAGGCTTTCCGAATTACTCTCGTTACCGTTCGTATGCTCAAAGAAGATGCCGTAGCCTCCGCGAACTGACAGCTTACCAGACCCGAAGACGTCATAGGCAAAGCCAACACGCGGCGCCGGATTGAAAAGATGTCCCGACATACAACCGTCGGACACTCCATTGAGACCGCAACTGACGATCCCGTTGAAGATATTGCCAGTGCCCGGGATGAGCGCGCCCGGTTGACCTGTGATGTTTCCGGAGACATCGATCGTCGGCGCATTCGCCGCGCTCCACGCTGCCGATTCAAAATTTCCGGACTGCTTGCTGATGTCTTCATAAGCTCCGTAGAGACTCAGACGAAGGCCAACATTCAACGTGAGTTTCTGGTTCACGCGCCAGTTGTCCTGAAGATACGGTTCTACAATCTTGTAGCGGTTGTAGTACACCGGCGTAGAGGAAAACTGTGAAAACTTGGCCACCTGTCCGGTTAGAAAATCGGCGAAGCCGTTATGCGATCTCAACTCTGGACTGGCAATAAAGGTAAAGGAGCCCTGAGTGTTTCCCGGGTTCTGCGCCTCGTTCTTCTGAGCAGCGATCAAGCTTACCCCGAAGATCAGCGTGTGGTTCTTCAAAGTCTTGGTCAGCATATCGCTGTAGCTATAAGTCGGATTTGAATTCTTCCACGGAAAGAATCCCGTATTCACAACGAATCCACCACCATAGGCAGGGTCGGTGACAAACAGACTCGGCAGAGTATTGCCGTCATATCCATTATTGAAAAATCCGTTGCCCGTGAAACCTTGCCGGCTGATATCGGTGGTGATGTTCTTCATATTATTCTTATCGGTTGTATAATCAGCCACGAACTCGTTGACCAGTGATGGCGAGACAGTATAGGTAAGATTCGCCACCATATCTACGCCTGGCACCTGGTAGGAGTTCTGCACCGTGGGAAATGAGTTGTTTTGCCAGGTCGGCGAGGTTTCAGTTGTGTTCCACGATTCATAGATAAAGCGATAGAATGCCCGCAGCTTTTCGTTGATCACCTGATCGACGCGGAAGACCTCGGTAGCACTCGTGGTCAGCTGTGCCGGTGACGACTGATAGAAAGATGAGGTCCCAGATCCTACGTTCGCCTCTGGAATCAGGGCATTCATCATGACTGCGGCATTTGGGTCGATAGGCACCCGGTTGTTGGGGTAATACGTTCCGGTTGTCGAGTCTACCGGACAACTGGGGTAGTCGGCTGTATCGAGCGGGCTTCCGGCGACAGGGCAAAGGTCTGAAAAATCTCCCGTGCGCTCTGCGTTTGAAGGTACCTGCTGGTTATAAACATTGCTCGGCACAAGTTCGTTCCGAAACTCCTGCGAATAGAAAAAGAACGTCTTTCTCAGCGCAGGATTGTAGAACTTCGGGATGGCGAAAGGTCCTCCCAGGGTAAATCCATAATCG
The DNA here is from genome assembly GCF_025685625.1 of Acidicapsa acidisoli. Lineage (NCBI taxonomy): Bacteria > Pseudomonadati > Acidobacteriota > Terriglobia > Terriglobales > Acidobacteriaceae > Acidicapsa > Acidicapsa acidisoli. The sequence continues at coordinate 182,938 of NZ_JAGSYI010000005.1, forward strand.
TGCTTCTTGTAAACCGGAACCGTTTGCTCAAAGTAGTTTCGCGAATTGAAGGCATTATTGCGCAAGAATTCAAAGACATCGCCGTGGTATTGCTCAGTGCCGGACTTAGTCTGTGCCAGCACGGTGCCAGAGGCGTTCCGACCGTACTGCGCTCCATAGTTTGAAGTCAGCACTTCAGTTTCCGCAATCGCGTCAATACCGGGATAGACGTTGAGATTATTGTTGCTGCCGTTATCCATGATGGTAGCGCCGTCCAGCTCCCAGTTGTTGTACTCCACGCGACCGCCATTCATACTGAACTGTACGTTGCCAACATGGCCGCCTGCGCCCTCATCCCTCCCGGTCTGGTTGACTACTCCGGGCGTGAGGGTGACCAACTGGCTGAAGTCGCGGCCATTCAACACCAACTGCGTAATCTGCGTCGCAGTAATGGTCCCGGAAAGCTCAGCCGACTCTGTCTGTACCGTACCCATCTCGTTGGCTTCAACCTCGACTGCCGAGGTCACCGCACCGACCGTCATTTTTACGTCCACGCGTTCAGTTTGTGAGACGCGCAAAATAATATCCTTCGCCTCATACGTTTCAAATCCGGGGGCCGTCACCTGGAGCATGTAGGTACCCGCCTGTAAGGCAGGGAAATCATAGTCCCCTGTCGTATTGGCGATGGCCTTGATGACGGTTCCCTGAAGGGTTTCCGTCAATGTCACCTCTGCATTAGGAATGGCCGCACCACTTCCATCCGTAATACTCCCGTTAATCGCGCCGGATTGCTGGGCTGACAGGCGGCTCGGAATCCATAGAAACAAACACGAGAAAAGAACACAAAATGCGATTGCTTGCATTCGATAGGCAACTGTCCGACACATGCTCTGCCGCATGGAATCACAGCCCAAAGGACGAGGAACCTTCAGAGAAAAGAGTGCCTGGCTCAACATTCGGTAGAAGACCTCCACAGAGAAGCATTATTTTTCTGCTATTTGAAATAGAAGTTGCGATTTCGTGTTGAACCGTAGATTGAAGCAAATCAATTATGGAAGTCAAGGAAAAAAATTAAATAATAAAGAAAATTTCCCCAACATCCACCAAATCTTCCCCGAACATTCGACGTTTTCCCCTCGCAATGCATCTGAACGCTTGTGTTTACCGTGATTTACTTCACGCCCAAAATCTGTTCAAAGGGTTGATTTCCGCCGCACCAATAGGACAATCTTGGCTGCTATCCCAAACCAGATTCCGGTCATCGATTGCGCGCGTCAAGCGCTCTCGGATGAGATTCGATAAAAAACGCTTGAATCGAAAGCAGTACCGGATTATTGTGTCCCACAGATGTCCATCTCAGGTTTTTGCCGGGCGTTTGGGACAAAAAGACAACATAGAGAGCTGCCCCCACTGGACAACTGGGGTTCATTCGCAGCTTACCTTGAGCGTTTCATTGAGATTTTTTCCTTAAAGCGGTGCAGCCGTCCCCTGGAGTTCGCCAGGAGCTATCCTTGCTAACTAACAAAATGAGTTATAAGACCTATAACAGCTCGCAGCTGATCTCCCGATCATGTCGGACGGACGGTAGCCGAGCTTTAAAACTGCGCTGCAGGTTTCGCTTTCTCCTGGCATTTTTTCTCGTCCAGGGAATTCTGCTCCCCATCTTCGCCGCTATGCTAGAGAGCGAAGCTTCGGCCGCCACACCTTTACGAACACCTCTACTCGCGGCAGACGCCGGACAAACTCCTGATCAGACCGGAGCTAACCCTGCGGTCTTCTTTCATCAAGGCAAGGAAGCCCTCCAAGACGGCAAACTGGCGCTCGCAGAAGAGGACTTCCAAAGGGTCATCGCCCTGGACCCACAATCGAGTGGTGCCCATGTCAATCTGGCCGTCTCCTACATGCGCGAGAAGCGATGGGATAGCGCCCTGGCCGAACTGAAGAAGGCTGACGTGCTTTCTCCAAATGAACCTGGGATCCAATTAAACATTGGGCTTGCTTACTATAGAAAAAACGACTTTGCGTCAGCGATCGAGCCGTTCTCCGCGATCCTGCAGCGGACGCCGGACTCGCTTCAGGCAAGGTACCTCCTCGGACTTTGCTACTTTTTTACGAGCAGATATAAAGAAGCCTCTGAAACTCTTGCGCCACTGTGGCCAACTGAGTCGCATAACCTGAACTATCTATATGTGATCAGCATAGCGGCCAGTAAGTCAGACAACCCCGCCCTGCAACAACAGTCTTTCAATCAGATGCTTGCCATTGGCCAAGATAAGCCAGAGTTTCATTTGTATGTCGGCAAGGCATGGCTGGCGGAAGATAACACTATCAAAGCACTTGAAGAGTTCAAAGCTGCTGCGGCTGCGCAGCCAGATCTTCCCTTAGTGCACTACTTTCTTGGGCGTACCTATCTTGAACAGCACGCCGATCAACTGGCCGAGACAGAATTGCAAAAAGATACATTACTCAATCCAGACTTCGCCTACGACTACGAAGATTTGGGTGTCTTGTATGCACGGCTGAATCAAACTGACAAAGCCGAACATAGCTTCCGCCAAGCGATCGAGCTCGATAAGACGCTCGTGAATTCCTACATCGGCCTGGCCAAGCTATACCGGCGATCCTCCCGTTTCCGGGAGGCGCTGGAGATGTTGGATCACGCCGTAGCCCTGGCGTCGCAGAGCGCCAGCGTGCATTATCTAAGGGCACAGGTGTTGACGCATCTAGGTGACACCGTAAATGCACAACTGGAATTTGATACTTCGGCAAAGTTACTCAAGTCGTTCAACGACCAAGTGCAACAGAACCTGTCAGGCGATCGAACAGCAGATGCACAGCATGCCGCGCAGCAATAGAAATCGATGACGCAACCCGTTCAAACGAATTTGGCGCCTCTGCTCACGATCCCATAGCTCATTGAACAAGCCAGAATTGCACCATGGAAACGTCTTTCTTTTCCTCTATGTTCTAACTGGAGTGTGCCGGTTGTCGGATTGCATAATCGCTCTTTTTCTAGCAGGGTTCCTTCTGCCTATCGCCTCGCCGGCTCAAGCCACCCCGGCTCACGAACAGTCGGCAATGGGGATGGGTGGGGCGAGCACCGGAGGAGTGTATGAGGCCGTTCACGATTCCCAGAACCGTCCTATCACTGCGGGAGGTTTCGTAAAAGAAGGTCCGGTCGTGTTTGTCGACCGCACGCATCAAGCTGGTCTTGATGTCTGGAGTCATCGTGTAGGCACCGCCGAGAAGAAGTTCATTATTGAGATGAACGGCTCCGGGGTCGGCCTGATTGACTACGATAACGACGGATGGCTCGATATCTATCTGGTCAACGGCTCTACATATGATGCTCTAAGTGGCAAGACCACGCCTCCGCACGCCGCTCTCTTCCACAACAACCACGACGGCACCTTCAGCGACGTCGCGGAGAAGGCTGGAGTAACCAACGACCGCTGGGGTTTTGGCGTTGCCATCGGCGATTACAACAACGACGGATGGCCTGACATCTTCGTCAGCAACTATGGCAAGAACCGTCTCTATCGCAACAACCACGACGGCACGTTTACTGATGTCGCTGCACACGCAGGCGTTGAGTTGGGAAATTGGTCCACTGGAGCCACCTTCGGCGACTACGACGGAGATGGGCGCCTCGACCTTTTTGTTGCGGGCTACGTTCACTACGATATGAACAATCAGCCAACACAGGGTTCGGCAGGCGTCGCTTCTGCCAGTTGCCAATTTCGCGGTGTCACCGTTGAGTGCGGACCCCGCGGTCTTCCCGGGGAGCACGATCACCTATTCCACAACAACGGCGACGGTACTTTCACCGACGTCAGCGTCAAGGCGGGAGTCAGCGATCCCAATGGCTACTACGGATTCACCGCTGTCTTCGTTGATCTGAACGGCGATGGCAAGTTAGATCTGGCTGTAGCGGACGACTCGACACCCAATTATCTCTATCTCAATAGAGGCGACGGCACCTTCAAGGACAATAGCTATGTCTCCGGCTTTGCTCTGAATGGCGATGGCCGTGAGATCGCCGGTATGGGACTCGGCGTCGGTGATTACGAGAACGACGGCCTTCTCGACCTTGTCGTGACTGATTTTTCCGACGACTACAAAGTTCTCTATCACAACGATGGCAATGCCACCTTCAGCGACGTCAGCTATGACGTCGGCGTCGCACAGGATAGCATCCCATTCCTCGGCTGGGGCGTAGGCTTCCTTGATTATGACAACGATGGATGGAAAGACATCATGATGGTGAACGGCCATATATATCCGCAGGTCGATCACTCTGACTGGGGCACCAGCTTTGCACAACGGCCGTTGCTTTATCACAACCTGAAAGGTAAGAAGTTCCTGCTTATCCCGGCTGTCGAAGGCACTGGGCTGGCAGAAACCATGCCCGGGCGCGGAGCAGCCTTCGGCGATCTCTTCAACAACGGCAAGATCGACGTCGTCATCAATGTGATCGACCATCATCCCGTTCTGCTCGGCAACGTGAGCGACGACAGCCATCACTGGATAGAGATGAAACTCATCGGCGGCCCCAGGAGTCCTCGGGATGCTATAGGCGCCACCGTTTATCTGAACGCAAATGGCATGCGCCAACGCGAAGATGTCCTTAGCGGCGGTAGTTACCTGTCCTCCAACGATCAGCGCGTGCATTTCGGTCTCGGCAACGCAACCACGGTCGATGCGGTCGAGATTCACTGGCCTAGCGGCGGCGTCGAGAAGCTAAACATTTCCTCTGTCGACCGCATCTTCACAATCGAAGAGGGCAACGGAGTTACAAGCGAGCTCTGCGTCGCATGCAAAGTCGGTACAGTCGCTTCCCCGCACGCCCAGATGAAGTCCGCAACACGGAAGATGTAATTGAACATTCTATAAGTCGAACAGATGGAGATGGCTTTCTCATGACACAAAAGAATGTCGAATTTACTAGAAGAGATTTCCTCACGCAGGCCGCCGCACTCTCAGCTGCAACATCGATGTTAGGGATCGAACACATCGCCTCTGCGCAATCTGCGGCTGGAGCGCTCGATGCAGAATCGAGGCGGCGCGCGGATCTCGCGACATTCCTCAAGATATTTCCCCCCACCAGCACGCCCCAGACCGGGCGCATCAACGCCTATGACAAAACCTGGGAGGACTGGGTGCGGCGTACCGGTGAGCTTCCTCCGGACTTTGCATCCATGCCGTCCATCCCCTATCTCCCCGATCCGCTCATCTTTACAGAGAACGGCCGGCAGATCGCAGTGACCAATGAAGTTCTGTGGAATCGCCAGAAGCAATGGATCCGCGCGCAAATGGAACAGTGGGTCTTCGGCAAGATGCCACCGTCGCCCGACAACCTCCGCGCAGTCGTTACCGCAACTCGGCGCGAAGGTACAACCACCGTACGCGACATCCGGCTCGAATTCGGCCCCGATCATCACGCCACGCTACGTCTGCAGTTGATCATTCCAGACGGCAAAGGCCCGTTCCCTGTATTCCTGACCAACCACAGCAGAAAGTTTCCCTGGCTCTACACCGCCGTGCGGCGGGGCTATATCGGCTGCTACTACGCCGCCAATGATCCGGCTTATGGCGGTGGAGACAGCGACGATTCCGACCGGTACATTGAGATTTATCCGGAGTACGACTTTTCCTGTATCGCACGCTGGGCGTGGTCGGCTTCACGCGCCGTAGACTACCTCCTCACCTTGTCCGAAGTCGATACGAACAAGATAGCCTTGGCCGGACACTCGCGGCATGGAAAACAATCGTTGCTGGCAGCTGCATTTGACGAACGGATCTCAGCGCTGATCCTCTCAAGCGGCAATACCGGCGAGTCCGATCCCTGGCGATACACCACAGATATCTTCGCCAACGAAAGCCTCGAGAGAATCACAGGGGTCTTCCCCCACTGGTTTCACCCTCGGCTGCGATTCTTCGCTGGCCGCGAAGATAAGCTCCCCGTCGACCAAAACATGTTAGCGGCGTTGGTCGCGCCGCGCGGACTCCTGATGTATTCCGGCTACGCCGAATCGGAGGGCAATCCCTTCGGCTACGAACAGGCATATCGCTCTATACGACGCGTCTACAGCCTCCTTGGACACGAAGATAAGCTATGTCTCAATCTCCGGGATGGGGAACATCCAACCGCAGTCTCGGACCTCGAACAATACCTCGATTTCCTGGATTCGATCTTCAATCAAAAACGCCGCCCGGAATTCGACACCTGGATCTTGGGCTACACCTTCGAAGGCTGGCAGCAGATCTCGCAGGAAAAGATCGATCCTCTCTCTTACCCGAAAAGAACGGTCGGCGATTTTCTAAGTCAGGCAGACGGTCGTCCGATCAGCTCGGTTGCGCAGTGGCAAGAAAAAAGAAAATCCATCATCCAGAAGATTTCACGCCTGCTGGGCGAAGCACCACCACGAGTAACCTTTGAAGCGCAGCGGAATCTACCCGAGCGCAGCCTGGCGCGCAACGGCACTTCCGAGGGTTGGCTGGCAACACTCTACAACAGGCCCATTGACGATCAGAGTTCGGAGCCGCGATTCAAGCCGGAAGGGATGGGTGTAGCTGGTCTTCCCTTCGGAGATGGCTTGATGGGCGAGCTCTTCTACCCCATGAACTCGGATCAAAAACCACAGTCCGGTAAGTGGCCCGTGGTCATCTGGCTGCATCCCTACAGCTATCAGAACGGATGGTCGGCCTGGAGGCCTTGGGCTTCAGGAGGATCAATCTACGATCAAGACTCCAGGCCGTCGTTCCAGTTGCTGGTGAAAAGAGGTTTCGCCGTATTCGCCTTCGATCAGGTTGGCTTCGGAGCACGCATCCATGAGGCCAGGCGATTCTATGACCGCTATCCGCGCTGGTCGATGCTGGGCAACATGATCGAAGACACACGCGCGGCGGTCGAAGCGCTCTCCAGTCTGGAAGAAATCGACTCCCCGCGAATCTTCCTGCTTGGCTACGCACTGGGCGCCAAAGTTGGCTTATTGACCACGGCCTTCGACGAACGCGTGCGAGGCATGGCAGCGATCTGCGGTGTCGATCCATTGCGGCTCGACACGCCAGACAAAGGCACGGAGGGTATCCGGCAGTACTCGCATCTTCATGGATTGCTGCCACGCCTCGGCTTCTTCGTGGATCACCCGGACCGTCTTCCCTTTGACTTCGATGAAGTCCTGGCATCGGTTGCGCCCAAACCGGCGTTAGTGGTCGCACCCACACTCGACCGTTATGCCCGCCTTGCAGATGTGCAGCGCGAGATCGAGGCATCGCAGAAGATATATGCTCTGCTTGGTCATCCCGAATCTCTGAAATTCGAAACGCCAGTCGACATCAACCGCTTTGCCCACCGCACTCAGGAGAGCGTATTCGACTGGCTCGCTCAGCAAGTAAGGTGAGGACTATAGTCGAACGATGGCCGCTCCCGCGGAGTTATGCTCCTGCCACCGGGAACGACCATCGTTCGTAAGACTTAATACAGTTTACTGGCGACAATGCTAAGACCGATTATCGCCCCGCCTATTTTAGAGATGAGGTGCCCAGCCCTTCTCGTATTCGCGCCCCCACATCTTCATGGCTTGCGGATCATGAAGAATCTTCCCGTCTTGCTGATCTAGCTGCAAGACACGGTTCAGCTCCCACGAAATGTTGGACAGTAGCATCATGGTCACCGCTTTATTGCCTTCCGAGATAGGCGCGTGCAGTTTCTCTCCTGTGCGAATCGCCGCGATAAGGTTCGCAAAGTGGGCATCCGTTGCGATGTCCCCTTCGAGCTTGTTATAGAAGGGAATAGAATCATCAAGCTTGAACACGCCGGTCCGGTTGCCCTTGAGATCAAAGACTTCATAACCATCGCCGCCATCGCCATAGATCAGCACCGAGCCGGTGGTGCCCATCACGACCAGCCCCGCATCGCGATCGAGATACTTCATTCCGTTGCAGGATCGGCTCTCCCAGGTGATCATCTTGTCGCCGTAATCGAAGTTGACGGCCAGACTGTCATAAAACTGCTGATCGTCTTTCATCTGATATCTTCCGCCTGTCGCCACAACGCTCTGCGGAAAGTCGACTCCGAGCGCCCAACGGGAGAGATCGATATTATGCGTGCCGTTGTTACCAGCCTCGCCTGTGCCCCAGTGCTTGAACCAGTGCCAGTTATAAGGATGAATATTATCTTTATATTGCCGTCGCGGCGCAGGTCCCTGCCACAGATCCCAATCGAGCTGCGGCGGTACGGGTGCATCTTTCCCGAAGCCGATTCCTTTTCTCGTGTTCGTATACCAGGCTTTGACAAAGTAAGGCCTGCCGATCAGGCCGTTGTGTATCTTGTCGATGGCCTCGATGGTATGCGTGCACGATCGCTGCTGCGTGCCCTGCTGCACGTGTTTTTGATATTTCTGTTGCGCCTGCACCAGCAATGCTCCCTCGGCAGGGTTGTGAGCGCATGGCTTCTCAACATACACGTGCTTGCCTGCTTGCAGCGCGGCAATCGCCAACGGAGCGTGCCAGTGGTCTGGAGTCGCAATGGTAACGGCGTCCAAATCCTTCTGCTGAAAGAGATGCCGAAAATCCTTTTCAGTGGCAGGCGCATAGCCCAATTGCTGTTCTGCAATGCCCGCAAACTTTGACAGGTTATTGCTGTCCACATCGCATACATACGAGACACGCGCGGCATCCTTGTTTGCCTTGAGCCCTGCAAGATGAGCATAGCCGCGCCAACGAAGGCCGATAATTGCAAAGTTGAGACGATCGTTGGAGCCGATGATCTGACCATAACTTTTCGCGGTCGCGCTTATAGCCAAGCCCGCCGCCCCTACCGCTGCTGTGTTTAGAAATTCACGTCTATTAACCATTTTCTCCCCATCTACCCGATAGAATTCGGCTCCGCGAGAAACCGCCACATATGCTGCTACTTGAGAAATTGCAATAATCGCACCACTTGCCTTCATAGCGCTTATAGCGATAGCGCCCTATAGTTAGCCGCCTGATTAGCTGGAGATTGGCAGGCACAGACTGACAGCAGGAACTCTAAGAGCCGTTGTTTGTATTCCGCACACCAGCGCCTCAGGCACGCCCGACGACATGAAGCGATGACCGGAGAAATAGGGAACCTTCGGTGGTAAAAGCTCCTCGATTAACATCCGTATGAATTCCTATTCGTAGCGAGATGATTTCCTGCCCGATCCAATCACGGCTTCAACAAAACCTAATGTTGGAAAAATATTCAGTCATTGAGGCGGCAATGTCAAGAAATTTTACGAGAAATAAGGAAATTTTCCTCATTATCCACTGAGAATATTTTCGTCAATCGAGCTGCTTCCATCCAGCTCCATTAATCGTAGATGCGCGGTCTCCTGCCCGCGCTCCGCCAGCAGCTAGAGACGATGTGATCATAGTTCAGGCAGAACGAGAGAAATTTTGCGGCCACGGATGGGGTTGAAAAGAAGTGAAGCTGGCGAAACAGGACAAGACATGGCGCGCAGCGGTAATGCAGCCAAATCACGGCTGCGCGATCGTCTTCAGCCACCTCACCCGGTCAGGAATTACACCAGCGCACCACTTACAAAAAATTTGCACCGAATGGGAGCAACAAGTCTTGCTAGCCTGCAAATACTATGCAGGTCGGGCTACCAATGGCTGTGTACTGTCCGGTAAAGATCGGCATACCCGTCTTGCGGTCGATACGAAAGCAAGTGATGTCATCGCTGCGCTGGTTACACGCATAGAGAAACGTCCCGCTCGGATCAATACTCAGATGCCGTGGATAATCGCCCTCCGTCGAAGCCTCCCCCACATAAGTCAGCCTGCCGTTCGGATTCAACGAGAAAACAGCAATCGTATCGTGAAGCCGATTCGCTGCATATAAAAAGCGTCCGTCAGGCGAAAGCAGGATCTCTGAGGTAAAACTAGTTCCACTAAAATGTGCCGGCAGAGTCGAAATCGTCTGTTGGGGCACAAGAGATCCCGTCGCGGGATCAAAATCGAAAAACACCACATTGGAAGCTTCTTCCTGAAGAGAGTAGAGCCATTTGCCGTTCCGATGAAATACAAAATGGCGAGGACCATCTCCACTTGGAAGTGAAATGAACGGCGGATTTCCAACTGCATTCAATCTACCGGTGGCAGGATCGAGGCTATGGACGTAGATGCGGTCCTGTCCGAGATCGGTATGCAACACAAAGCGGTTGCCAGGGTCGGATTGGATCATGTGGGCATGGGGTTTATCGTGACCGCTGATCGCAAAGCTGCCCGGAGGCGCGTTCAATGCTCGTGTGCTTCCTACGAAGCCTTTGTCTTGTTCGACATAGACCGCTGGCCCAAGTTCTCCGGATGCCAATATTGGCACAACGACCACGCTTCCGCCATTGTAATTCGCGACAAAAACGTACTTTCCGGACGCATCGACACTCAGATGAGCAGGCCCCGCTCCCTCCGAACTTACGCGGTTCAGGAGTCGAAGATCACCGGTTGCGGAGTCGACTGCATAGGCACTTACTGATCCGCCTCGGCCTTCGTAATCCGCAATTTCATTGACCGAATACATGCGCCGTCCTGACGGATCAAGAGCAAGCCAGGAAGGATTACGCGCTTCCGCGGCCAGTTTGACCAGGGTCAATTCACCGCTGATCGAATCCATTTCGAAGAGGTAAATACCCTTGCCATTGCCCGCTCCGCCATCGACCGGGCTGTTATACGTTCCGGCGTAGGCGAGCCGCTTTCGATTGCTTTTACCTTGGGAAAGTGCATGGATTGGTCCGAGTGCTGCGTAGCCTGCAGCCAAAGCCGTTCCGGATTTCAGCAATTCGCGACGAGAGAATCCGCTTCGCGAGCCAGCGTGGTGTTGCATGTTCTGAAGCGTCATCTTGTGAATCTCCCCCATCAGCTCCTACCCAGAGCTTTTTGAACGGTTTCTGGCAGATTCGCTGGGGCAAGCACACGAATCACCTTGAATCCTGCGGCCGTCGCGCTTTCCATTCCGGCATCGGAGTCTTCAAAAACAAGCCCGGCTGATACTCCAAGCTTCTCCCGAATGCGAAGGTACGGCTCAGGATGGGGTTTGTGTTGGCTTACTTCATCGCCATACACCGTGGCCTGAAAGTGTTTCACCACGCCTGCAGCATGCAGCACGGGTTCCACAGCGGATCGACTCGAACTCGTAACTAGTCCCAACCGAAAGGGCGAGAGGGATTCCAGCAGCTTGACCGTAGGCTCACCAATAAGAGACCCCTGTGCACACAAGCTCGGGATCATATCTCTGCGGTGTCGCAGTTGATCCCGCAGTGTTGAATGCAGTGTTGGGTTGGATACTACCTGCGGAAGCCTCGTCAGCATATGCCCGTCGGTTACGCCGCGTCCGATCCGGCAGTATTCTTCCCAACTGAGTTCGATTTCGTGTGGGAGAAGCAGTTCCCGCCAGGCCATCCAATGCAGCGGCTCGGTATCCGCCAGGACACCATCAAAGTCAAAAATCAGGGACTCCGGGATTAAAGGCTCAGATTGCGAATACATGCTCACTCTCAGTTGCGCGTCTTGCCGCGCAGGATGGTCCTGAATTGATTGGATCATTTAGCGGGGATGACGCAAATTTCCGTTCCGCTCAAAGCCTGCCACGATACGCCCACAGGCCCAAGCCTGGATCTGCAATGAAAAAGATATCTTCGCCGTCGACCTGGTTATAGCCTTGATGGAGCTTCTGCGGGTCGTAACGCTTGAGCATTGTATTGAGATCGCCATATCCAAAACCAACACTCTCGATCTCTTCTTTACTCAGTTGCCCTGGGCACCAGGTAATTCTGAACCGTCCTTCGGAACAGCCGTGAATGAGGTGCGCGGCTGCGCTCAGGTCGCTGGCGAGATCGGCATTGGCGGCCACCGCTTCGAGCGTCGCCTCGGTCCCGCGATAGCCGTACTTGCGAATCAATCCGTCAATCCCCTTGTCTTCGCCAAACTCTTTCACTCCCGGCGCGAGGATGATTAATTCAGCGTTGTCTGCCAGAGCCATACGTGTACGGTATACAGCTTTATTTCCAATCCAGGTGCTATGAAACTCACGTGGATTGAGATATACAACAGCCTTTTGGATAGGCGCATCCAGTGATTCGAAGTTCACTTGAAGACTTAGCTCGGCAGCTCGCTGATAACACTCGATGTCATCGCCGATGAACAGGCCGCGCACTGCAAATCCACCTTCCGCCCTGCGTCCAATGACGGTCAGGACGTAAATGATCGGCAAATGGCTCAGGAACTCGTCGGATGCACGATTGAGGACGTTGCGGACCGGATTTGCGGACCGGCCCATGATTCGCTCCATGCCATAAACCGCGCCCAGATAGTGGCTTCGGTTGATGCTCTCGCGGCCGCCTGCGCCAACAAGCAGGTTCTTGTTGTAATTCGCCATGCCGGTGACCTCATGCGGTACGACTTGGCCGATGGAGAGGATGAGGTCGAAATCCCCTCGCGAGATAAGCCGGTTGACCTGCGCCGGCCACGGAAAGTTCAGCTTCCCCTCCGATTGCTGATGGATGAACTCCGCCGGCACCTCGCCGAGCGTCTCGACATCGGTTCGCCAATTGTGAACGCGAAAGAGATCTTCCGGCACCTCTGGAAACATATCTGCGATCTGTGCCGGTCGCATGGCCGTATGCGTGCCGAGCGCGGGAAGAACTGCCTTAAGCCGGTCGCCATAGTATTTCCAGGCATAGCTTGTCAGTTCGCCCGCGTGGGAGTGCGCGCGGCTTTGATCCGGGGGCACGACAAGGACAGACTTTCGCGCTCCCAGTTGCGTAAGGCTCTGCGTGAGCAGATCATTCAATTGATGCGAAGATAAATCGGTTTCAACACCGCCAATGGCGCAGTAGAGGCTCATACTGTTAACTCAACTCTCGTCTTGCCGTTGGTCCTGACGGACAATACATTATCGACCATGACAAGGAGCCGCCTCAAACGCGACAGAATTGTCTTAAGTCTCCGATTGGAGCATGAAGTCGACTTCATTTCGATCTCTGTATGCAAGGCTATTTTTCCCGCCATATCGATACCCTCTACTGTACCCGATGCCGCAGGCTTTCCTGTTTACGACGACTATTTTAGACTCAAAACGCTGGCAAATACTTGGAATGGAGTCTATGGATGGCAGAACCAATACGGGTTGGGATTGTTGGAGCACAATTTGCAGCGAGGTTTCATTGGGAAGGTCTCAGCCGGGTGTATAAGGTTCCCATCCAGCTTGTCGGAGTCACTTCAAGATCTGCGGCATCGCGGGAAAAATTCGCACAGGACAAAGGCGTTCGCGCATTCGACACCTTCGAGCAACTTTGCGATGCAGTCGATGTCGTGGACATTTGCAGTCCGCCTTCTTCGCATGAACCACTCGCAGTTCAGGCGCTGGAGCGGGGAAAGCATGTGATCGTAGAGAAGCCCTTCACCGGTTATTATGGCGCCGATATAAGCGGCTTTTGCGGTAATACATTTCCTAAAGAAGAGATGCTTCGGGAAGCCGTTGCCAGTTGCAATCGAATTCTCACAGCAGCAAAGGCAAGCGGAAAAACCGTGTGCTATGCCGAGAACTGGATATACGCCCCGGCTATTCAGAAGGAACGGGAAATCCTCGTCAAGAGCGGTGGCCAGATTTTGTGGATCATCGGTGAGGAATCCCATAGCGGATCGCACTCGCCGTACTATGGGTCCTGGAAATCGTCGGGAGGTGGATCGCTGGTTGGGAAGGGATGCCACCCGTTGAGCGCTGCGCTCTATCTGAAGCGTGTCGAAGGAGAAGCCAGAAATGGAGTTCCGATTCGGCCGGTGACAGCAAGCGCCAGAACACACGAGATCACACGGCTAAAGGACTTTCGAGATGAGGGCTTCCTGCGGACCTCTTACGAGGATGTCGAAGACTTTGTACAGATTCACATCAAGTTCTCGGACGGCACAGTGGCGGATATATTTTCCACGGAGCTGGTTCTCGGCGGTGTCCATAACTGGCTGGAGGTCGTCAGCAATAATCACCGCACGCGTTGCAATCTGAGCCCGGTCAACGCGCTCGAAACCTTCAATCCGAAAGAGGACTTATTTCGGGATGTTTATGTTTCGGAGAAGATTGGAACGAAACAGGGTTGGAGCAATCCCTCCGCAGATGAGAACTGGCATCACGGATACGTGCATGAGTTCCAGGACTTTATGGAAAGCATTCAGGATAGACGTAAGCCCCTGTCCACGATAGAGCTGGCACGGGACACCGTTGCTGCGCTTTACACCGGATATTTATCCGCTGAGCGCGGGGGAATTGAAGTCGATATACCGGCCGCGTCGGAAGATTTATAAGCGTCGATACAAGACGTCTCGCATGCGAATTCACACTGGCTGCGCTCAACTCATCGCAGCCAGCGCACTGTCAGCATTCGGAGCCTTGAAAATCAGCGCGGAAGTTTTTGCAATCTTGACGTCAGATGCTGCTGAAACACTGCGAAATTTTGCGTTCGCGGAACATGCTCCGGTTCTATCCTCTGACCAAGTTCCTGGCAAAGGCCGTCCGGATGCCAGGCAGGCCACGCCGGCAAGCCTGGACCGTTGGGATTTCCAGTCTTTATGAACTGCGCCCAGTATCCGACAATGGCATTCGATAACATCGTGTCATACGATCTGGACTTCCAACTCGTCCAGTATTTTCTGCTCAGAAACATACTCTCTTCGCTATGAAAGGCTCCGAGCCCGGTAAATTCATCGGTGCCCACATAAGTGAAATGGTACAGAAAAGCGTTCTGTCCAATTCTGGCAGTATCGTTGGAGAGCAGCCACGCTCCAAAGCCAAAGTCAAAATCAGAATCCATGATTTCGAAGACCTGACGAGTCTCGCCGTCTGAGCGAGCCGGATACTGGGCAAAGACCTCATCGGCATCGGAGCCAAAACGGTTGTGCAGCCATTGGCGATAAGCAGCAATCGTACTTGGCCGCCAGGACTTGCCTCCGACAATCGGACTTGCGAAAATCGAGACTTCGTCCTCGTTGCTGCCCACCAACACCGGAATGCCGGCCTCCCTTCCCTCTGCAAAAAGGATGGCGGGCTGCTGCGGAAGCACCCATCCGTCAACCACTGGTTCAAGATCAATATCCGGAGCATCCATCGCGACCTGAAGAATGCGTGCCGCGGGTATCGCGCGCAAAGCTTGCAAAGCTCCTGGTCCGGGTGGAACTCCCAGATCTTTCGCCAATCGCTCGCCGTTGATCTCCGCCTCCTGGGCGTTGGGATAGACGGAATCGACGCAAACGCCGCTTTGAAGAATCGCGCGCTCGAACAACCCCGCGGAGAGCGGCGAAGCCATCAGATTACATACATCAAGCGCGCCGGAAGACTGGCCGCCGATCGTTACCTGATCCGGATCGCCTCCAAAGCGCGCGATATTCTGACGCACCCAGCGCAAGGCTGCCACCTGATCCAGGTGCCCGTAGTTCCCGGATACATGATGGTCTGACTCAGCAGCAAGCAATCGGTCGGCCAGAAAGCCAAACACGCCCAATCGATAATTGAAACTGACGACAACCACTCCTTGCTCTGCAAGGGTCTGTCCCAGTGGCGGCCACTCTCCGTCCCCTTCAACATTTCCGCCTCCGTGGACCCAGACAAAGACTGGAAGCTTCGCGTTCTGATGCAATTCAGGTGTCCACACATTCAGATAGAGGCAAGCTTCGTCAATCGGCATCTTCTGCACACCGAGCATTTCAGGCAGCCACGGGCTGGGCAATTGCGGGCACGCGGAGCCGTATTGAGACGCAGTGCGGATACCATGCCAGGGCACAGGCGGTTGCGGCGCCTTCCAGCGCAATGAGCCCACTGGTTGGGCTGCAAAAGGAATGCCCAGAAAAACGCCCCCTCCCGGAAGAGCCGGATCTCGCATCCCCTCCAGCATGCCGCTGGCGATTCTCACGCGTGGCGGTTGTATCTGTGCTCCTGCTGAAACCAAAGAACCAAGGCCCATCATTCCGACGATAATTAGAGTGTGCCCCATCATCCGCATCCGCCCATGATAAAGAAACGGCACGGTTGGAGTTCCACCCATCGAGAAGGTCTGGCCGCGCCCTAAGCTATAAACTGAGAATGAGCATTGAGAATGCCGCAGCGGATGCCGGGCTGGTGAACTACACATGGCATTGAGAGCCGATGTCGGACATTCGGACTGTCGCTCCACTCATGCGTCACAGTACAATTCAGATGACGATGCAATATGCCCACCTGGCGCCGGAACATAATCAAGCGGCAATAGACCGGCTAGTAGCACCGTCCAACGGAATGGCCACTAAGTCGGACACCGAGCAAAACGGCAAGGAACGAAAAGTCGCTTAACCTGTTGACAATAAAGGCTTGCGGAAGTGGCGAAATTGGCAGACGCACCAGACTTAGGATCTGGCGGGGTAACCCATAGGGGTTCAAGTCCCCTCTTCCGCACCAACTCGTTGCATATTTATTCCAGACAGGCCCATGACCCCGGGTCAGGTTTCCGCGTCTCCGCGAATGAAGCGTCCTTCTACCAGACTTCCTGGGACTGTGTGTGTTTACGCGTGAGGAGGTAGTAGAGGACCGGCGTCACGATCAGCGACAAGACGACTGAGACAAGGATGCCTCCTGTTACGGCAATCGCCAGCGGCTGCAGCATCTGCGAACCCGAGCCGAGGGCAAAGGCGAGCGGGAGCATACCGCATATCGCGGCGACCGCGGTCATTACGATAGGGCGCAGACGGCGTTGCGCTGCCTGCAACATGGCCTGACGGGGCTCTACACCATCCCTGCGAAGCTTTTCGTCTGCGTCGAGCAGAAGAATGCCGTTCTTGGCGACGATGCCGATGACCATGATAAGCCCCATAAAGCTGGCGACGTTGAAGCTGGTCTGCGTAATGAGCAGGGCCAGCACCACTCCTGAGATAGAGAGCACGGAGCTGGTGAGGATAGCGACCGGCGCGGAGAAGTTGCGGAACTCTACAAGGAGAACGCCGAAAACCAGCACCAGTGCGAGGATCAGCACGCGCAACAGGTCGTGGAAGGACTTTTGCTGCTCTTCGTAGGTGCCGCCGTACTCCACGCGCACATTGGAGGGCAGATGCAGTCCTTCGACAGTTGATCGAACCCTGGCCATCGCAGTGCCGAGATCTGAGCCTTCGAGACGGCCCGTCACGAGTATTTGTTGCTGTAGATTCTCACGGCGAATTTCATTCTGCGGTGGGAGTTGGGTGATCTGTGCGATCGAGCCCAGCGATGCGGTATGTCCACTGCTTGAGTTGAAGACGGTGTTCTCAATCGCTGCGAGCGACGAGCGGTTTTCCTCAGGCAGGCGAATGCGAACCGTGTATGGCCGTCCGTTTACGATCATCGGCTCCGTGGTTGGTAGGCCGTCCAGGATCGCGGTCGAGTCTTCCGCAACCTCCTGCGGCGTGAAGCCAAATCGAGCTGCGAGCACAGGACTGATTTGAAAGCTGGTCGCTGGACCGCTGACGGTATTATCGATGCCATTCTGCGTATCGACTACGCCCGGGATCTTGCCAATTGCGTCCTGCACCTTGGGGCCAAGCTGGTTGAGCAGCGACTGGTCATTGCAGAAGAGCTTGATTTGAATTGGCTCAGGCGCGTTGGAAAGATCGCCGATCATGTCCTGAAGGACCTGCGTGAACTCGACATCAAGCTCCGGCTCAGTCTTTTTGATCTCGTCACGAACATCCGCCATGACATCATCAATGGCACGGGACCGTTTGCTTTTGAGCCTGACGGTGAAGTCGCCGTAATTGGCTTCTGTCACAGCGGCAAGGCCCATTTGCAGGCCGGTGCGGCGCGAGGTGATTTCGACCTCAGGCGTATCCTGGAGAATCTTTTCGACGTGCGCCAGGACACGATTGGTCTCGGTGAGGGAGCTGCCCGAGGGCATGATGTAGTCGAGGATGAAGCCGCCTTCGTCCATCTCTGGCAACAGGTCGGAGCCGAGCGCGGTATAGCCGAAATAGCCTCCGATGATGAGAACTAGGCAGGCGACTCCGAGGATGACCGGGCGAGCGAGAGCCCAGTCGAGAACACGGGCATGAATCGCCAAAACCCGCGCCATGAATTTGCCGGAGTGTTTGTGCTCCACTGGAGCTATTCCTTCGTGCGTTGCCTCCGTGTCTGCATCCTTTACCTTGCCGCGCAGCAGAACCAGCGACAATGCCGGGGTCCAGGTCAGTGCGAGAAGCAGTGATGTCAGCAGCGCGGCGGTCATAGTGACAGCGAGGGCCCGGAAGAAGCTGCCGGTGACGCCGGTGACAGCGATGAGGGGAAGGAAGACCACGACCGGCGTAATCGTGGAACCAATCAGTGGGGTGGTGATCTCGGTGAGCGCGCTGCGCACGGCAGCTACGCGCGACTGGCCGCTGTCGCGATGAACGACGATGTTCTCGACGACCACGATGGCGTCGTCGATGACCAGACCGATGGCTGCGGCCAGGCCGCCAAGAGTCATAAGATTGAACGACTGCCCGATCAGCCACAGAAAGAGAATCGTGACTGCCACTGTGACTGGAATGACCAGTCCTGCGACCAATGAGGAGCGCCAGTCATGCAGGAAGAGAAAGAGGATGACGCAGGCGAGGATCAGCCCAATGAAGATGGCGTCGCGAACGCTCGCGATGGATTCGCGGACGAGTTGCGACTGATCGTAGAAGGGTTCGAGATGGACTCCGGGCGGCAACTGATGCCGAAGACTCACGACCTCGGCGGCAACGGCATCGGCAACCTGCACGGTATTGGATGAAATCTGCCGAGCGATGTTGATAAGCACCGCCTGTTTACCGTTGGAGGTAACGCTGGTGTAGACAGGCATGGTTGATGGCTCGACCGTTGCGACATCCGCAACACGGATCGGCGCGCCTGCTGGCGTGGTCTTAATAACGAGGTTGGCCAGTTCTTCGGCAGAGTGTGCCTGCGCCCCGATGAGGCCGAGAATCAACTCGTGGTTGGCTTCGTACAAACCGGGTGAATCAATGATGTTTGCGGACTGGACTCCGTTAACCAGATCGAGGAGCGTGACACCGGAGGCCTGCAAACGCGCGAGGTCGGGGATGATGTGAAACTCCGGCACCTTGCCGCCCTGTACCACGACAGTACTGACACCTTCGACTCGATTGAGCGGCGGCTTCAGATCGTAGGTCGCGATCTCCCAAAGACGGGTCTGCGAAACAGTCGCGGGGCCCCGGTCGTCCGCCGTCAACGCGTATCCGAGGATGGGGAAAGTGGCAAAAGTCAGCCGGTTGGTGGTGATGCGCGCCGTGGCAGGCAGCGTCTGCTGCACCTTGGAGAGCGCCGCATCGGCAAGCTGCAAGGTGTGGAACATGTCCACATTCCAGTCAAAGAAGAGGCTGATTTCAGCCGAACCTCGGCTGGTCGTGCTGCGCACTGTTCGAAGGCCGGGCACGGAGTTGACCGCGTCTTCGATCGGTTTGGTAATCGTGACCTGCATCTGCTCGACAGGCATCACACCGTTGTCGACACCGATAACGACGCGCGGAAAATTGGTGTCGGGAAAGACCGAGATGGGCACCTGCGTGGCCGCGTAGACGCCAGCCAGTGTGAGCGCGATCAGGAAGAAGAAGATCGGCGTTGAGAGTCGTGCGAGCCAGAAGGGTTTTTCCGGGGCAACAGGCGGCAGATTCACTTGTCGTCTCCATGGCTTCCGGCTTCCGGCTTGTCGTCACCGCCTGCGTCGGCCGCGCCGATTTTCACCTTGGTTCCATCATCGAGACCGTAAGCGCCCGTGGTGATAACGGTGTCCTTTGCCGTGATACCGGAGAGAATCTGCACATCCTTTGCGGTCTGAATTCCGATCGTGACGGGATGCTTGTGCGCGGTTCCGTCGGCGGCGATTGCCATCACGAATTTGCTGCCGTCGGAAGCGGTCTGCAACGCCTCAGGCGGTAAGAGGAGTGCATTGCTGGCGGTTCGTCCCGTGATCGAAGCGTGTACCGGCGTACCGGCTTTGAGGACGTTCTTAGGATTCCCCACGCGCAGCCAGACTTCAATAGTCGTGCTGCCCGGGTCGAGAGCTGGACTGATCAGCGAGACCTTCGCGTCAACAGGATCATCGATTCCGGGAACACTGATGGTTGCTGGAGATCCAACGGAGAGTTGCTGAGCCTGCATCTGCGCGATGTGGAGCTTGGCGATGAGCGCCGAAGTATCCATGACTGTGATGAGCGGCGTTCCGGCAGGCGCGGTTTCACCCGCAAAGAGCGGACGATCCGTGACCACGCCGTCGATGGGGCTGTGAATCTCGGTATAGCTGAGTTGGGCCTGAGCGCCGAGGTATTTGCCTTTGGCGGAATCAAGCTGCCCCTTCGCGGACTCAAGCGAAGCCTTGTTGCTCGTTTTCTGCACCGCCTCAAAATGCTGCTTAGCGATATCGTATGCGGCCTGCGCCTGAACCAATGCAGCCTTTGCCGTATCGAGATCGCGCCCCGGAATCGCGCCTTGCGCAAAGAGCTGGGTGCGAGCGGTGACGATGCTCTGGTTGAGTTCGAGATTGGCCTTGGCCTGTGTCAGATCGAGTTGCGCCTTGGAATAGTCCTCGGGAACGGTGGCCTGCGTGGCCGTATCGTACCCGGCTTTGGCCGCAGTGTAAGCGCCTTCGTTGTCGAGCGCCGCTGCGGAGAGATCGCTGTTTTCGAGGGTCGCGAGCAGTTCGCCTGCTTTGACCCGCGCGCCGCGCTGCACGTAGAACTTGCTAACTGGCGCGGTGACCTTGGGTGAGATTGCGGCCTGCGCCAACGGGTTCAGCGTGGCGTCGGCAGTAATCAGCTCGGAGATGTTTCCCAGATGCGGCTCTGCGGCCTGCACCGTCACTTCCGGAGTTGGCGCCGTCTCCGCCTTATGGCAGCCAATCGAAATGAGCGTCGCGCTGGCGCACAGTCCGCCGATAAGCACGCGATGGAATTGGGCAGAAAGTATTCTGGCTGGCATGATCACATCGTTCCCGTGAGTATCTGTAGATTGGCCAAGGCCGTTTGATAGCGGAGAATGCCGTCTTCGCGCGCACTTTCGGCGGCGACAAGCGAGTTTTGTGCATCGACCACTTCGAGCACGGTGCATTCTCCAGCGGAATAGCGCAGTCGGACAAGACGCAGGCTTTCGCGTGCTGTGGCCGCACTTTGATCGAGCGACTGAAGCTGATCGCGACTCACGGAAGCTTCGGCGTAGAACTCGTCCAACTGGGCGATCAGGCGGCGTTGCGTGGCGGTAAGCGTTACCTTGGCCGATTCGCGCATTGATGTCTTCTGCTTGATGCGGTCGTGCATGGCGAACCAGTCCCATACAGGAATATCAACAGTCGCAGTAGCGGAGTAACCCAGATTGCGCGTGCCATCGGGACCGTGCACGGCAAACTCCGGCGCGTCGATGCCGTAGTTGAAACTGAGCCCCAGATCTGGCAGGTAAGCAGCGCGAGCCGCAGTGACATCAAGGCTCGCCGCGTGCATTGAGGCCAGCGCACTCTTGAGTTCGGCATTGTTCTGCGCAGCGACTGCTTCTAGCTCTTCGCGAGTAGCCAACGGAGCGGGGCTGGCAAAATCCACGAGCTTGTAAGGGGTATGCGGATCGGGAAAAAGCAGCACCGCGAGATCCAGCCGAGCCTTATCGCTTTGCAGCTTCGCGTCGGCTAACTCTCGCGCGCGCTGTTGCTGTTGCAACTGCGCTTTGACCACGTCGGCATGCGCGGCCTCGCGTGCTGCCTCGCGGTATTGCGTAAGCTCGGTAAAGCTGTTTGCCTCATCGAGCGCACGCTGCGCAACAGCCATCTTGTGATCCGCAGCCAGCGCTCCGTAGTACAGACCAACCACCGTAACCACGAGGCCGCGCTTGGCGATTTCCAGTTCCGCCGACGCGACCGAAGCTGCAGCCGAAGCCTGGGCAACGGCTGTCACCTGCTGCACGCCAATTGTCTCTGTAACCACGCCCTGGCTGGTGTATTCGTGGACGCTGTTGTTGCCGATAAATCGCGGAACGCTGGTCGTCGCCGCAGTACTGGCGTTCGCCGATTGACTCGGACCATGCGCCGCCTGCGTGTACAGGTATTGGTTGTGATAGACCACGTTCGGTAACAACGCCGACCGTGACAGAGACTGATTCAGCATCGCGACCTTGTCAGCCGCCACGGCTGCGGCGAAGGTAGGCTCGTTGGATTTGGCGCGTGCAATCGCGTCCTCCAGGGTAATCGAGCCGGATTCGACATGCGTCTGCGTGGAAGCTTGCGGCGCCGAGACCTGCGTCTGCTGCGACACGCAAGGAACGGCAGCCAGCATCGCGAAGCATCCGGAGAGAATAATCGAGTGTACGTATCGCATATTTAAAAGTCCGGCTGGGCCGTGGTGTGCGACCTCGCCGGAGTAATTCCAATGCACGTTATTCACGACCTGCCACAATGACGGTGAAAGTGTCTGCAACGATGGACGGCCGCGGCCGCGGATTGGACGCAGTTGCAGCAGGACGAGGGCCAAACTGCGCGGTCACAACGTAGACCTTGCCGGTCGCAGCGTCAAGAGCCATCGTGCGCGCTCCAGCCTGGGTCGCAAGATTTTGTACAACCTTATAGCTGCTGTTACTGGCGTCGACCACTGTCAGAGTGCCATCACCATTGGAGGAATAGGCAAGCTTGGTTTTGGGATCGTAACCTGCGGCATCCGGGCCATCGCCGATAGCCGGCGTCGCGATGACCTTACCGGTATTTGCATCGACGACGGCCATCTTCTTTTCATCGCAGACAGCAAACAGCCGGCGCCCTGCGCGGTCAATCGCCAGACCGGAAGGCGATTCGCAGGGAGCAATCGACCACGTCGCGGTGACCTTCGGAGCTTTCGCGTCGAGGCGGACAATCGAGTTCTTGTCTTCAATATTGTCGAAGATTTCACCTTTGCCGTCGGCGACCGGAAACTCCGGCCTGCCTGGCAGCGGCACGGTTGCGATCACCTTTTGCGTCGCCGTGTCGATCACGGTAACATCCTTGCTGCGTCCGTTGAAGGCCCAAACCGTCTTGGTCACAGGCTCAAATGCAATGCCATCCGGATTGGTGCCAGCGGGAATCGACGCAACTTTCTGCAATGAGGCACGATCGAAGACCACAACTTCGTTGGCGCCGCCGTCACTGATGTAGCCATACTTGCCGGAATCGTCGAGCGCGACCCCATGGGTTCCCTTGAGCCCGGTGATCGCGCCAATCGACTTGCCCGAAGTGGAATCGAGCACCTCGACGCGGCCGCCATGGGTAATGTAAAGCCGATGCGCCGCAGAGTCAGCGGTGAGATAGTCCCAACCGCCTTCGCCGCCGACCTTCCACTTGTCCTGAACGGTGTAGGATTTCTGAGCCATGGCAGGCAGAGCGGCTGCGATCGTCAATGCCGAAAACAACCCAAGAGCGCCGAGGCTGCGAGTAACGAGCTTTGATGTCATACCTGTCTCCAGTGCAACGGGACGAGTGGATTCCCGTCTCAGTGTAATATTCCACGACTACCTTAAATAAGTCTGAAGAGTGCACAGAATTCTTGTTCTCTTAACTTTACAAAACGATCGAGCGGGGCGGCTCGTCTTCGGACAGGGGAATACGGACGACAACAATGGTCCCTACGTTCAATTGGCTGCTGATCTCAATCGTACCCCCGAAGCTCTCGACGATTGCCTTACAAATTGCGAGCCCCAGCCCAGTCCCACCAGTCTTCCTGCTGCGCGACGGATCGCTGCGGGAAAATCGCTCGAAGATATGAGGCAGATCCTCCGGAGCTATGCCTTCGCCGTCGTCGCAGAAACGTAACTCGGCGAAAGCGCATCGGCGTTCGATGTCCACCGCGACGACGGAGTCGACCGGGCTATGCTGCAATGCGTTGATGAGAAGATTGGTGCACAACAGCTTGAATTGCTGTGGGTCGATGTTGGCCGACAGGGTTCTGTCGCCATGAATTCGAATCGGAACTCCACTGGCCTGCGCCATACTCTCCAACTGGACGGCAGCTTCGCTCAAGTTGTGAAAGACGTCCGTTCTGCAATCGGCAAATCCTTTCTCCTTGTCCTCCTCCAAACGAGCGAGGCTGAGCATCTGAGCAACCACTCCCTCCATCCGCCCGCAATCGGTCAGGCATTGCGCCAGACCCGCCTGGTATTCTTCCGTGCTCCGCGGCTTCATCTCAAGCAACTGCAACGAAGACTTCACGACGGCAACACTGGTCTTCAACTCATGCGCGGCGTCGCCCACAAAGCGCCTTTGCTGCTCGAACGACTGCTGCAGTCCGGCGATCAGCGACTCAAGTGCCGAGACGAGAGGGCTGAGCTCCCTGGTCATCCTCGCTCGCTGCGAAGGGTGGAAACTCCAGGACGTTACCGAGACCTTCGAGGCTCCCGAAGCAAGTTCCCGCAACGGCGCAAGGCCGCGATTCAACAGCCACGACATGAGAATGCCGGTGCATGCCAGGACAATCAGGCTGCTGATCGCGTAAAAGCCCGCCGCTCGGAACACCGCGTTCCACACACGTTTCACCGACGAGCCATAATAAATAGTGACGTAGCGGCGAATCCCTCCTCCCTTGTCTCCGGGATCGACAATGCGCAGCCCACGCATACGAATTACGCGATAAATCTTTCCATTCACAACGGTCGAAAAGAAGGCTCCCTCATCGCGATCCCTCGGATTCCAATCCATTCCGCCATTCGGACCGATGGCCAAGCCGCCACGCCAATTCGCGGAACGCCCCAGAACCTGGCCTCTCGCATCGACGACCTCATACACATCGTCTGCAGGGACTGTAACCTCGGTTCCGTCCAGCATCACATTGTCACTTGCGTCCTCTGCGTCCTGGACCGCTCCCAGCATGGAGTCGGCGCGACCGCGCAGCAGGATATCGAACGAACGAAAATGAGCATGCCGCTCATAAAGCAACGCGAGTCCGGTAACGCAGAGTGCTGAGATCAGCTCAATCAACAGCACTGTGGCAATGAGCCGCCTCGAAATGGAGTAAGGTTTCACTCTTCTTCTACCTTATAAATCAGGAGCCGATAACCGCGCCCACGCAGCGTCTCGATACTGGATAGCTGCTCCCCGCTGCTCAGTTTCCTGCGCAGGTTCGAAACATGCACCTCAATCACATTCGAGTGGTGCTCCCAGTTGTAGTCGTAGAGATGCTCCAGCAACTCCTGCTTGGAGACAATGACCCGGGGACGATGCATCAGATACTCCAGCACCCTGTATTCCATGGGAGAAAGCGCGATCTCCTCGCCCGCTCTGCGCACGGTCTGCTCCAGTGTGTTCACGACGATGTCGCCGACCTGAAGGGTGGGATGCGCCACCCCTTTGCCCCTGCGAATGAGAGCCTTGACACGCGCAAGCAACTCGCCCAGGTCAAACGGCTTGCTCAGATAATCGTCCGCTCCTGCATTCAATAAGCTGATCGTAGACCCGACCTCGCCTCGCGCTGTCAGTATCAACACCGGTGTCTCGTCCTTGCTGGCGCGTAGCCTCTTCAGAACGCCGACTCCGTCAAGCCTGGGCAGCATCAGATCAAGGATGATCAGGTCATAGCAGCGGTTACCGGCCAGTTCCACACCGGTCACACCATCCTCGGCGCAGTCGACGGCGAAACCGGGACCTTCCCGCAGGGCGCGGGCTACGTTTTCCGCGAGACGGAGTTCATCTTCAATCAGCAGAACACGCATGAAATCATTATCAACCCCGCCACATGAAGCGAACCTTAAGAGTAATCCCCCTGCGCCGCTACCGATTGGATTGGATTGGAGACATGAAATTGAGCGTCACGCCCGCGCCACCGTGCGATCAAAGCATCTCTGGGATACTTAGGATTCAACGCGTTCCGGTTCGAGAATGTCAAAGCGTCGCCATTTATAAACGGCGATAGAAACAATCCAACTCACGGCGAACAGGGCAATGATGAAGTAGCCCAGCAGGCCGAAGTTGTCATTTAGCTTGTTCACCAGATCCCAGAACACACCCGTCGGATGGAACTGATCCGCAAGCAGGCCGAGCGCTTCGATTCCACCCACAGCAATGGCGACCACGACCGAAACCGAAGTAATAGTGATGTTATAGTACAGCTTGCGGATTGGCTTCACGAAGGCCCATCCGTAGGCGCCGAGCATCAGAATATTGTCGGTAGTGTCGATTAATGACATGCCTGCCGCAAACAGCGCCGGGAAGACAAGAATCGACCACAAGGAAAGCCCTTTCGAAGCTTCGGCGGCGGAGATGCCCAGCAGTCCAATCTCGGTCGCGGTATCGAATCCGAGGCCAAACAGCACGCCGAGCGGATACATGTGCCAACTGCTCCGGATCATGGCGAACATTGGCCGGAAGAGCCTTGACAGAAAACCGCGGTTGCCAAGCAGCAGATCGAGATCCTCTTCAACATAAGGCTCGCCACGCCGCACCCGCGTGAAGGTGCGATAGACCGATTGAAGAACCATCAGATTGACGATCGCAATTCCAAAAAGAAAGAAGGTCGACGCCAGCGTGCCGATCACACCGCCAATCGCCCTGACAGCGTCGAAGCGATGCTGCAATGCGAGCGCCGTCCCCGCAATTGCGATGGAACCTGCAATGACGATGGTGGAGTGCCCGAGAGAGAACATCAGCCCGACAGCTACAGGCTTCTTGCCTTCTTGCATCAATTTCCGGGTGACGTTGTCGATAGCAGCGATATGATCCGCATCAACGGCGTGGCGCAGACCAAAACTGTACGCCAAAAATGCCGTTCCGAGCAGTACCGGAAATCGATCAAATGCAATCAGCGCCCACGCCCAGACCACTAGATTGAATACCAGCAGGACGCTATAAATTCCGATGACTCTGCCACGAGTATTGTGGTCTTCGTCGTTGAGGAGAGCCCGCAGGAAGGATGGCATCGGATTCCTTGAATCTTCGAGTCCGCAGATTGCGAATTCCGCAGCAGCCGGACCGATATCTCCTCGATCGTAGCACGTATTTTGGAAGTGTGTTACGCTTTACAGCGATTCGGAAATCGCTCTAATCGGAGATTGCTCTAGGGATGCTCGTGGTGTCCGGCCTTAATATCAGTGCCCGAGTTCGTCAGGACCAGTTTTCCTAACTCCACTCCGCGCAGTGCCAGCATTCCATCAGCCACGGCCTGAAGTTTTTTGCTCTTGCCCTTCATGATGATCACTTCCAGGCAGTAGTTGTGGTCAAGATGGACGTGCGTCGCCGCCAGAATCATCGCGCCTGCGGTATGCTGCACCTCGGTCAACTTCTGCGACAAATTCTGTACGTGGTGGTCGTAAACCAGCGTCAGCGTACCGACCACTGGCTTGTTCGAAACCACAATCTCTGAAAGAAGCGCCTCACGGATCAGATCGCGAATCGCCTCGGAGCGATTCTCGTAACCGCGTTTGGCGATCAAGTGGTCAAACTCGTGCAGCAGATCCTCTTCAAGCGAAACGCCGGTGCGAATCAGTTGCGGCATAGACATTCTCCGCAACGATTGTAAAGGCAGAATAATGCACGGGGCCAAAGCAATCAGCCTTGGCCCCGTGAGATCTGTTGCCTTTTAATTCAGTGCTTGAGCAGAGCCAGCATCTCTGGATCGTCTAACTGTTGCGCCAGATAAATTGCATCGAAGCCGCGCTTGTCCTTCATCGTTGGATCGGCCTTGGCCGCCAGCAGCAGTTTGACTGCGTTCTTTCGGCCGAACTCGACTGCGTACATCAGGCTGGTCGCGCCGTTGTCGTCCGCGGCATTAATGTCAGCCTTGGCGTCAATCAGCAGCTTCACGCATTTTTCGTCGCCCTGAAACGATGCGGCCATGAGTGCCGTGCGGCCGACCGGGTCCTTGATTTCCGTGGAAGCGTGGTGCTGCAACAACAACTCCGCGACATCGGGACTTCCGTTATAGGAAGCCAGCACCAGGGCAGTAAAACCATCCTCATTCCGTTGATTGATGTCGACGTTGCCTGCGATGAGGCTCTGCACTGTCTTCGTGTCGTCAGCGCGAGCAGCATTGAACAGATCCGACGACTGCGCCTGCACTCTGGGCACGCACAACATCACCGCGAATAAAACAAAAAACAATGTATCCTTCATGATCTCTCTACTTCCAGAGTCGCTGTTTATGTAACGGCTCAATTTCCCATTGCTGAAGCTGTCGTCGAATGCGATGCATCCCAGTCGCGAAGAACTTTGACCACAGAGAACTTCGCGAACATGACCGCGTATGCCATGCAGGTCAGCCCCTTTGCGTCCCTGGCATGGATGTCCGCGCCGTGATCGAGGAGCAGCTTTACATCCCTGTCGTCTCCCTTGAAGGCAGCTCCCATCAAGGCTGTCCGGCCCGAGGCGTCCTTCTTCTCTGTGGCCGCGCCATGGTCGAGGAGGAACTGTGCCACCTCGTAGCTTCCGTTGTACGTCGCAATGATCAGCGGCGTGTAGCCCTTCTCATCCTGCTGGTTGATGTCGGCCTTGTTTGCAAGCAGAGCCTTCGCACCGCTCAGATCATTCGTCCGCGCCGCAATGAACAAGTTCGCGGACTGTGCGTTTGCCATCCCGGTAAGGGCGACACACGCGAACAAGATAGCGATCCATCCAGTTTTCATAGAGTTCTCTCTTTTGCTGCGCAGACGCAGCCCGAGCATTGAAATCTACGCTCGGACTGCAATCTGTCTATTGCGTGTTTGTAATTAGAGTGCGGCAGCGCGAGTTGCAACCTGATCTACGCTGATGTGCAGGCCATCTGCAAGGCGGGTTCCGTAGTTCTTGTCTGCCTTGTAGAAGTTGGCCACCGCCGCAAGGACTGTGTCCGGATTGGTAATCTGCGAGAGGTCGTGCACCAGGTTCTCAATCAGGTCGTCCTGATCCTGCTTGCTCACGGAGCGGTACAACTCGCCTGCCTGACGATACTCATCCTTGATCCGGATGGGCTTCTGCTGGCTTGGGCCGTCCGGCTGAATCGGGGAATAATCGAAGGCCGGATTCTCGGCAATCGTGTTCTCTGCGCGATTCGGCTGGTAGTTGTACTCACCGTGCGTCTCGCGGTTGTCCATGTGGCCATCCTGGCTGTAGTTGTTGACCGGCGAGATGGGGCGGTTGATTGGCAGCTGCTGAAAGTCGGGTCCGATGCGGTAGCGCTGCGTGTCGAGGTACGAGAACAGACGTCCCTGCAGCATGCGATCCGGCGAGGGCTCGATACCGGAAACCAAATTGCCGGGCGCGAAGGCTGACTCTTCGGTTTCCTGGAAGAAGTTATCGGGCATCTTGTTGAGGGTCATCTTGCCGATCTTGGTCTGGGGGAAGATCGACTCGGGCCAAATCTTGGTGTCGTCAAACGGATCGAAGTCCAGCTTATCCAACTGCTCCTGTGTCGCGATCTGCACGCTCAGCTCCCAGGAGGGGAAGTTGCCCTTGCCGACCTCGCGATAGAGATCGTCGGTGCCTTCCTGGGTGTCCTTCAGAAACGCGGCAGCAAGGGTACGCGGGTTGGTGTTCAGGTAGCCCTGCATCGAGGTCCACTTGTACTTGACGAACACGACCTTGCCCTGCGCATTGACCCAGCGGAACGCATGCACGCCAAAGCCATCCATCTGGCGGTAGTTCAGCGGAGTGCCGCTGTCGAGGTACATGTAGGTCATCATGTTGGTCGATTCCCTGTCCAGCGAAAGGAAGTCCCACTGACGTGTCGGATCCTGGCGGTTGGTCACCGGCGAGGGCTTCATCGCGTGCACGAAGTCGGGGAACTTGATGGCGTCGCGAATAAAGAAGACCGGCTGGTTGATTCCGACGATGTCGTAGTTGCCCTGCTGGGTATAGAACTTCACTGCGAAGCCACGGGGATCGCGCGTTCCCGTCTCCGCCGAGCCCCGGAAGGGCATCACGGTGGAAAAGCGAACGAAGACCGGGGTCTGCTTGCCCGCGGCATTCAGAAAGTCCGCCTTGGTGTACTTCGACTGGTCTCCGTAGGAAACGAAGAAGCCGTGTGCCCCGACTCCGCGTGCGTGCACGACGCGCTCCGGGATACGCTCGCGATCGAAGGCCTGGAGCTTGTCGATCAAGTGCAGATCCTGCAGAAGAACGGGTCCGTCATTGCCAACCGTAAGTGAATCCTGATTGTCGCCGACAGGTGCTCCTGAATTGGTAGTCATAGTCTTTTGCTGCTGCGCCCAGAGCAGGCTTCCGGATAGAAGAAGTGCGATTGCAATCGGTGCTTTCATTATTGTCTCCACATTTGCGCCTGTGCCTTGGAAGCACAATGTTGGCGCGCTCTCTAACCCTAACGCGCACAGTCGTTTGGATACAGAGATGCGGAGCTATGAGAGCCATAGGCAAGCGCCTATGGAGACACCTGAGCGGACATGGTATCGGACATGGTATCCGCCACCGTTCGCAGCCACTTCGTGAAGGCTTGCAGCGGCTTGAATCGAACGCTGCTTTCGAGCCGTGCATAGCCCACGCGTCGAAACTGCGCTTTGGCCAATGGCACGACGGAGCAATTCACGGCATGAGCCGCTGCCATCATCGGAGCAATCGTAATGCCGGCGCCCGAAGCCACCAGTGGGAAGATCGTGCCGAAGTGGTCGGCTTCAAAGGATGGCGCCATCTCAGCGCGGTTGCGCGTGCAGGCGGTGAGCATATCTTCACGAAAGCAGTGACCCTCCTTCAGGAACAGCAGCCGTTCACCGGAAAGATCAAAGGTGGAGGCAATTGTTCGGCTTGTCAGCGAGTGCCCCTTTGGGGTAACGAGCACCAGTGGATCGCGCATCAGCTCGCTGCACACGACGTTTGGATAGCGCAGGGGAAGGCTGCAGATGATCGCATCAAGATCGCCGGCCTGGAGCATTTCCGCCAGACGCGTCGTTGTCTCCTCGGTCAGAATCAGTTCGACCTCTGGAAATTGCCGAAGGAAGCCGGAAAGATGCGGCGCAAGCAAATAAGGCAATACCGTAGGAATCGCTCCCACGCGCAGGGGACCGCGAATGCCTTGCTCCAGTTGACGCACTTGTGCCGCCGCCTTCTTCGAAGAACTCAGGATCTCCAACGCATGAGGATGAAAAACCTCTCCGGCACGCGTGAGCTTCACCGATCTGCCCAGACGGACAAACAGAGGTGAACCGACGGACTGCTCAAGCCGCTGAATCTGTTGTGAGAGCGAAGGTTGTGTGACCCCCTCCTGATCTGCCGCCTTGGTAAAGCTACCGGTTCGAACCACTGCGCAGAAATAGCGAAGCTGATGGATTTCCATGCTTTGATTTCACCCTGACGATTGGCACGGCAAAGCGAGCATCCAATGCAACTTCCCGGCTCGCCCTGCTCTCTGAGATACAAAGAATTGGATGCCGCAGCCACGCTGCAAGTCGCCTTTTCACCGTCCACCAGAGTAATCTGGTGAGACTATGAGCCAGAACCCGCAGCAACCACGCGTCAACATGGTCCAGGCCGCCGGATACCGCGACACCTACGCCAACAGCGTTCAGATCCGCGTCAGCGTCTGGGATTTTCATCTCATTTTCGGCCAGGCCAACTCCGAGAGCCCCGATCAGCTCAGCATCCAGAATCACCAGGGAATTTACTTGAGTCCACAGCAGGCCAAGGCCCTGTGGAATGTGCTCGGTCAAAATCTGGCCCAGTATGAACAGGCCTTTGGCGAACTGAATCTTGAACCGCAGATTCCGAACTTCCCCCAGGGCACCGTCAATTAGCTGTTTCCCAGCTATTCCCGGCTGTTCACCGTCGAAGCCTGATCCCGCAAGATGAACCGTCTGCCAGCCGCGCGCCCAACCGAGTGAGATGAAACTGAGCACTTTCCAATCTGGCGAAAGCAAGACTCCGGGCGCCCCATCCACAAGAGACGCCCTATCCACAAAAGTGGGTGCCCCATCCTTGACGCGCATTTTGCGGCAAGGGTGGGGCACCACAACAGCGGATGACCCACCTATGTACTTGCCTTTTCGCCCCCAATCCTTGGTGCCGATTTTGCACCAGGATTGGGATGAGGCAGCTCAGGATGATCCAACCACCCCGTCTACGCCCCGTGCAGGTCGCTGGCGCACCCTGATGCGGAAACTCAGCGGATCTGAACTCATTCCACGCCCCGACGCGCCCCTTCCGCTTTGGATGATCTTCCCGGTCATCTTCGCGGCGCTTTACCTGACGCACTGGAGCCTGCTCCGGCTGCCGTATTACTGGGACGAAGCAGGCTATTACATCCCCGCCGCCTGGGACTTCTTCCGCACCGGCTCCCTGATTCCGATCACGACAATCACCAACGCCCACCCGCCGTTGCCGTCGGTTTACCTGGCTCTCTGGTGGCATCTCGGCGGATTTCACCCGGCTGTGACCCGCGAAGCCGTCCTTATCGTTGCCTCAGTTGGACTGCTTGCTGTCTGGAAGCTGGCCATGCGCCTCAATCCCAGCCCGCTCGTAGCTTTCTGGACGCTACTCCTCACTACCCTCTACCCCATCTGGTTCGCGCAAAGCACCCTGGCCCATGCCGACATCTTCGCCGCCGCAGCCACGCTCTGGGGTCTGGTTTACGCACTTCCCGACGAAAACCGAAAGCCCGGCATCCGAAAATTCTGGTTTGCCGCAGTCTGGTTCTCAATCGCAGCCCTCGCCAAAGAAACAGCGATCATCACGCCGCTGACGCTGGCCGCCTTTGAACTCACCGCTGGCTTCCGCAAATCCAAACCAATCCGCCGCCGCAGCTACCAGTTGGCCGCTGCGCATTTGTTTTGTGTTATCCCGCTGGCTGCCTGGTACGCCTACCACCGCGCGAAGACCGGCTTCCTCTTCGGCAACCCGGAATTCCTCCGCTACAACGCCACTTCGACGCTCGAACCGCTGCGTATCCTGGCTGCTTTCGGCCACCGCCTGCTGCACCTCTTCGGCCACATGAACATGTTCGTGCCCGTCCTCTGCACCGCAGCCGCGATGGTCCTCGATCCAGTTAAGAATCAAGCCGGCGAAACCCCGGCCCGCATCAGCTTCCCGGCGCAGGCGCGCATTTACGCCGTCCTGCTGGCGAACGCGCTGGCCTTTTCCGTCCTCGGTGGGGCGCTGCTTACGCGCTATCTGCTGCCGATGTATCCCCTCGTGCTGTTGATCGCCGTGTCAACCTTTCATCGCCGGGTTCGTTACTGGCAGTTGCTGACGGTCTTCTCGGCGGCTGCCTTCGTTGTGGCTCTTTTCATCAATCCTCCCTACGGCTTCGCGCCCGAGGACAATCTCACCTATGCCCGGGTCATCCGCCTCCACCAGCAGGCGATTCGCCAACTCGCCGCGCGCTACCCCGGCTCGACCGTGCTCACGGCCTGGCCGGTAAGCGACGAACTGACCCGCCCAGAGCTGGGATATGTGAAAACTCCCTTCGATGTGGACCGTATCGAAGACTTCACCGCCGCCCAGATCGACCGCGCAGCCCAGGACCCCGGTGGCTTTTCCTCGGCGCTGGTTTTTTCCACGAAAGAAGAACCTACGATTCTGCCCTTTCACCTCAACAGCCCGGCTGTAGAAGAAGAGTACTTTGGCCTGCACCACGACCTGTCCGCGGCGGCCATCGCCCGCCAGCTCGACGGCGACATCGTGTGGCAGGACGTCGATAACCTCCAGTGGGCCGCCGTTCTTCGATTTCATCGCGCCGTCGAGGCCCGGTCGGACAGAAATGAGTCCTTTCCCAGCACATTGCAGCAGTCTGCACCCGTTGTAAGGTAAGAAATTGCAGGAGATAACCAGAGCGGAGGCTCCCATGGCCGATTCAGTCACCGACTATCCCTACGAAACCCGCCTGAACATCCTCTATCAGCCGCTTGAAATCATCGACGAAAAGGCGCTCGCCGACGCCTGCGAATACAAGTGGTTCAACCAGACCCTCTGCAAAGTCAACGAATCCGTAGTCCGCGTCGGCATCATCGAGGGCGAATATCACTGGCACAAGCACGATGCGGACGACGAATTCTTCTACGTCGTCGAGGGCACGTTGTTCATCGACCTTGAAGACCGGACCGTCGAACTCGGACCCCGTCTGGGCTTTGTCGTGCCAAAGGGGACCCTGCACCGAACACGCGCTCCGCATCGGACGGTCATCCTGATGGTCGAGAATGCGGGCATCATCCCAACCGGAAACTAGTTCGTGTTCAGGGTGCCGAAGTCTGTTCCTCGTCGACGGATGAGGCAGGCTTTGTCGGCGCCATGGACCGGCAAAGCCGATACCCAACGCCTATAATCACGGTGTTGTGCTTAATTTTCTTCGATCCCGTATTCCAGCAGCCGGGCTTGCCGCCGCAGTTGTACTTCTGGCGGCCGTCTCCGCCCTGCAGGCTCATGGCCAGACGACGGCAGACGGCGGCGCGGACCCAACCGCTTCAATTGGCGGGGGGCGCATCCTGCTGGTGCTGCCATTCGACAATCTCGCCGACCAGGCCTCCGATCAAGCCACCAATCAGCCCTCCCCTGCCATTCCAGCCGCGCAGACTCCAGGTCAGGTGAAGACGCAGACAAATCCCGACCCCGCGACCCTGGACTGGATCCGCGAAGCAGCCCCTGAGATCCTGAACAGCCGCTTCAGCTCAGCCGGTTTCCTCCCGCTGACCCGCGAAGACCGCCTCTACGCCCTGGACCACCTCGGCCTGCCGGAAACCTTCGAGCCCAGCCGGGCGACTGCTCTGCGCATCGCAGAAACCCTCGACGCCAACTACATCCTCATCGGAAACTATCGCGTCACGGGCGGCACTCTCACGCTGCAGGCGCGCATCGTCGATGTAAGCAAGCTGCGCCTCTCCGACCCGATCACCGAAACCGGAGAGCTCTCGCAGCTCATTCCACTGCTCAATTCTCTGGCCTGGCAACTAACCCGCAAGCTTGACCCCAGTTTCGGCGTTGCGGAAGAAACCTTCCGCGCAGCCGGTTCCAAAGTGCGCCTGGACGCCTTCGAGCAGTACATCCGCGGTCTGACGGAGCGAGACACCGACGAGCGTCTGCGCCATCTGAAAAAGGCCACCGATCTCAGCCCCGACTTCACCGCCGCCTGGATCGCAACCGGAAAACTCCAGTTCGCCAATCAGCAATACGAACAGGCCGCTGTTTCCTTCAGCAAAGTCACCCGCCCTTCGGGCTCGCCTGACCCAACCACGCTCGAAGCAGCCTTCTACCGCGGCCTTTCACTCATTTTTTCCGGCAACTATCCGCGCGCTGAAGAAGCTTTTGCCGCCGTCGCCCGGGTACTGCCGCTTCCAGAGGTGGTAAACAACGAGGCCGTCGCCAACAGCCGCCGCGTGCATGACGCTACCGCGGCGATCGCACTCTTCCGCCAGGCCGAGGCCGCCGACCCAACCGATTCCGACTACCACTTCAATCTCGCCGTCAGCCTCCACCGGCACGGCGACAAGTCCGAAGCCCTCACCGAACTCGCCCAGAGCCTCAAGCTGCGCCCCAACGACAGCGAAGCCAAAGCTCTCGAAGAGGCCTGGAAGACAGACAAACCACAGCCCCAATCCACATCTCAGTCCGACGGCGTGATGGCCAGCCAGCCCGAGCCACTTGAGCGCATCAAGCGCACCTACAACGGGGCTGCTTTCCGCCAGGCGTCGCTGATGCTCGATCAGGTCGAAGCCGCCCGCCTCGCCGCGCTTCCCGGTCCCCAACGCGCCGCCAAACTCAGCGCCTCCGCGCGGGCAAAGCTCGATCGAGGTTTGCTCCTCGAGGCCGAGAGCGGCTATCAAGCAGCCCTCGCCGCCGATGATCACAGCGCCCAGGCCCACGCAGGCCTCGCCGAAGTCCGCGAACGCGCCGGCGACATCGACGCCGCCCGAAAAGAAGCCCAGGCCGCGCTCGACCGCCAGCCCAATCTCGACGCCTACCTCGTCCTGGCAAGGCTCGATCTTGCTGCAAATCACCTCCCCGAAGCCCAAAAAGAGGCCGAAGAAGCAGTGCAGCTCGACAACACCAGCCGCGCCGCCAGAGACCTGCGCAAAGTCATCGAGACCCGCATCGACAGCCACTCCGCAAGCGATGGAAAGCCCGCTGCTGCGGTAAAACCCTAGAACTCTTCACGCCCGCACAGGGATCACTGTCGATTTCGAAATTGGTTGCACTTTAGTGCCGTATCTTGATCGGCCACGGTACAGCTGCACACTTGACAGCCTTTCGCGAGGCTGCGATTGTTCTTGCTGAGCGCTTAGCCGCTTTCGCTGAAGCCTCCGGTGAAAGTATCGGCTATCAGCCCATATTTCGACTTTCTCCATCCCGCTATCCAATCTCAATCCCTGTGCCGGTCGAGGAGACTTCCGTGAAGCTACTTGCGAAATTCAACCTGGTGCTCATCTTCATCTTCGGACTGGGCATCTCCCTGATTGCCTACTTTGCCTACAACTTCCTCATGGACAATGCGAGGCAACAGGTGCTTCAACAGGCCGAACTCATGGCCGCCAGCGCTAGCGCCACAAAGGACTACACCGACCAGCACGTAAGTCCCATATTGGAGAAAACGCCGCAACACAGCAGCGACTTTCTGGCCCAGACCATTCCCTTCTCCGCGGCCAACGTCACCTTCAAATACCTGCGCTCCTCCTATCCAGACTACGTGCTTCGGGAAGCTGCGCTCAATCCCACCAATCTCGATGACCGCGCCACCGAGTGGGAAGTCGACCTCATCAATTACTTCCGCAACAATCCGAATCAGACACAACATGTCGGCGAACGCAGCACTCCCACTGGCCAGGTCCTCTATGTAGCCGCCCCGATTGTTGCCGCTCAGGGATGCCTGCAGTGCCACACGCAGCCGTCGATCGCGCCCAAAGCCATGATCCGTCACTATGGTCCGGATCATGGCTTTGGCTGGAAACCGAACGACATCGTCGGCGCGCAGATCGTTTCCGTCCCCATGTCGGTTCCGATAGCCCTCGCTGACAGGGGATTCCACAATCTGCTCATCAGTCTGGGGGCCATCTTTCTGCTAACGATCGTCCTCATCGATCTCGCCATGTACTTCATCGTGATCCGCCCACTTCGCCGCGTCTCAAAAAGCGCCGACCTCATCAGCAAAGGCGAAATCGATCAGCCGCTCCTGGCCGTAAACGGCAAGGACGAAATCGCGGAGGTGACCGCATCCTTTAACCGGATGCACACCAGTCTCATCAAAGCCTTCGAGATGCTGAATGGATGAACGCAGAGACTGATTGAATCTTCGTATGAATAAGTCTTTGTTTTAATGAGCCTTTGTTTTAGTGAGCTTTTGACCGCAGAAATGCGGCCCTGTCCGTCTCTGAAGTGATCTGCTTGGCCGCCTCGCGATAAATCGAATCGATATCGTCCGATTGCGCGGCCAGCTTTTTGACCACGAATTTGGCAACCGGCCCAATGTAGACCGCAAGTTTGCGGGTCACCTCTTCCAGCGGCAGGCTCTGCATTCCGCTCCCCGATTGCAGCGTCGGCCGAACCATCCCGGTGGAGGGGTGCAAGAGGGTTGGCGTAACTGGCGGAGGCGGAGCTATCGCCGGAGCGAGACCCGTTGCCCGCTCCCGAGCGGTAGGATGGCCTGCGGAAGCCCCTTGCAGCGCAGCGAGAAATTCCGCCGCTGTTGCGAAGCGCCTCATCGGATCTTTCTCCAGCGCTCGCATCACTGCCGCTGAAACAGTCCTCGGAACCGCAGGCGCAATCTCGTGCGGAGGCACAGGAACCTGCTGCATAATGCCCAACATCGTCTCGTAACTGGTGGCCCCGGCAATGGGAAGCCTTCCCGTCAATAGCTCGTAAACCGTCACCCCGACGGAATAAATGTCCGAGCTAGCAGTCGCCTTCTGCCCGCTCACCTGCTCCGGAGACATGTAATTCAGAGAACCGACCATGAACCCGGACTTGGTCAGATCGCTGGATTGTTCCGTGCGGGCAATTCCGAAGTCGAGCAGCTTCACCAGGCCGCTTTCGGTGATCATGATATTCGAGGGCTTGATGTCCCGATGCACTACCCCCAGGCGATGAGCATAGTCGAGCGCCTGCAAGACCTGGCCGGCAATATCCAATACCTGGGGCAGCGTAATCGCCCCTCTCAGAATGCGATCCCGGAGAGTCTCGCCATGCACCAGCTCCATCACCATGGCGAGTTGGTCTTCATGATAGAAAGCTGTGTGAAGCGCGGCGATATTCCCGTGGTTCAGCCCCGCCAGCGTCTGCACTTCGCGACGAAACCGCTCCACCATCTCCGCTGCACCCGATTGATCCGGCAGCAGAATCTTCATCGCCTCACGCCGGCGCGAAATCAGGTGCTGCACTTCATACACCACCCCAAGGCCGCCGGCGCCGAGCTGGCCCACGACTTCGTAATCGCCGATTCTCTGCCCAACTGCAAACGCCATAGCTCAAGGATTGGCCTTCCGCGGCCAGTCTCCATCGAGTACACCCGATAACTGCCTCCGCGTCAAGAAATGTGTCCGCCTCTCCTGCTGAGCCAGATTGCACCGTGGTGGTAACACCGGGATTCAGTTCAAGAAAGTTCGAATGTGATCCGGTAGACATGGGCTGGCGTGGTTTTATGGAACTATGAGATTGAATCTATGACTTTATCCGGTCCCTCAGATAGCCTCGCAGCTTCGCCTGGCCACTCCGTCGCCAGCAAAAGGTTGCTTCCGTGGCTGGTCGCGGTTGCGTTTTTCATGGAGTCGCTCGACACCACAATTCTGAATACCGCCGTGCCCGCAATCTCCGAGGCGCTTCATGTCGGTCCTCTCAGCATGAAAGCGGTTCTCGCCAGTTATACGTTGAGCCTCGCCGTGTTCATCCCCATCAGCGGCTGGGTAGCGGACCGATTCGGTACGCGGCGCGTCTTCGCCACCGCCATCGGAATTTTCACGCTCGGGTCGCTCTTATGCGGCTTATCGAGCAACATCCAAGTACTCGTTGCCTGCCGCATCCTGCAAGGCTTAGGCGGCTCAATGATGGTGCCCGTAGGCCGGCTCACCCTGGTCCGGACCTTCGCCAAAGCGGATCTCCTCCGCGCCATGAGCTTCGTCTCCATCCCGTCGCTGGTCGCTCCCATGCTCGGACCCATCGCCGGCGGCCTGATCGTCGGCTATCTGCACTGGCGCATGATCTTCTTCCTCAACATCCCGATTGGCTTGATCGGGCTGGTCATGGTCTATCTGCATCTACCTGACTACCGCGAGGAGACACACCCGCTCGATACAGTCGGGCTGATCCTCTTCGGCGCTGGCGTCGCCCTGCTTTCCTACGTGCTTGAAGTCTTTGGAGAACACACCCTCGGCTCGGTCGAAATCTCCGGTATGCTGGCGCTTTCGCTTGCCCTGCTCGCGGGCTATTGGCTGCATGCAAAATCGCTTACCTCCCCCCTGCTGCAACTGAGCCTGTTCAAGATTCGCACCTTCCGCGCAGCGGTCTGCGGCAGCTTCTTTTCCCGGCTAGGCATCGGAGGCGTGCCATTCCTCCTGCCGCTGCTCTATCAGGTGGGCCTCGGCTTCACTCCAGTGCAGGCTGGACTTCTCATCATGCCTCAGGCCCTGGCTTCCCTGGCGATGAAGGCGGTTTTGCCGCGCATTCTGTCAGCCATCGGCTACCGCTGGGTGCTCACTTCGAACACCATCATCCTCGGCCTGCTCCTTCTGCTGTTCGCGACCATTGGCCCTCATACGCCGGTCTGGATCATCGTGCTCCAGGCATTTTTCTACGGAGCGTTTACATCCTTGCAGTACACAAGCATGAACACGCTGGTCTATGCCGACACCACAGACCAGCAGGCAAGCGCCGCCAGTTCCATCGCAAGCACCATGCAACAGATGTCGATCAGCTTCGGCGTAGCCGCAGCGGGATTGGCGACAGCGTTTTTCGTTCCCAGCAACAGCCAATCGGGACCAACCGAAATGATCCACGGCATTCATAAGGCTCTCATCGCGCTCGGAGGCCTGACCATCGTTTCGACCATCGTCTTCCTCAGTCTGAAACGCGAAGACGGCGACACCGTCAGCCACCAGAAAGTCTTCCATCCCGGCGGTTAAACCGCCTGCAAAAACTTAATTCACCCGGTTCCACAACCGAATCATGCCGGGCAATGGAAGGATGCGCTCCCGAAGCAGCAGATATCCTTGAAGTAGTGGTGCGTTCGTTGAAACGCATCTGAGGACATTGCGTGAAGAAATCCTTGTTGCCCATTGAAGCGGTTGCGGCCAAGCTGAACCTGACAGAAGACCTCTACGAGAAGCGCAGCCCGGTCACCGCGAAGCTCAGTCTCGACCTGCTGGAAGACGCTGGATTCCGTCGCGGCGGAAAGCTGGTTCTGGTGACAGCAACAACTCCAACGGTCTCCGGCGAAGGCAAGACCGTTACCTCGATTGGGCTGGTGCAGGGTCTGGAGAAGATCGGTAAGCGCGCTGTCCTTGCTTCGCGTGAACCGTCATTGGGACCGGTGTTTGGCATGAAGGGCGGTGCGGCCGGTGGCGGGCGCTCGCAAGTGGAGCCTGCCGAGAAGATCAATCTTCACTTCCACGGAGACTTTCATGCCATCACCTCCGCGCACAACCTTCTGGCGGCGCTCGTAGATTCGCACATGTTCCATGGCAATGAACTTGACCTTGACCCGGACGGCATCACATGGCCGCGCACGCTGGACATGAACGATCGCGCGCTGCGTCACGTCACCGTCAACGTGACGGGTCCAAAGAAAACGGATACGGATAAGAAGCATCGCGATGGCAGCAACCGTCACAGCGGCTTCCTCATCACGGCGGCTTCGGAGATCATGGCCATCCTGGCGCTGGCCACCAGCCGCGAAGATCTGCGCGCCCGCTTGGCGCGGATCGTGATCGGGCAGGACCGCAAGGGTAATCCAGTGCGCGCAGCAGACCTGAACGCAACCGGACCGATGATGGCGCTGCTGCACGAAGCATTGCTCCCCAACCTGGCGCAGACCACCGAAGGCACGCCTGCGATGGTGCATTGCGGGCCGTTCGCAAACATCGCGCACGGCACCAGCTCCGTCCTCTCACAGAAAATGGGGATGCAGATGGCGGACTACGTGGTCAACGAGACTGGCTTCGCATCGGACCTCGGTTTAGAAAAGTACATGGACCTTGTCAGCCCCTTGTCCGGCATCAAGCCTTCCATCGCAGTGCTGGTCACGACAGTTCAAAGCGTCAAGCAGCAAGGCGAAGGCGACCTGAAGCAAGGGTCCGCAAACCTCGAAAAACACATTGCCATCGTGCGCGGCTTTGGACTGCCCGTGGTGGTCGCGATCAATCGATTCCCAGACGATACCGAGGCTGAGCTTGACACGCTGCGCACGTTCTGCGAAACACGCAAAGCAAATTTCGTACTCTCTGAGGCGTACGCAAAAGGCGGAGAAGGAGCGGCGGCGCTGGCGCAGAAGGTCGTCGAAGTGATCGACGCAAATCCGCATATCGAACTGACGACCGCCTACGAATTGAGCGACCCGGTGATAGAAAAGATCACCAAGGTGGCGCAGAAAGTCTACGGCGCAGACGCAATTAAGCTGAGCGAGCGTGCCAAAGAAAGCCTCGCCCGCTTCACCCGCTGGGGTTTTGGCGAACTGCCCATCTGCATCGCAAAGACACAGTACTCACTTAGCGACGATCCCAAGCGCCTGGGCGCGCCGACAGGATGGACGCTCCACGTAACGGACATTTCACTTTCCGCAGGCGCAGGATTTCTCGTCGTCCTCTCGGGCGCAATGATACTGATGCCAGGACTGCCCAAAATCTCCCGCGCACTCGGAATCGACGTAGATGAACACGGTGAAATCACCGGAATATCGTAAATATTTGGATGCACAACCCACTGCCGGGAACAAAGAATCACTGAAAAGGCTCTCGATAAGGCACCATTCAGAAATGCGGACCAAATTCAGAATTTGGAGACATCATGCTTCGATTACCCAGGAATATTGTCGCAATGGGCGCTCTCTGTGCCTGCTTCGCGATGCCGCTTGGCGCCCAGAGAAGTTCTGCGGCAAAGGGCGTCAACTCTCTCGCAGCTCCAGTACCCACCCCGCTGCTGAACGGCAAGCGAGCGTTTATCTCCTACGAACTCGGGGACGTGTCTGCCTTTCCGTCAGGCTATAGTGGAGGTCCGGAACGAGCTTATAACGAGTTTTTTGCGGGCATGAAGGCTTGGGGCCGGTACGAATTGGTGTT
The DNA here is from genome assembly GCF_025685625.1 of Acidicapsa acidisoli. Classification (NCBI taxonomy): domain Bacteria; kingdom Pseudomonadati; phylum Acidobacteriota; class Terriglobia; order Terriglobales; family Acidobacteriaceae; genus Acidicapsa; species Acidicapsa acidisoli. The sequence goes on from NZ_JAGSYI010000005.1 coordinate 225,071, forward strand.
GGACCCGAAGGATGCCGATCTGGTGTTTGCGATCCGGTTTGTCGAGTCCCCCGGCCTGAACATGCCGCAGATCAGAGTGGGCGTTTCGGATACTCAGACCCACGTGGCCCTGTGGGGATTCGTTGAGCAGGTGAATCCAGCCTTCTTCAAGAAGAATCGCGACGCCACCTTTTCAGCGACGGTCCAACTGCTCGTGTCCGACGTTCAGGCCCTGGTCACGCCAGGGCAGGTGACACCTGCGCGCACAACAACATCCGGAGGAAAAGTTCGATTTTCCGATCAGAACAAATAACAATCGCATACAGATGGCTCCGATTCGCGTTGTTGCCCGTTGAACAAAAGGAGGACTATGCGAAGGTTTCCAGTATTTCCCGCGCTGCTTTTGGCCGTGGCCTTGCCGGTGATTGCGCAAACAGCGACCCCCAGTCCCCGCGCTGAGATCGAAGCGTTCAACCGCCGGTTTGAGGACGCGACCAGACAAATGGACAATGCAGCCACTGTAGCGTTGTGGGCCGACGATGGTATCAGCCTGCTGCCTTCCACTGATCCCATCGTGGGAAAGTCAGCGATTTCCGCCTTCCTGGACAAGGTCACCTCAGACATCAAAGGCGCGAAGATGCAGAAGTTTGAGCTGGAGTGCTTCGCCATCGAAGCCTCCGGCGACCTCGCATCGGAATGGTGCAACGAACATCAGATTGTCCTCATGCCGGGAGGGAAACCGCCCTTCGATGGCCGTGGCAAGATGCTTCTAGTTTTGCGAAAGGGCCGGGATGGCAAATGGCTCTTGCTGCGTGAGATGTGGAATCAGGCAAAGGCAGATTGATATTGGATCTTCTGTCTCTCGCCGTATTAGGGCGGGTGGCACGTGTTTAAATATCCAAAAATGATTGGGTGCCACATGTCTCGCCTTTTGGAGACATGAAATCCGAGAAAACCCACCGTCGGACCTCAGCGTCCGATCCACTTTCGACATTCCAATCTTAGGTCAGACGTGAGACACCCGGCGACCATGGTCCTTGCAGATAATCTATTTGGCGGAGCTGGGCGCAACAAATTTCTTGCGTGCACGGGCATGGTTACCTGGCTGGGAGATGACGACCTTGAGCTGATGGGAAGAGCCATCGGCGCGGATGGCGGAGAGCGGGATGTCGAGAAGATAGAGAAGTTCGGGGTACTGGGTGAGGGCGGGAGGTAGGGAGGGGCCGGGGAAAAATGAGCCGCCAGTGGCAGAGCTGAGTTCTTCGAGTACTATATCGTCCTCGCTGCGAGTGACGGAGGTGGAGTCCTGGGTGTTGAAGGCATTGAGGACAACACCGGATTGAACGATGCGGTCTATGGAGACGGCAGCGGCAGAGCGAATTTCGGGGAAGTCGACGGAGAAGCCGGGCGAGAGGAGAACGAGCAGCCGGCGACCGGGAAGTTTGGACATCCGGGAGGCGTAATCGGCCAGTGAGGCATAGATGCCGATGAGGTCGAAGTTGTGGGCGCTAGTTCCCTGAGCGGCAAAGGGTGTTGCGTGGATGGAGGCGAGGGTTTGGCGGAGCAGACCGGGATCGCGGGAGAATCCGCTGTTCACAGAGCCGGTTCCTGTGACGATCGCGACGTACCCGTTGGAGTCGAGCGCGGCGGGAAGAGCGGCATCGACATTTTGCTTGGCGCTGTTCATCTGCTCCAAGGTGAGGTGCCGGTCGTCGAGGTAGAAGACGGTGAAGTGGGCTGCGGCGGACGATGCAGTGGAGAGGGCAAGGAATGCGGCGATGGGAGCGGGCTTTCCGTTATCGAAGATTTTGAAGTCATCTGCATGGAGGCCGGATACAGGTCTGCCCTGCTTGTCTGTGACGAGGACTGGGATGCGGATGTGGCCCGGGGGCACGTTGAGTTCGAAATCAGGTGCAGTTTGTGCGATGGCGGCTAGAGACAGCAAAGGCGAGATGAGCGCAAGGAATCGCAGGAAGAGCATGTAGATCCTAAGGCAGAAATAGGCGTCGCACCATATTAGCAAGGGCGGGATTTTGAGGGCTGGCGGCACGGTCACTTGCTATCGGAGTCCGGGGAGATAATAAAATCAGCCATACTGACTAAAGTCGAAGCAAATCAGGCGGCGGCACAGGAGCACGAAATGCGAAAGCCCGCGAACTTGATATTCCGGCAATTCATCGCCCTGTTCTTCCTGTGCTTCGCCTGCGTTTCTCTTTCGGCCTGGGCTAACCCAGCCGCCACTCAGCCCATCGTCTACAAGATCGAAATCCGCGACACCATCCAACCCATCAGCGCAGGCCGCCTCGAACGGGCAATTGACACTGCGGATCAAAACCATGCCGCTGCCCTGCTCGTCGAACTCGACACGCCCGGAGGACTGCTCGACTCCACGCGCCAGATGGTCGGTGCCATCCTCAACGCAAAGGTTCCTGTCATCATTTACGTCGCTCCAGCCGGAGCGCGTGCCGCTTCTGCCGGCTTCTTCCTGCTGGAAGCGGCGGATATAGCCGCAATGGCGCCCGGCACCAACACCGGAGCTGCCCATCCCGTCCTCTCGTCCGGCACGCCCGACGACACAATGAAGATGAAGATGGAGAACGACGCGGCGGCCTTTCTGCGCTCCTACGTCACCCGGCGCGGTCGCAACGCCGAGGTGGCGGAGACCGCAATCCGCACCTCCAAATCCTTCTCCGCCGATGAAGCCTTGAATCAGACGGGCCAGAAGCTGATCGACCTCGTCGCGCCAAACGAAACCCAGTTACTCACCGCGCTCGATGGCCGCACTATCACCCGGATCAACAACGGCGAAGCAACCACCCAGACCCTGCACCTCAAAAATGCCCGCATCCTCCCAATCGAACCCACCATTCGCGAGCAACTGCTCGGCTACCTCGCCAACCCCAACATCGCGCTGCTGCTGCTCGTTGGCGGAGCACTGCTCATCTACCTCGAATTCAACGTTCCCGGCACCATAGTCCCCGGCGCGCTGGGAACGGTCATGGTTCTGCTCGCCATCTTCGCGCTCGACCTGCTGCCCATCCGTCATACGGCAATCCTGATGCTGCTTTCCGCCGCGGTGCTTCTGCTGCTGGAGGTGAAATTCGCAAGCCACGGCATACTAGCCATTGCCGGAATAGTCTGCCTCGCCTTCGGCACACTGACCTTAGTGGACGCGCCCATCCCCGAGATGGCCATTCAGCCGGTCATCGCCATCTCACTCTGCATCGCTTTCGGCATCATCACCGTCGTGCTGCTGCGCCTCGCCGTGAAGGCCCGCCACAATAAGGCGCTCACCGGTCCCGCCGCGCTGGTCGGCTCACTCGGCGCCACCATGGAACCGATCTGGACCCGGAACACGCTGCCCATCGGCCGAATCCTCGTACAAGGCGAAATCTGGCAGGCCATCGCAACCGCTCCCATCCCGGAAAAGGAAACCGTCCGCGTCACCGGCTTCGAGGACGATATTCTTCAGGTTCAGCCCGAGATACAAACCCCGTCTTTGCCCGTTTCCTGAGCCTAGCAGGGAGTACAATCCGACCTGTGCGGGGGTTGCGGGTCTATGGGCTTTGTCGGTTTTCCGTTCCTGATCGTTGCCATCATTCTGGTTCTCTACCTCTTGAATTCCATCAAGATCCTCCGCGAATACGAGCGCGCCGTCATCTTCCGCCTTGGCCGCGCGCTGCCTGAGCCCAAAGGTCCGGGTCTGTTTCTGGTCTTTCGCCCGCTTGACCAGATGGTCCGGATTTCGCTGCGCCAGGAGGTAATGGAAGTCCCGCCGCAGGACGTGATCACCCGCGACAACGTCACCATCAAGGTCAATGCCGTCGTCACCCTGCGCGTGCTGAATCCAACCCTCGCCGTTGTCCAGGTAGCCAACTACGCCTACCAGACCTCGCAATTCGCGCAAACCACCCTGCGCTCGGTACTCGGCGAAGTGGAGCTGGACGAGCTTCTAAGCCATCGCGACAAGCTCAACCTGCGCATCCAGGGCATCATCGACCAGCGCACCGAACCCTTCGGCGTAAAGGTGCTTTCCGTCGAAGTCAAGCAGGTCGACCTTCCGGAACAGATGCTGCGTGCCATGGCCAAGCAGGCCGAGGCCGCCCGCGAAGCGCGCTCCAAAATCATCCACGCCGAGGGAGAATTCAACGCCGCCCAGAAGCTTGTCGAAGCAGCTCACCTGCTGGCCACAGAACCCCTCACCATGCAGCTCCGCTATCTGCAGACGCTGACCGAGATCGGCGTCGAGAAGAACACCACTATCGTCTTCCCCCTCCCAATCGATATCCTGTCATTATTGCGAGACGGGCTGCGGGATGGGTTACGGCCCGCGATAACACCCCCGGCGCCGTTGGAAAGCAAGTAGCTTCCGGATGAACCATAACGCGAACGATATCGAATTTCAGGAAATATTCAGGAAACAACGATGAGAACCGTATTTGAAGAGGAGGAAGAGATCGCTGAGCCCGATCCTCAACAGGATAGGGAGCTTACGATCAGTTCGACGACGCTGCTTGCCATCTTTTTTGGCCTTGTTCTGGTTTGCGGACTCTTCTTTGGCCTCGGCTACTCGCTGGGCCGCCGCACCCCCTCAGAGGCCAGCCAGCTTCCATCCGACGCAGCGCCGAGTAGCGCATCCGGCTCCTTGCAGCCATCCGAGAATCAGCCCAAGCCCTCCGCGGCATCGCAGCCTGCGGTTGATCCAACGCCGGCTCCGGTCGACGCGGCTCCCCCCGACGCATCGGAAAGCACAGCACCCGCCGTCACTCCATCGGACGGCCAGCCCGGACCATCAACTTCGGAAATGAGTGTGAAGCCCGCTTTGCAGCCAGTCAAGTTGCAATCTTCGCCGCCTGCCACAGCACAACCTGCTCCCGCTCTGGCTGCCGCGGCTCCGCAGCAAGCGCCCGCGGCGACGCAGGCCGCTGCGCCTGCGGCCGCAATCATGGTCCAGATTGCCGCGATCTCGAACCCGGCGGACGCCGCTGTGCTGGTCAGCGCGTTGCAGAAGCGCGGCTACTCCGTCACCTCGCGCCGCGTCCCGGGGGATTCGCTCATCCGAGTCCAGGTCGGCCCATTCTCAAATCGCGCCGACGCCATTGCCATGCGCCAGAAGCTTCTCGGGGACGGCTATAACGCAATCCTGAAGTAGGAAAAACGGATCAACTGAGCTTTATCGTTGGCCGTCCGACGATTTATGTTGATGCTCCGGCGTTGTACGTTAAAAATCCGGCACTCTATCTAGAAAATCCTACGTCCAACGTTGCTCATCCGCGCATACGTTCCGGCAGCCCGGAAGCGATCGACTCCCGCACGGCGAGCATCAGAGCATCCCGGTCGGCCACGCTTGCGGGGTAAATCGGCGGGTGAAAGATGACCCGCACCAGCCCCGGCTCAATGCGCATGCTCCCTTTCCGCATCATCGACTCCGTGCCTGAAATGGAGATGGGAACGCAGGGCGCACCTGTCTCCATCGCCAGATAAAACGGACCTTTCTTGAACGGCAGCATCCGCCCGTCGCGCGATCGTGTACCCTCGACAAACGTCGTGATGTGAATTCCCTTGCCCAGCACCGCACTCGCTCGCTTCGTGCTCTCGAGTGCGCCCTCCACGGTGCCGCCACGGTCAACCGGCACAAACTCCGCCAGCCGCATCCCGTATCCGAGCACAGGAATCTTCATCAGCGAGCGCTTGAGAAAGACCGATGTCCGCCCTGGCAGCAATGGAATCAGCACCGGCGGATCAAGATTGGAGACGTGGTTAGACATGAAAATACACGCAACGCCTTGCGGAACCAGTTCCAGTCCCTCTACCTGAATCCGCACACCAGCCAGACGAAACCCTGTGCGCACTACGAACAAGGACGCCCGGTAGAGCGGCATTACGTCGCCGGTAATCAGGCACCATGGAATGCAGACAAGCGCAGTCGGCAATCCCATCACAAGATAGCTCGCCAAAATGAGCAGAGATGCAATCATGTCCGGGCGAGCGCTCCCGGGATAAGCGCCGATCGCTGCGCAAGACACGCCGGGAGCTTCTCGTAGATGCCGTCAAACCCACCATTGGAGAGAATCGCCACCACATCGCCGGGTTGGAGCTGGCGGTTGAGCGAATCCACAATCGCCGCCACGTCGGCGCACAGCTCTGCCGGAGTTCCCTGCGCGTTAAGAGCGGCAATCACCTGCTCCGGATGCAGCCGTTCTCCCTCGGGAATTCGCTGTTGCTGGTAAACCGCATCCAAAATCACGCGGTCGGCAAGCGCGAGGCTGTCGACTAGTTCCCGCTGAAAGACATTCCGCCGCAGTGTATTCGAACGCGGCTCCAGTACCGCCCAAAGTCTGCCAGTGGTCCCGTTCGCGGCGGGATAGACCTGCCGCAGCGCCCGCAGCGTCTCGCGAATCGCCGTAGGATGGTGCGCAAAGTCGTCGATGATGGTGACACCGTCGATCACGGCGCGGACTTCAAGCCTGCGCTTGACGCTGCGGAAGCTCGCCAGCGCAGCCTTGATCGCTGCAACCGGAACGCCATGATTCGCTGCCAGCGCAGCCGCGGCGGTTGCATTCAGCACATTGTGTTCGCCCGCGACCAGCATCTCCAGTTCTGCCCACAGCGCGCCGGCATGGTGGACTTCCCAAAGGCTCTTTCCATCCTCGTGGCGCAGGTTTTCGATACGCCAGTCCGCGCCCTCTGTGAATCCATAACGCTCGACGCGGCACAGCGCATGGCTTACGCATTCAGTCACATTGGAGCTGCCGTCGTAGGCGACAATTACGCCCGCGCGCGGGATCAGGTTCACCAGCCGCTTGAACGCCAGCTTCACGGCCTCTAGGTCGGCGTAGATATCCGCGTGGTCAAACTCCACGCTGGTCAGAATCAGCCCGTCCGGAAAGTAGTGCAGAAACTTTGGCCCTTTATCGAAGAAAGCCGTGTCGTACTCATCGCCTTCGAGCAGAAAGGTGTGCGTGGGCCGAAGCTGATAGCTTGTACCGAAGTTTTCCGCGACGCCGCCAATCAGAAACGACGGCTCCAGCGCCGGATTCTCGTGCGAGGCCGTCTGATAGATCCACGCCAACATGCTTGTCGTGGTGGTTTTCCCGTGCGTTCCGGCGACCACGAGTGTTTCCCGCCCGGCAAGAAACTCCTCATGCAGCACGGCCGCCATCGAAGTGAACGGAATCCTCTTGACAGTACTCTGACTGTCGAGCAACCGCTCCACTTCAGGATTGCCGCGCGAAAGCGCATTGCCGATGACCACGAGATCGGGACCGGGCTGGCCAGGTTTGGCATCAAGATTGGCTTCCGCGTAAGGCTGCGCCACCGGCACGCCCATCTCGCGCAGCAGATCACTCATCGGCGGATACGCTGCCGCATCGGAGCCGGTGACGCGGCAGCCTTTTTCGCGCAGGAGTCCAGCCAGCGAGGCCATCGCCGTTCCGCAGATGCCGCTTAAATGAATGTGCTTTCGCTCGGCCATATTTATCGCGCCACCGCCGGTTCCAGCAGACGCAGTTCCGGCTCCAGTGTTGCCACCAACTCAGCTTGCACGCCGAAGGTGAGCGTTACGTTGGCGCGGGAGACATGCCCGCTGCGCAGGCCGATTACAATTGGCCCCTCAAAATCATCCAGTGCGTTCAGAATCACTTCCTCCAGCAGATCGGGCCTGCCTCCGGGCGAAACGCAATCCAGCATCTCGCCAAAGATGATGCCTTTGACCCCGTCCAGCTTCTCCGATTGTTTCAATTGCCAAAGCATCCGATCAATTTGAAATGGCTTGGCCGACACGTCTTCCAGAAAGAGCAGCTTGCCTTCCGTCTGCGGCTCGAAGGCCGTTCCCAGCAGCGTTGTCAGAATGCTCAGGCAGCCGCCATACAGAGTTCCGCGAACCGGCTGCACCTCTGCACCTGCCTTCAGCAGCCGCAGCCCCTCGGCTTTGCCCACCCGGTACGGCTCGCCAGCCAGAGCGGCCAGCAGACTCGGCAGATGCACTCCATCCTCGCGGCCAAAATCCGGCGAAACCATTGGCCCGTGAAAGGAGGGCAGATTCAGCGTATCGAGCAGCGTAATCTGGAGTGCGGTCAGGTCGCTGTAGCCAAACAGCGGCTTCGGATGATCGCCGAGCACATCCATATCCAAACCTTCAAGCAGATAATTTGCGCCGTAACCGCCGCGCGTGGCGAAGACCACACGCACCGTATCGTCGGCAAACGCCGCGTGCAGGTCGAGCAGCCGCTGCTCCGTGGTTCCCGCGAAATAAAGCGGCCCGCGCGTGAGCATGTGCGGCGCTTCAATGGGCAGAAATCCCAGATTGCGCAGCGCTTCCATACCGCGATCCACCTTCGCCGGATCGGGCGAGGAGGCAGGCGACAGAACGGCTACCTTGACTCCTACGGCGGCAGCGCGGGGCTTGAGCAGGTCAGCCATCTCTACCAGGCCTCGCCTCGGCAAATCAGCATTGCCGGTCCGGTAAGGTACAGATGCTCGCCGGGGCCGTTCCATTCCACGGTCTGAACGCCGCCCGGAGCAGCGACCTCCAGCGGAGAAACCGCGCCGTACACCGCGATCATTGCAGTCCCGGCCGCCGAAGTGCCTGTACCCGAAGAAGTCGTCGGCCCGACACCGCGCTCGTATATGCGCAGCGCCACCTGATTCAGCGGCTCCGCGCGACTGCCCAGCATCCGGACGAACTCCACATTCGTCTGTTCGGGAAAATCGGGGTGAAAACAGATCTCCTCGCCGACTTCTTCCCACGGCCGGCCTTCGATGGAGAAGCCTTCGCTCTCCGGCGTGTCGAGGAGAATGACAAAGTGGGGATTGCCCATGTCGACAAAGACGCCTTCGATCACGGTTCCATCGGCAAGCTCGACCGTCGTCTCTTCGTACTCGGGGACATCCATATCGGTGGTGACCAGGACGGTTGGGCCGCCGTTGTCCGAATCTCGAAAATCGTCGATTGCGCAGATACGCACTCCAGCGTCGGTCTCGATCGAGAGCTCGTCCCCTGCCTGCGCATTCAGCTCCTCCGCCATCCACGCAGCGACACAGCGCGTGCCGTTGCCGCTTATCTCGGCAACAGAACCATCCGTGTTGTAGAGCCGGATGCGGCCACCAGAGTTGTTGGCCTCACCGGTCCATTCAAAAAACGCAATGCCATCCGCGCCGATGCTGGTGTTGCGTTCGCAGAGGCGCTGCGCCAGTTCGGCCTTGTCGTAGCCCTGGGCGGCGTCTTCGGTAATGATGAGAAAGTCGTTGCCGCAGGCGTGTGCTTTGGTAAAGGGAATCAAGGGATTAGTCTTCCTCCGGGTCGCGGAAAGTTTTCAATTCGCTGATGGCCGGCTCTGCAAGCAGGCGGGAGCGCAGTCGTTCATGGCGGCGTTTCGTAGCAGAGAGCGAAAAGCTGACCCGCTGCAAAACGCCGATCTCATCCCGGTCAACACCGGCAAGGCGCTGCTGCTCCTTGTCCATCGCATCGAGGATCGAGATCAGCATGTTGGTTTCGTCGCTGCCGCGCGCTTCGTAAATGAGCGGATAGGCCTTGAGGCTCACCTTCCACTCCACGAATCCGATGACGAGCATGGCCACCACCACGATGAACGTGGCAATGACAGCGGGTAAGAACAGGCCCGCTCCACAGGCCATGCCGATCGAGGCCACGACAAAGATACTGGCGGCGCTGGCCAGCCCGCTCACGCGGCTCTTGTTGTGGAGGATCAATCCAGCACCTAAAAAGCCAATGCCCTGCACAATATTCGAGGCAACCTGGCCCTTGTTGGTGCCAGTATCGCCCGCAAGCACTGCCGACATCAGGGTAAAAAATGCGCAGCCCATGCAGATCAGCAAATTGGTGCGCACGCCCGCCGACTGGGCCTTCCACTCGCGCTCGATTCCCACCACGGTCCCGAGAGCGCAGGCGACAAGGAGGCGTTCGACTGCCTGATTGCTGACGAGATTCTGCTCAAGCTCGCCGAAGCTGAAAGGCTGAGCCAAAATCGCCGCGAATTCTGCTGGAATGATGCCGGTCATGCTCGTTTCGCCGCTTCCAATCCTCTGCCCGATGCTATCACCGGCCCGTTACGGCTGTTGAGGGCTGCGGCAATTCCGCGGCAGGAAAGGTATCCGTTACGTACAGGGTCGCGTCCAACTGGTCCCATCCCTTGCTGGGGGAATGAAACCTGCGGTAGACACGCAGATGCTCCGGGTGCGCCTTGACTGCCTTGTCGATGTCATCCCCGGCAAAGGCCAGCACGATCGAGGCATGCGCCGCCGGAGCCCCAAGCGCCGCCCACCAGAACTCCTTGTCGCTCTCGTTGATCGTCTGCCGGTACGTGAGTCCCGCATTGGGGACAATGGTGGGAAAGGTCGAGGTATTCATCAGCACGACGCCCGCGGGGTCAAGCTCATGAAGCCTCCGCAACGCGTCGGCCAGGGTCACGTTGTAATAGCCACGCGCAGCCGTGTTTTTCTTTGCTTCAACATAAGTCAGCGGCTTCTCTCGCAACATCTCCGCGACATTTGCGGCCAAGAGGACGAACGACGCGATGATCACCGCACGCCGGTATTTTGGTTTGTGCTCTTCCATCCACGCAAGGACTGCTTCGATGGCAAAGGCAAAGAAAAATGCGAAGACAGGCAGCATCTCCATGCCGTAGCGCGTGTTGTACCAGGAAAATGGCTTCCAGACGGGCAGGAAAATCGGCACCGACCCATAACTGACCGAGTAAGTGTAGAAGGGCAACGGCAGCCAGAGCAGCAAAGTCCAGACCCATGCAGAATGGGCCGCAGCCTCTCTACCCGGCTTCCTTGTGGGGAAGCGAAGCCAGGCAATGCCGGCTCCTATTGCTGCGGCAAGAAAGACTATTTCACCCCAGCCAAGAGCCGCGGCATCCATCTCTGCGTCCTTGGCGAAATAGACCAGCGACACCCAGAGGTTATGCCAGCCGGGATGCGGATCGACAGCAGAGGACGAGGTGCGAAGTTCGATTGCGCGCGCGGAATACGGCCCGCGCATGAAGTCGAGCCAGTCTCCGAAGACGACTGCATTGTAGGCCATCCAGCCCACGGGCGCGAGCAGTAATGCCAGTGATGCCAGAATGAAATTCCATCGAAACAAACGGCCGCGCCGCGCCATGCAGACGGCCATCGCAAGCCATGCGAGGAAAGCGAGAATCCAGCCGTCGTAACGCGTGTAAACCGCAGCGGCGAGCACTGCGATGACGGCCCAGAGCAGCCTGCCGGAACGACCGTCTCCTGCATTGAGACTTTGATACCACTCGACAAGCAACAGGACAGACCAGATCAGCTCGCAGAGAAAGAGCGGCTCCGTCATGGCCGTGGTCTGCATATACAGCAGGTTGGGATTGGCCGCAAAGAGCGCCAGCGCAATGCAAGCGGCAGCGGGCGAAACCCACTTCCGCATCAGCCGGTAAAGCCCGAGGCAGGCCAGCAGATAGCAGATGGCGGAAGGAATCATCGACCCAAAACCGCTGCGCCACCAGCTATCCACGGAGATAAATGGAACGAGCAGCAGATGGGGCAGAGGCAGCCACACGGAACCAAGTTGCGTGATGCCGGGCCGGTGCGAATCGAAGAGCCGCCGCGCGATGTGGATGTGCGCCTCGGCGTCGCCGTAGAGGAGCATGGCCGCATGGCTCCAACTCCACCAGACTGCCACGGAGGAAGCAAGGAAAGCCGCGGCGAGCACCAGAAGCTGCTCGCCGCGGCTCAGGCCACTGGAGTGAGGTCGCGTTGGAATCGGCCTATTCACTTTGAGCGCGGAGGAGTTTCGCAGCCCATGGAGTTATTTCAATCAAGGTGCGTCAGTTCGCGGAAGATGGCAAAGCGCTCTTCAATCTCTTCGCGGGTGAGTTGCCGCAGGCGTTCGGTGCCGAATCGCTCCACGGTAAACGAGCCCATCACGCCGCCGTAGAACATGGCGCGCTTGAAGACTGCGGGAGTCAACTCCGGCTGAGAGGCAATATAGCCGAAGAAACCGCCGGCAAAGCTGTCGCCTGCGCCTGTCGGGTCCACAACTTCAGCCAGCGGCAGTGCGGGTGCGCGAAATGGATGATGTGAATCCAACCCATTCCCGTGAAACGAGTTCGGACCGAAGAAGGCCGTCGCGCCATACTCGCCGTGCTTCACCACCAGCGACTTAGGTCCCAGCGACAATACATCCCGCGCCGCCTTCACCGGATTTCTGCTTCCGGCCAGCAGCTTGGTCTCGGTGTCGTTGATGAGCAGGATATCGACGCACGCGAGCATCTTGAGCAGATTGTCGCGGTGGTCGTTGATCCAGTAATTCATCGTGTCGCCGCCCACCAGCTTCACGCCGGGCATCGCATCGCGCACGCGCTTTTGCAACACCGGATCGATATTGGCAAGGAAAAGAAACTCGGAGTCCTGATATGCCGCGGGAATCTTGGGTTCAAACGAGGCGAAAACATTCAAATCCGTTTGAAGAGTCTTCGCTTCGTTCAGGTTTTCTAGATACGAGCCTTGCCAGAAGAAGCTTTTGCCCGGTGCGCGCTCCACCCCGCGTGTATCGATGCCGCGCGCGGCGAAGACGGCTTCTTCCTTCGCGGTGAAGTCCTCGCCCACCACAGCAATCACGCGCACGTCGGTGAAGTAACTTGCAGCGAGGGAGAAGTAAGTCGCCGCACCCGCAAGGCAGCGGTCCACGCGCCCTGCCGGAGTCTCAACGGTATCGAATGCAACACTGCCTACAACGGTAATCGCCATTATTTATCCCAATCCTACGAGTTCAGGTACTTTCCGAAGAGCAGCTTCAGCCGTTCGCGAGCTTCGGCTGGAATTGCCGCCGGCTGCGTAAGAATCGCGTACTTTGCCGCGGTGGCGCAGGCGCAATTGCGTTCGGCGGGCAAAGCCGCTACAGTCGCGCGAACCACCTTGGCCGCGTTCTCCGCGTTCTGGTGCAGGACAGCCACGATCTGCTCCACGGTGACCGAATCGTGATCCGGATGCCAGCAATCGTAGTCGGTAACCATCGCCACGGTCGCGTAGCAGATCTCCGCCTCGCGGGCCAGCTTCGCCTCCTGAAGATTGGTCATGCCCACCACGTCCGCGCCCCAGCTGCGATAGAGATTTGACTCGGCCTTGGTCGAGAACTGCGGCCCTTCCATGCAGATGTACGTGCCGCCTTTTTTGCCGGTAACGCCGGAGCTGGTGCAGGCGTCGGCGGCAGCCGCAGCCACAGTCGCGCACACCGGATCGCCAAAGGCAACGTGGCCAACGATACCATCGCCAAAGAACGTGCTCTTGCGCAGAAAAGTCCGGTCGATGAACTGGTCAGGAATGACGAAATCGGTAGGCTTGTGCTCTTCTTTGAGCGACCCCACCGCCGAAACGGAAACAATGCGCTCCACGCCAAGCTGCTTCATCGCGTAGATGTTGGCGCGGAAGTTCAACTCTGAGGGCAGCAACCGGTGGCCCCGTCCATGACGCGCCAGAAAAGCAACTTTGCGGCCCTCCAGCTTCCCGAGAATGAAGCTGTCCGACGGATCGCCAAAGGGAGTCGAAACCTTTTCTTCGCGGATCTCCGTCAGACCGGGCATAGAATAAAGACCACTACCGCCAATGATTCCAATCTCAGCTTCCTGCAAACAACACTCCTCTGCGCGGTGCCGCCATAACCGGCGCACTTACGAATTTCAGACCAAACACCTTAGTATACTGGTCGCCAATGCCCGTCGAAACATCCGCGGCGATAACCTGAAGGGCTGAATATTCAGCAATAATTTATTTCAAATACGATACACTTCTGCAAACGTCGACATCGCTGCATTACTGTAACGCTTTACAACCATTGGAGCTGGCAAGATCATCCCTGCGGGCCCGAACGAAATGGAGCCTACGGCGCAGTTCGATGAATCGATAACGGAGGCGGCAATCCAGGCCCGAACCGTCCATGTCTGGCACATGGCTGGCATAGGCAGGGCAAAACCTCCCAGCGCACTATTTGCAATTCTTCGCGGAAAGTTACGGATGCTGAAGATTCGCAATATTTACCGGCTCGATCGACTGTGGGTATCGTCAGTCGCCATCCTGCTCGGAGTGCTGGCCGGATATTTTGTCGGAACCGAATCGATCCTCTTTGCGACAAGCTCCCGTCTCGCGAGCTACGCCGATCGTCTTCTGCAACGCGAGCGCGATCTCGCAGACGAGCTTAGGAACACGCTCGCCGAAGCCAATGCCTCCTCATACCCACCGTGTTCCGACCAGGACATCACCCTGCTGCGCCGGCTTACTTTCTCCGCACGATTTCTCAAAGACGTTGGCCGCCTGCACGAAAACACCTTTCTCTGTTCGGCAACCACTGGAAGACTTGCTGCGCCAATTCCGATGTTGAAGCCGGATATGACTCTCCAGGACGGCACCTTTTTATATAAAAGCTATCCGCTGTATGTCCCGGCAGGGGACCGCGGTGAGATTTCAGCCTTCCGGAATGCGGATGCAGTGATCGGCCCGGATACCTTCTCCGACTTCCCTCAACAGCCGCTCCAATATGCAGTCGGCGCAGTCGATCCGGCTCATTCGAATCAACACCGGGACATCCTTTTTTCCGGTATCGCCGAATCCGTTCCGATTCCCGCCGGAGTGCTCAAGTCAGATAAGACTGTTCGCGTTGCAGACAGACTGTATCGTGCGCGGTGCCTCGCGTCGTCTCGACTATGCGCGGTCACAAGCATTCGCATCGACGAAGTCTGGCGCAATAATCGAGCGCTGCTATTTGGATACATAGCTTCCGGCGCGGCCGCCGGCATCGCCTGCGCTGCAGCGCTCGCAATTGTGGGACGAAAAAAGCGCAGCCACGCCAATCAACTGAAACGGGCAATTCTGAGCGGCAGGCTGTCCGTGGCCTATCAGCCGATCGTTGAACTGGGCAGCCATCGCATCGTCGGCGCCGAAGCACTGACGCGCTGGATCGATGAAGACGGAGAAAGCATTCGCCCGGAAACCATCGTTGCATTGGCCGAAGCCGAGGGCTTTGCCAGCGATATCACCCGATTCATCCTCACCCAGTCGCTCGAAGAAATCCGCCCGATTTTGGAATGGAACCCTGCTTTCCGCGTTAACGTCAACCTCGCTCCAGCAGATCTCGCAGACCCACGGCTGCTGCTGCTATTGGACGAGAAGCTCGACGGAGGCGTGATCAAGCCAGCGAACATCGCCTTTGAACTAACGGAACGAGCCACCTCCGACCGCGATGTTGCTGTCGCTGCGATCCACCGGTTTCGCGAGCGGGGGCACGCGACATTCATCGACGACTTCGGCACCGGATACTCCAACCTGGCCTATCTCACCGAGTTGAATGTCGATGGAATCAAGGTCAACCGCACGTTTATCGCGACCATCGGCACCGAGTCTGTAACCGCCTCAATCGTTCCGCAGATCCTTGCCGTGGCCCAGGCTCTTGACCTCAGGGTCGTGGTCCAGGGAATCGAGCGGGAAGATCAGGCAAAATATTTTGCAGACCGCGACCCGGCGATCCTTGGACAGGGATGGTTCTTCGGTCTCCCAGTCCCAGCCAAAGGCCTTATCTATCTGTGCTCGGAGAAGTCGGAGTGAAGCCGCTGGAAAGAAACCCGGTTCGGTCTGCCCTTCGTGTGCTGGCGGTCACGCTGCTCTGCATCATTGCCGGGCTCGCGATTGGTCTGACGGTCGCCTTTCAGGCAACGGAAAGCCGGCTGGATCACTTTGCCAGATATCTGTTGAACTACGCGGAAACCTACAACAACGAGATTGTCGCGACGCTCGACGCGGTGAATGCGTCTCCCTTTCCCTTCTGCTCGGATGAGGACATTGCGCGGCTCCGCGGCCTTGTATTTCATGGCCATCTGGTGAAAGAAATCGGAAGAGTGCGGAATAGCATACTGTACTGCTCTTCCGTCAATGGACGGCTCGATCATCCCGTCCAGGAACCGGAACCCGATATTGTTTTGCGGAGCGGCAGAGCCATCTGGCTGCACGCGCCTCTTATCACCGTGCCTGGCATGCTCGGGGATATTACCCAATCTGGAGAAGCAAACTTCGTTGCAGCCCAGAATGCCTTTAGCCATCTCAGTGAGCCCCCGATGACTTACACCACAACCCTGACCAACCGGACCACCAACAAGGTCTTGCGAACGGCAGGGGATCCCTTGGAAATCACCAACGCAGAAGTCTTTTCGGAAAAGGAAGTGATGAAGGGAGATGCCCTGTACCTGGCGCGATGTTCCACGCGCTACGCGCCGTGCATGATCGCCGGAATCACCTTCCGGGACGCGTTCCGATCGAACGCGGAGCTCATCGGAGGATTCGTCGTGCTGGGCGCTCTTGCGGGGATTGCGCTAGGCCTGACGCTGGTCTCACAGCCTCGAAAGAGATCCCTTGCCGCACAGTTGCGCCGCGCAATCCGTCGCAATCAGATCACACTCGTTTATCAGCCCATCGTCGATATCAAGACCGGCAAGATCGTCGGCGCGGAGGCATTGGCGCGATGGATCGACGAGGATGGGGAATACGTTCGGCCCGACATCTTCGTGGCCACCGCAGAAGAACTCGGATTCATCGGCAAGCTCACTCGCGCAGTATTGCGAAGAATCGTTGCCGAATTAGGCAATTTCCTGCGCGCCAACCCTGATTTCCACATCAACGTAAACATCGCCGCCGCCGACCTTGCCGACCCGCAATTTCTGCCGATGCTGGAGACGCTGCTGCGCAAGCGCGGCATCGAATCGAAGAGCATCAACCTCGAATTGACCGAGCGTTCCACCGCCGACCATCATCTGGCGATCTCGGCGATAGGTAAGCTGCGCGAGCGCGGCCATGAGTTCTACATCGACGATTTCGGAACCGGCTATTCAAGCCTCTCGTACCTGAATGAACTCGCCGTGGATGCCATCAAGATTGACCGCGCCTTTACCGACGCCATTGGCACAGGCTCCCTCACCGCTGTCATCGTTCCGCAGATTCTGGCGATGGCCAACACGCTCCGCGTGAAGGTCGTTGTCGAGGGCGTGGAAACTGCGGAGCAGTCCGAGTATTTTGCCAATCTCGACCAGGAGATCCTCGCTCAGGGCTGGCACTACGGCGAGGCTATGCCGGTAAAAGATCTGATTCAGTCGGTAGAACGCAAGGAAGCAGAGCAGTTAGTGTAGCGCCGCTGCCTTCATCATTCCGCAGGAGTGCAGGAAGCTCACCCAGCTCTCCGTCAGTGTGGGCCGCGGAAGGGTCACTCCTGCTGTTCGCATTTCTCCGGTTCCCTGGCCATCGATAAGCAGGTCCGCCAATTTACGTGCAGTGACAAGATCAAAGCTCTCGGAAACAAAGACAAACTTGCCGCGCACCGTAATCAACACGGGACCCTCGTTCGTTGAATAAATGACCTCATCCCCATGTTGCGAGGAAGGAGCCTTGTCCGCAACGTCAAGTTTTACACCGGAGTATTTTCGACCCAATTCGTCGGCATACATGCGGGCAAACGAGTTCGCCGAAGCATTGCTCTTCCAGGCGGATAAGTAAAGAAGCGCCACTGAGCTAGTAGATGCCAGTTCTTCCGGAGTCTTGGCGCTTATCTTCTGTCCAGCCCAATAAATGCCTCCATCCCACGCCGGAGTAAGTTCCCGCGCTGCCGCTTCTCCACCGAAGATCTGCGCCAGAATACGCAAATCCAGCTGGCCCACCTGCCCGATGTCATAGGGCTTGTAAGTTTTATTCAGCAGCGGATGAATATCCGGAAGCACTAATATCGGCGACTGTTTTCCCTGTTCATACGCGCGCGGATTGATAACTTCCCAGCTCGACGACGGCGGCCGGTCCAGCACCCCGGCAAATGCTGCCTGGCGGCCTTTGTCCATCCACACGTCCTGCTCAAAACTCAAGCCGTCCTTGTACGGAAAGAGCAGTGACTCGCTCAGCAGCAGAGGCGCGCGGGACAGCACTGGTGAATCATCCGTGGCCTGCATCTGGTTCTGCAACTGGTCCAGCAACTCGGGGTTTTTGATAATACTGCGACCACTTGGCTTCAACGAATAATCCAGAAAGACCGCCATTGCCTGGCCTTCGAGAGCGGCTGTGCGCGCCGTGTCCAATTCATCTTTCGCCAGATGATCGTTGTCCTCGGTGGCGTTGTGAGAGAGGTCCGAGGGCGTTTGATCGTTCCATTTCTCAAGGTCCGTGTGCTGATCCTGTAGCGCATGCGTCAACTCATGCGCCAGAACTGGCTTTTGCGTCTCGGGATCGATCCAGTCCAGCATGTAAACGGTCTTGGTCTTGGAGTCGTAATAGCCCGCGATCTGCTCTTTGAGCAAGGACAGCATGAAGGGCTTGAGGTTGAAGTCGCGGTCCAGCAGGCCAAACTTCTTGAGCACAATTTCGCCACGCTGCATGCGCTTCGCATCTTCGTCCTCATCGAATTTCTCGCTCAGATACTTCTCAACCGCGGCACGCGTGGTCAGAGTTCGCTTGACCTCATGCTTAATCGGCAGGCCGGTGTCGTCCGAAGCAAATTTGATCAACTCATCGACGCTGCGAAAGAGCGCTTTGGCCTGTTCTGGGGTAATGTGCGTCTCGGCCTGGGGTTTTGGATCGGCCGATGGCGTCTGTTCGGGCTTATTTCCCTGGGCGCGGGCTACCGGCAATGCCAGCAACGCAAAACCGGCAGCGGAAACCAGAAGCTTCCTGCCGCCGGATTGCCAGATCGTGTGACTTCGTCTCATTCGCTCTCCACTCAAACTTCCCGAATCAGGCGGCTCAGAATCATCTCGCCATCATCTCGCCAGGAAACGCCTACACTTGCAGCGCCTTAACTCGAAATATACCCCAAACGCTATAATCAACATTGGCGTTATGCGCTCCGAATCCTCGAAGAAATCGCAGATTTCGCCTCAAGAGCCCGCTATGACGGATCAGACTTTGACGACCGAACCCCAGATCACAGCGCTGGCGGAGTATCTTGCCGGTGCCGGACTGGCTCCCTCGTCTGCAATGACTTCCTATCTCGGCGCACTCACCCCTCAGCAGTTGGACGCGACAGAGGCCGAAACTGGAGCACTTGTTTCAGGCGTCGCCGTTCACGATCTGGGCTGGCTCCGCCGGGTCGCGCTGCGCGGCGAAGACCGCTTCCGCTGGCTGAGCGGCATGGTCACCAATATGGTGGAAGCGCTGCCGGACAGGAGCGGAACCTACAACCTCGTCCTCAATGCGCAAGGGCGAATCCAGGGTGACGCCTGCGTCTGGCGCAGCGGCGACGAGTTGGAGCTGGAAATCACCGCGGAGCAATCCGAGGCGCTGTTGGCGCATCTGGACCGCTTCATCATCATGGATGACGTCGAGCTGACCCCGCTGTCCGGCCAATCGGCGCTGGGCCTGACCGGTCCACAGGCCGAAGCCATACTGATCAAACTGGGGCTCAACGGTCTTTCCGATGAATTCACCAGCACAAGCGGCACGATTAACGGGGTCGCCGTCCGGGTTTATCGCGGCTATGGCCCGGTGGTGCCGCACTTTACTCTTTGGACAGCAGTCGAGGAAATCCCTGCGTTCTGGCAGGCTCTGTGCGCCGCCGGTGCTAAGCCCGTGGGCGCGGCATCGATCGAGACCCTGCGCATCGTCGAGGGCGTTCCGGCTTACGGCATAGACATCCAGAGCCGCGATCTGGCGCAGGAAACCGCCCAGGATCGCGCCCTTAGCTTCACCAAAGGCTGCTATCTCGGCCAGGAGATCGTCGAACGCATCCGCTCCCGGGGCCAGGTGCACCGCCATCTGCGAGCCCTGGAACTGACTCCAGACCATCCGGGCGAACTCCCATCCATCGGCGCTGAACTGCGCATTTCAGGCAACCCCGAAGCCAAACCTGCCGGCGCAGTCACCAGCGTCGCCTCACTGCAACGAAATGGCGCACGCCGCATCTTTGCAATAGCCATGATTCGCTCTGAGGCCGAGGTCGGCAACCAGCCGCTCACCTATCCAGGCGGAATAGCACAGATTCTTCACACCTCACCGAAATTGACGTAAGGCCAGAGGGCCGCGAGAGAGATCCATGAGCGATACACCCAAGTTCACCGTAGTTGACCGGCGCAAATTCCGCGCCGACGACGATTCTTCCGCAAGCACGGAAGCCAAGTCCACCACCGCCTCTTCCGAGCCATCGGAACCAGTAGCCAAATCCGGTTCCGCGTCCGCTCCAGCATCCGCCCCGCGCCTGACCTTGGTTGAGCCCATTCAACCAGCCGCAGCGAAGCCGGAGCCGCCTGCTCCAACCGTCGCCGTTGCCGAGGAAGAAGATTTCGGCGACGAGGCTCAGCTCCCCCCGGCTCCCTCGGCCGAAGAATCCCGCTTTCAAAAGCTCGCCTATGACCAGGCTGCCGAGCGGCTGGAGAATCTCGTCCGCGCGCAGAATCCCGGCGCACCGGCGGCGGAAAAAATCGGCTTCGAACACCTCGTGCAGCAGCTCTATCTCTCTGCCATGATGCAGATGGGTGCGGGAACTCCCGAAGGGCAGCGCCCGCGCGTCGATATTCTCGGCGCACGCCAGACCATCGACCTACTCAGCGTAGTGCTCGAAAAGACCAAAGGCAACCTCACGCCACAGGAGTCCCGCACCATCGACACCGTGCTCTACGAGCTGCGCATGACCTTCCTCGAACTGACCCGGATGATCTCGGCGCAACCGCAGCCGCCGATGCCCCCACCCCCCGGAGCGAAGCGCTAACCGAATGTCGGGAGCATTGCAAGGCACGGTCAAATTCCTGGGCACCGGCACTTCCATGGGAGTGCCTACCCTGGGCTGCAACTGCAAGGTCTGCACCTCGTCAGACCCGCACGACCGCCGCTTGCGACCATCCCTGCTGGTGCGCTGGCCTGCCCCTCAAAGCAGTCGCGCCGATGGTCGGACAAGCGGCCATTACCAGCCAGACGAGCGCGTCGTGCTGATCGACACCGGCCCCGACTTCCGCCAGCAGGCTCTGCTTGCTGGAATCAGACACGTGGACGCCGTTCTCTACACCCACTCCCACGCCGACCACATCTTCGGCATGGACGATCTGCGTCCTCTCAGCTTCGTGACCTACCGCCAATTCGGCCCCATCCCGCTCTACGCCACGCCGGAGACTCGCACCGTTCTGGAGCACGTCTACTCGTACACCTTTTCGCCCGACGCGAAATACCCCACGCGCGCCCGCGTCGCCATCAAAGACGTCGCCTCCGACACGCCGATTCCCGTTCACGAGGTGGTTTTCACCCCGATTCCCGTCTTTCACGGAGAGCTGCCCATCACTGGCTATCGCTTCGGAAACGTGGCGTACATGACCGACGTCAGCACCATCCCCGAAGAGAGCTTTGCTCTGCTCAAAGGGCTGGATGTGCTCGTGGTCTCCGCCCTGCGGCATACTCCGCACCCGAGTCACGCCACGCTCGATCAGGCCGTCCGCTGGGCCAACCGGATCGGCGCGCGCCAGACCTGGTTCACCCATATCTCGCACGATCTTGGAGCCGCCGAAACCAACGCCAACCTCCCCGAAGGCATGGCGCTGGCCCACGACGGCCTGACTTTTCCGGTGACGCTCGTATGAGTGAGAAGATGCAGGTTTTTCGTTCCCTCGAAGAGATCCCCGGCGGATTTGGCCCCTCGGTCGCCGTGATCGGCAACTTCGACGGCGTCCATCGCGGCCACCATCAGGTCATGTCCACCGTGGCGGCTGAGGCTCGCGCGAACGGCTATCGCTCCATCGCCATCACCTTCGACCCTCACCCGGAGCTGTTTCTGCGCCCTGCATCCGCCCCGCAATTGCTGGCGCCCATCCCTGAGCGGCTGCATCTGATGGCCACAACCGGCATCGAAGCGGTACTGGTGCTTCCCTTTTGCGAGTCACTAGCCTGTCTGGAGGCTCGCGAATTCGTCGAGACCATCCTTGTCGAAAAACTCGGGCTCCGATCCATTCACGAAGGTGCCAACTTCCGTTTCGGCCATCGCGCCCAGGCAGGTGTCGTCGAACTGGCGGCATTCGGCCAGGAGTTTGGATTCAAAGTGACCGTCCATCCCGCAGTCCAGGTGCGCGGAATGGCGGTTTCCAGCACGGCTATCCGCGAATTCGTCGCTGCGGGAGACGTTCGCCGCGCGCGCTGGATGCTGGGCCACACCTTCTCGATCCGCAGCACACCAGCTCGCGGACGCGGCATCGGCGGCCGGCTGCTAGTGCCCACGATCAATCTGGCTCCATATAGCGAACTATTGCCTGCCTTCGGCGTCTACGTCACCCGCCTGACGATTGCTACCGCAGAAGGCGACCGCTGCTTCCAATCCATCACGAACATCGGCAATCGCCCCACCTTCGGAGAGCCATCCTTCGCCGTCGAGTCGCATATTCTCAATTTCGAGCCGGTTGATCTGATCGAAGAAACGCCGCTGGAACTCGAATTCCTCCGTCGTTTACGCCCGGAAATCGCATGGCCTTCGCCCGAAGCGCTGAAAGCGCAGATCATGAAGGATATTGGACAAGCAAAGCGCTTTCACCACCTTGCCAATTTACTCGGCTCCAGCGCGACAGGGTCGGAACCGATTTCGTAGCTCCCAGTTTCTTAAGACTATTGGGGTAAGGCTGGCTTGGGCTGCAGAGTGGGCTTGGGTAGGCTACCTGTCCCGGCAGACGGTTGGAACGCTGGTCTGACGACCGGCTTCGCGGGAGTTCCCTGTGCAGCCGGCGTCACGGCCTTCACTGGTGGAACAACGATCGCTTTTGCCCCAACGGAGACCGGGGGCGTAGGCTTGACCACCCCCGAGGGCTGTCCCGGCTTTGGCGTTACGGCAGGCGCGGACGCACCCGCAAGCTTTGCCGCTGGCTTTCCCGGCGCAACAGCGGCGGCCTGAGCGGCATCCGTCTTCGCAACGGATGGAACCGGCGCGGCATCTCCGAGGAAACGCTCGTCGTCCTTGCCTTGAATGGCTGCCTTCATGAATGTCATCCAGATCGGCAGCGCGGCCCTGGCTCCTGTCTCTTTCTCTCCCAGCGACTCGCGGCTGTCAAAGCCAACCCAGACCCCGCAAGTGACGGAAGGAGAAAAGCCCAGAAACCATGCGTCCGTGTAGTCGCTCGTCGTACCTGTCTTGCCTCCAAGAGGGTGCTTGAGCTGCGCTGCGGCCGCTCCCGTTCCCGACCGCGTCACCTCGCGCAAGAGTCGCATCATCGTGCGCGCGGTTTGCTGGCTGGTCACCTCGGTCACCGAGGGAGCCTGTTCCCACAGCGTAATCCCGTCCGCATTTGAAACCTTCTTGAGCAATCGCGGCGTCACCCGGACGCCGTCGTTCGGGAACACGGCATACGAAGCAACCTGCTCCTGAAGCGTGATCTCGACCGCGCCCAACGCCACGGGCAGATATGCCGGGATATTCGAAGTCACTCCAAAGCGATGCGCCGTGTCGATGACCTTGTGGATGCCCACGCGCGCCGCCAGCTTGAGTGCCGGAATATTCCGCGACTCGGCGAAAGCGTTCAGCACCGTCATCGCGCCCTTGTAGTCGCCCTCGTAGTTGTGCGGCGTGTAGCTGCCGAAGCTGACTGGTCCGTCGACGATGATGTCTTCCGGTTTGACGCCGTCCTCAATCGCCGTCGTGTACACATAAGGCTTGAAGCTCGACCCCGTCTGCCGCTCCGATTGCGTCGCACGATTGAACTGCGAAACCGCGTAATCGCGCCCTCCAACCATCGCCAGCACATCACCCGAGGTATTGTCGATGGCCATCAGCGAGCCTTCGGCCCCTGAATCCTGCTCCAGCGTCGCCTTGTGCGCCGTCCCTTCCATGCCCGGCGCAAGCTGCACATAAATCACATCCCCCGGCTTGACCAGATCGTCTCCGTGCGCCTGGCCTGTCCACTTCCAGTCCTCCGGAGTCATCACAATCGGCATATTCCCAACCCGCGCGCGAATCTCCAGCGGCAACACGGAAGTCACCAGCGCATGCACGTAATCCCCATCCTTAACCTTCATCACCCAGTCTGGATGCCTATAGCTCTCGGTATCGATTCCCTGCGTAATCAGGTTCTGCTTCACGCCTTTCCATCCGCGTCGGCGCTCGTAGGTTGCTACTCCGTCCTCCACGGCATGATTCGCCACCTGCTGCAGGTCGACATCGAGCGTAGTCTCAACCCGCAAACCGGCTTCGTGGACTTCCTCCGCGCCAAACTGCTTCTCCAGTTCGCGCCGCACCTCCTCCACAAACCACGGAGCCACCGACATCTCAGGCTGCGCGATGTGCAGCCCCAAAGGCGCCGAGCGCGCGGCATCCGCCTGCTGCTTCGTGATGACCCGGTCGTTCTCCATCTCGGTCAGCACCAGGTTTCTGCGCCGCAGCGCCTTTTCCGGATTGAGCAGCGGCGAATAGGCCACCGGCCCCTTCGGCAACCCGGCCAGGAGCGCAGCTTCCGTCAAATTCAGTTCGCTGGCATGTTTGGAAAAATAGAATTCAGAAGCAGCTTCGAAGCCGTACATCCCGTGGCCCAGGTAAATCTGGTTTCCGTAAAGCGTGAAGATCTGTTCCTTGGTAAAGGAGCGCTCGATCTGGATAGCCAGATACGCCTCCTGCACCTTGCGCGCCGTCGTCCGCTCGGCGGAGAGGAAGAGATTGCGCGCAAGTTGCATCGTCAACGTCGAAGCGCCCTGAGCGCGACCATGCGAAACAATATCGTGCCAGAGAGCCCCGCCGACGCGAAAGACATTGATGCCCCAGTGCGACGCGAAGTTCTTGTCCTCAATGGAGATAACCGCCTGGCGCAAAACCGGTGAAAAATCCTCGTAATTGACGATGATGCGGCGCTCCAGCGCAAATGAGCCAAACGGCCGGCCCTTCTGATCATAGAGTTCCGTGGTTGTCGAGGGCCGGTAGCGCTCAAGATCGTGAATCTGCGGCAGGTCGACCGAGTAAACCAGAGTCAGCCCGGCCAGCGAACCGGCAATTGCGGCAAGCGAAAAAAGCACCGCGAAGGTCCATCGCCCAGTCAGCTTGCGCCGCTGCTGTTCCGGGGCCTTTTCCGACCGCAATCGCGGCGGCCGGAAGCCGCCCTTGGCCGGTAACTGCTGTGGGGAGGTGGAAGCCAAAATCAGATGCCTCAGCCCGAGCCTACCACGCGGCAGAATATCTGGGTGTGAGCTTTTGACCGAGGGTACCAGTCCTTACAAGCCGGAAAAAGATTAGGGCGGCAGGAAAACCCTGCCGCCCCTAACCCTGCTTTCGTTCCAGATTAAGCTACGCGGCCTTGGCCTTCAGCAGCTCCAGCGCCTTATCCAGCGGAGCATCGGTCTTCGGCTGCGTGCCGGTTTCGTCCTCTTCCGCTTCCTGCTCCGGAGTCAGTCCGACCACAACACCAGGGGTCACGGCGTCTTCCAAAAATTTCTTGCCGCCTGGGCTGGAATACGTCGCCACCGTCAGAATCACCGCGGCGCCGTCAGGCAGTTCGATTGTCTTCTGCACAGAACCCTCGCCGAATGTGCGCTCGCCAACCAGATCAGCGCGCTTATCGTCCGCCAGCGCAGCAGCAGCCAGCTCAGCCGCGCCTGCCGTCCCGCGATTGACCAGCACCGCCAAAGGCGCATCGGTCACAAATTTGGATGGGTCCGCGCTAAAAGTTTGCGTCGGATACTTCTGTCCGCTCACCGTCGCCAGCGTGCCCTGCTTCAGGAAGAGGTTCGCCAGCCGCTCGCCCTGAGCTTCGTCGCCATCGCTCACGTCCCGCAGGTCCAACAGCACCTTCTTATTGCCGTTCTTCGCCATCGACTTCAGATGCGCGGCGATCTCGTCCACCCGCGCCGGCGTGAGCACCACCGGCTTCAGATACAGAATGCTCGCATTTTCATACTGCTGCTCGCCCAGCGCCGGAACAGAGACGATCGAGCGCGTCAGCGTGACCTTGTCTGGGTGATCCTGTTTATGCGGACGAATAAGCGAGAGCGTCACTTCCGAACCCGGCTTGCCTTCCAGCATCACCTTGATCATCGCCAGCGACATCTCCAGCGTGGACTTGCCTTCAATGGACTCGATCGCGTCGCCATCCGTAAAGTGCTCCTTCTCCGCCGGCGAGCCAGGCAAAACACTGACAACGACGGCGTAACCGAAGCGTTTTGAGACGGTTATGCCAATCTGCCCGTCCGCGCCAATGGGGTGGTCCTTGTAAATCTTGTATTCCGTCGGGGTCAGGTAGCTCGAGTCGGCGTCCAGCGTCTCCAGGAGGCCATGCAGCGCGCCCGACGTCACATCCGTCATGTTGGGCTCGGTCACATACTCGGCCTGGATATGTTTCAACACCTGCTGATACACGTTGATCTGCTTGTAAGCGCCATCGTCACTGGAGCCGGCGCGCACAGCCCGCAGGCCAAACTCTCCGGCGATGAGGGCCACGAGCAGACCCAGTGAAAGCACAAAGACAGAACGCTGAAAGAAACGGTTCATTGCCACCCCGAAACTGGACTCCGCGCCGCAAAGGCAGGGGAAATCCACACTACTAATAGACGCATGATACCGCAAACAGTATTCCAAAAGTGACGCGGCGCCATCCTGGCGGGTAAATTCTCTTCCCAGATCGGCTTCAGGTCGGCCTCTTGCCATCCTTCAAGACCGAAGCGCGCTGCCGAACTCCGACAGAGGCTTGACTTCCGCATCGCTTGCCCGGCTCCCTCATCCAATGATCCATGGAAAACAAAGGACTGGCAGTATCGGTTTTGGATCTGGTCGGCATGCGCTCCGGGGAGCCCGTGGGTAACGCCATCGCCCGCTCCGTCGATCTGGCGCAACACGTAGAGCAGTGGGGATATCGCCGCTTCTGGCTAGCCGAGCATCACTCCATCGCCGGCCTCGCCTGTTCCGCGACGCCGGTCCTTATCGGCCAGGTAGCCGGGGCGACCAAGACGATCCGTGTCGGCAGCGGTGGGGTCATGCTGCCCAATCACGCGCCGCTCGTCGTCGCCGAGCAGTTTGGCACCCTCGACGCCATTTATCCTGGCCGAATCGATCTCGGCCTCGGACGCGCTCCCGGTGGCGATGCGTACACCATGCGCGCCCTGCGCCGAGACCTGGCCCAGACCGGCGAAGATTTCCCCGCACTTCTGGCCGAACTCCAGACCTACCTCGGCCCCGCCAAACCCGGCCAAGCCGTCAAAGCCATCCCGGGACAGGGCAGCAATGTCCCGATCACCCTTCTCGGGTCGAGCACCTTCAGCGCACGGCTGGCTGCGATGCAAGGGCTGCCCTTTGCATTCGCGGCCCACTTCGCTCCCGACCATCTCTACAATGCGGCCCGTATCTATCGCAATGATTTCCGGCCCAGCGCAACGTTGCAAGAGCCGCACCTGATGGTCGCCGTCCCAATCATCGCCTCCGAAACCGATGCCGCTGCGCAAAGAATATTTACCTCCGCACAGCAGCGATTCCTCCGGCTGATCCGAAACCAGCCAGTCGAGCTGCTTCCGCCGGTCGATTCCATGGAGCCGCTCTGGCGCGAATTTGAAAGGGAAGCCGTAGACGCTCGCCTCGCCGAGGCGATTGTCGGGTCGGAGTCGACCGTGCAGGCCGGACTGGAACGCCTCGTAAGCGAGACAAACGCCGATGAAATCATTGTTGTGACCGACACCTACGAGCATCAGGACCGGCTCGACTCGTACCGGCGCGTCGCAGCCATCGCAAGCAGGACCAACTCTGGCGCCCGAAGCGCGCCCGTGCGCTGAGGAAGGATTTCTGGTGGCGGAGGGCGGGATCGAACCGCCGACCTACGGGTTATGAATCCGTCGCTCTAACCATCTGAGCTACTCCGCCGGGAGGGTACTGCAAGGCAGGGGGGCGCAACGAGGCGCCTATATGATGATACGGACCCCCGGATTGCAGGTCAAACTTGACCAACCGCGACAACCGCCTAACGGACGCGGCATTGGCACGATCCGGCCAGCCGCAAATCCGGTTTCACTGGGCCGATCTTCCGTCGGACGACAAATAGTTCATACGTATTAATCAATACCCCCCCTCCTGAGCCGATACCTACCTTATGGGCGAGATTACCTGCCAATAGAACCACAAAAAAGCCAACATTCCGGCAAATCTCCCGACCGCCCATACGGACCGTGGAGCCATAGAGTGAAAAGCCGCGCCATACGATTTCTTCCCGTCGACTTGCAGGGCATAGCTTTGATCGCCGCCATGATCGTTCTCCTGGTGCTCGGAGCGGTGAAGCTCAGCAACGTCGTTGCCGCGAATATGTTGCGCGCGGATGCGCAATCGACCTCCGGCAGTGGGGCCGCTGCGATCGAGCGCAGCACAGATATTCCTGCCCTAATCGCCGGAGCGACGCCGTCCGAAGAGACAAAAAACCTCCTCGAAGATGCCTCTCAGGATGGCGACATCTATCGCCTCCTCATCTGGAGCAGCTCCGGCCGCGTGGTTTTCGTTTCCGGGCGAAAGAGTCCCGCATCGGAACAGGCGAACATTCCCGAGGTCCGCAAAGAGAGAGTTGCAGGCGCCGTGGCATCCGGCAAAGCGTATACCGAAGCTTATGCCGGACATCCACCAGCGAGCCCGACGTATTTCGCCGATTCCTATATCCCGATCATGCGAAATGGATCTGTCGTCGGCGTGTTCGAGGTGTATCTCGATCAGACCGCCGACAAGGCGCTCTATGAGCGATCGCTTCTCCTCACGGAAAGCATCATTGCCATTGCGGTCCTGTTTGCAGGCGGGATCCCCGGATTTATGGTCTATCGCATGATGATGGCCCGCCGCGTGGCTCAGGCAGAGGCATTATTCCTGGCCGAGAACGACAATTTGACGCGCATCCCGAACCGAAAGGGGCTAGAAGAGGCGGCGGCAAGAGCCCTGTCATTGACCCGCCGCAATAAGACTCATGTCGCGGCCCTGTTCCTTGACCTGGATCGATTTAAAGATATCAATGACAGTTTTGGGCACGCTGCCGGCGATGAAGTGCTGCGGGCGCTTGCAAAACGTCTGGAGTCTGTCATTCGCAAAGAAGACATGGCGGCTCGGCTGGGAGGGGACGAATTCGTCATTCTGCAAGTGGGCATCGATCAGCCCGCCGGAGCCAGCTCTCTCGCGGAGCGACTCAAGAGGATTCTTTCCGAACCGTACGATATCGGCGGTTACGAAGTAGTCTGTGGGGCGAGCATCGGAGTTGCGATTGCTCCGACGGATGCCGAAACTTGGGATTCGCTGCTCTCCTGCGCAGACGTCGCTCTCTACAAGGCGAAGGCCGAGGGCCGCAATACCGTGCGCTTTTTTGAAGCTGGGATGGACGCTGCCTTCCGCGAACGCCGGCGGCTTGAGGCAGACCTGCGGCGCGCTCTGGAAACAAAAGCATTCCGAATGGAATATCAGCCGCTTGTCAGCTTTCGCGACGGCAACCTTCTTGGGTTTGAGGCCTTGCTACGCTGGCCAGAGGATTGGAAGCCGCAGCCACCAGCCGTATTTATTCCCGTTGCAGAAGAGTCTGGCCTGATCGTTCCCATCGGCGCCTTGGTGCTGGAGACCGCATGTAGAACGGCTGCCGCGTGGACGAAGCCTTTGAAGATAGCGGTGAACCTGTCCCCGGTCCAATTCCGGCACGGAGATATCGTTGCCGTTGTCCAGGAGGCTTTGCATGTCTCTGGACTTGACCCCGCCCGCCTGGAGTTGGAAGTTACCGAAAGTCTGTGGCTTCAAAACACAGATGTGGTGCTTGACCAGCTTGCGCGGCTTCGTGGAATGGGGATATCGATCGCGCTGGATGATTTTGGCACTGGCTATTCAAGTCTGACCTATCTCTGGAAGTTTCCGTTCGACAAGGTCAAGATCGATCGTTCGTTTGTGACTGAGATGGAGATAGACCTGAAGGCATCTGCCATCGTAAGCACGATTGTGGCGTTGGGCAGGACTCTCGATCTTACCGTCACCGCGGAAGGAGTGGAAACGCAGGCACAGGCGAATGCTCTCTGCGAGGCGGGTTGCGATCAAGCTCAAGGTTACTTGTTTGGCAGGCCGCTTTCTTTAAAGGCCGCTAACGAACTTGTCAACGCCGATCGGGCATCGAGCACGGGGCCACCGTGTAGCTGCTTCCCATCACCAATCAACTTCAAACCGACATCAGCCTGATGCATCTCCACAGGAAGCCCGGCCAGGCATGCATTGGGAAGTCCGCGCAATCTATTACGCGTTTAACGCTCACTTACTCCGCTCGATCGGGAGTTTGCTCGAATCGTGAATGGCTTTATTTCTGTCGATTGCTTATCGTCCTCTCCCTGTTGGCCGGCGTAGCTCGTGCTCAGGCCGGGCCGCCGTTCCGAACAGACGATCCCGAGACGCCGGGCAGCAAGCAATGGGAGATCAACTTCGGCTGGCTGGGCGACCGCAATTCCACGGAAGGCTCTTATTCCATTCCGGACTTCGACATCAATTACGGCCTGGGGAACCGTATCCAGCTCAAGTACGAACTGCCAATAGCCATTCATGAAGTGTTGGCAAACCCCGGAAATGAAACTGGGGCTCCCCCATCAATCGACATCGATCTCGGAGAGTCGCTGCTGGGCGTAAAGTGGCGATTCTATGAGCACATACCGGCATCTGTTGCTTCGGACACGGAAGATGAGGAAACACCCGAATCAAATTTCTCATTCTCGACCTATCCCCAGCTCTCGATTCAATATCCGACGACTCGGACTTCTCAGGATGGCCTGGTTGGTGGACCGCAATTTCTGCTCCCGCTGGAAGCAAACGCGCGCATCGGACCCTTCCGCGTCGACGGTGAGGCGGGCTATTGGTTCACCGACCGGAGCGTTCCGCAATCATGGATACGTGGCGTGATCGTTGGACGCGAGTTCACCAGGAAGACCGAAGCATACATCGAACTCTATGACCAACAGGATGCCAATCGCGTCAATGGCCTCGCAAAGAAACGAGAAGCTACTCTCGGCCCTGGTGGGCGCCATTCGCTCAACAGAAATAACACCGTCCTGCTCTTGTTGATGGCTGGGCGCAGCTTTCAGAAAATAGCGCCTGCAAATGCCCAACCGAACTGGATTGGATACGCCGGCCTTCAACTGCTTCTGGGACCGAGACAGAGGACTGGCCAGATCGAGAGATAACGACGCAGCGACCGGAAAACTGCCGTCGACTGGGGGATCCACATCCGCCGTTTAGACTCAAGGATGATGAGTAGAGGAAAAATTCTTGGCGTCATTCCGGCGCGGCTCGCTTCCACCCGATTGCCCCGCAAAGTGCTTCGCGAAATCGCTGGCAAACCCATGGTGGAGTGGGTCTGGCGCGCCGCAGTCGCCAGCCGCCAGATGGACGAGGTTGTCGTCGCAACCGACTCCGCCGAAGTGGAAGAAGCTTGCCGGGAACGCGGAATTCCCGTGGCCATGACGTCGCCTGAATGCGCCAGCGGCAGCGACCGTGTCTACGAGGTTTCGCGGCAGATCGCCGCTGAGATCTACGTCAACATTCAGGGCGACGAGCCTTTGCTGACTCCGGATCACTTCGCGCCCATGCTGGCTCTCTTTGCACGTACAGAAGTGCAGGTGAGCACTATCTCTGTTCCCTGCCCTGCGAGTGATTTCGCCAACCCCAACGCGGTGAAGGTCGTAACCGCCGCAGATGGCCGCGCGCTCTACTTTTCCCGCTCCACCATCCCCTTCGACCGTGACCGGATCGGCTTCACCGGCTATCGCAAGCATCTTGGCCTCTACGCCTACCGGAAAGCGGCGTTGGAGCAATTTGCCGCGCTCGCGCCATCTCCGCTCGAACAGATCGAGCGCCTTGAACAGTTAAGATTGCTCGAAAACGGCATTTCGATTTATGTAGGACAAGCCGAAGGCGACAGCATCGGTGTCGACACGGAAGACGATCTTCAGCGCGCCAATGAGATCCTGGGTGCAATTCTGCGCGGACGCCAGCAGCCTTAAATAGCTAACGGGACAAAGTGCAACAGAATCGTCTGATCTTCCGGCGCCAGTTCCACCTTGATCCCCGTAAGGTCGGTCACCAGGTAGTGGGCCGCGCTCAGTTCCTCGACGGAGTGAGAAAAGGTCGTTCCGATGACCGTGCATCCAGCCGCGCGCCCGGCTTTGGTTCCTGAAGCGGAGTCCTCAAAGACCACGCAGTCTCGCGGGTCTAGCTCCAGTATCTCCGCGCCGCGCAAATAGGGCTCCGGATGCGGTTTGCCATTCGTGACATGATCCGCCGTCGTAATGTGCTTGGGAACCGGAATGCCGCCCGCAGCCATGCGGACACGCGCCAGCCGTTCGGTCGCCGAGGTCACCACCGTCCAGCGATAGGCCGGTAAGGCGGCAAGCAGGTCCAGCACACCGGGAAGCACGGCAAGCCCTTCCTTATCCGCGATTTCCAGGTCTTCGATGAACTTCAACTCGGCCTCATCGTCCAGATCGGGTCGCAGCTTGCGGATGGTCTCGATGGCCCGGCAGCCGTGCGCGGTATGAATCGCCGTGGTCGGGTCGATTCCGCGAGCGAGTCCCCAGGTACGCCAGCTTCGTTCCACCGATCCCAGCGAAGAGATGAGAATCCCATCCATGTCGAAGAGAACGCCTTTGCAGCGGACTGTTACAGGAGCCGAGATTACAGAAGCAGAAGAGGAAGAAGCCGTCATTCCTCTATTTTACGGCGGGCGTCCGATCCGGCTGACCGCGCCGAGTTGCGGACTTCGACGCGAATGCCAATTTGGCAGGCCCACCAAAGGGTATTTCACCAGCCATACTCAGAGTCCGTCGAGCGACGCGCATCGTATTCTCGCCCACTTGCACCGTTCCGCCGTGGATGGTCGCGACTCCCTTCCACTCGTCGAATTTCGTATCCGCAGGCTTCGATTCCTCAGATTTCGTTTCCCGAGGTTTTTCTTCCTCTGCTCGCTCCTTCGGCTCGTCCCCGGTTGTCGTCGAGATCGCGCCGTTCTGCCAGTCGAAGTTGAGATTCCCGGAGGCAGACGCCACCAAATCCTTGGGCGTCAATCCGGAAAGATGAATATTGCCACTACTGCTCACCGGTCCGCCTGTCCACTTGGCCTCGATCAATGCTCCGGTAGACGTCGCGCTGAGATGAGAAAAATTAGCATCGAACGTATAATCCGGCCTGTCGCTGGCCCACGCAAAGCGGCCGGTTCCCTTCGCCGAGCCGCCCAGCAAATCGGCTTCCCAATCCTCGAGAAGAATTTCGTTTTCCTTCAACCGCATGTGAATGACGGGCTTTTGCAACACTACCGCGCCAATCGCCAGGGCATCCGCCTGAACATTCACAGCAACTTCCGGCCATTTTGGCTTCTCGGAAGACCGCATCCGGTCAAGCAGCGGGGAAAGCAGCGATTTCTCCTCGGGAGTTCCGACAAGGGCGGACTGCACCACCGCAGCGTCGAGCGATCCAAAACGCAATTGGACGGCGGGCACGCACTCGCCGGGAGATCCAGTCTTGCAGTTCGTAGGAGCATTGACCTGTGCCGAGCCTCGAATCTGGTCTTTGCCAGCATCCTTGGCGCTTCCGTAAGTGAAGTCGGATGCAAAAGCCACGTCAGAGCCGGAAAATGTGATCGTCGCCTGCAGCATGTCGACGGGACGGGCCAGATAAGCCGCCTTCCATTGCGCGTGGTGCAGTTGCACAGTTCCGGAGACGGAGTCGCGTCCCAGGAGATCCGTGGGCGCCGCAGTCGAGGCCGACAGCCTCGATTTTCGCCCCGCACTCATCGAGGCTTTGGCGGAAGCTGACGTAGGCGAAGGAGCATTCGCAGCACTTACCCCATCCTGCAGAGATGCTGCAACATCCGCTGCGGGAATCCACGGACCAGTCGCGGTAACATCAACATCCGCGGTTCCTCCGGTAAAGCCGTCCGCCGCGTCCAGGTGCGGCAAACCAAAGCCATAAGCCAGCTCGCGAACTCTCGCGGTCCCGGCAGTTCCGGTTAACGCAGCATCGAAGCCTCGCGCGCCGACCCCGATCCGTACCGCAATCGCCTGCACCGGAGCCGCCGCTCCCCTGCTCGATTTGGGGTCGCCCGACGGGGCAGCAGTCTGCTGGACAGGAGTTTGTAGAACAGGCGCTCCAGCCCCCAAAGCAATCGTGAACTTCGTCCCTAATCCCGCGCCATTCGCAAAACCGGGCACAAACGACGGAGTCCAGACCATCTTTGGCAGCACCACCGGCTCTTTCAACTCCCCGCCCTTGATCTGGCCGCCGTCGACCGTAATCGTTCCCTTCAATTTCGTTGGTACGGCCTCAATCCCCTTTGCAGAATCCGCGAGCCTCTTTTGTTCCCGGCGATGCAATGTTCCCTTCGTCGTCCGGCTGTCCGGCTCCTCGGCAGGCTGGCTATAACTCAGGCTGCCGTTGGCATTCCCTGCGACCGAAAGACCGGGCGCAAAGCCGCTGCGAATCGTGCGCAGCATATCCAGACCCGCCTGTAGCGGAACCTGCTGCACCTCCAGCGTCGCCTCCGGCTCGCCCGCATTCCCCGGCAGCTCTGCCTTCAGATGCAGCCGTCCATCGCCGATGGCTGTGTCACACCCCAGTTGGTGCAATGCGTTCTGCGAGTGCTGAAAACGAAAGTTGCAGTTGGCGTCGAAGTCCATCGGCACCGCAGGCGAAAACTCTTCGCGCCGCACCCCGGTCGCACGCAGCCGCGCTCTGGTCTGGGCGCTCTCGGGAGTGCCCTGCACGTCGATATCCGCCGTCACATCGCCGCGCCATCCGGCGTCTGATCCGAACAGCAGCCGCGAAAGCTGGCCGAGCTGCGCATTGCGCCACTCCATCTGAAGCTGAATCGGCATGGCGCGAAGCTCCGCTGCACTTTGCAGACGGGCCTCCATGCGTACTTCGCCCGTGTCCCCAAGGCTCATCTCGATATCCGTGCGCACCGGCTGTCCGCGCAGGCGCACACGCCACTTGCCCGGCTCATCCTGCCACAGCGAAAGATCCGCGCTGACCAGAGAATATGGGCTCTTTTCGGCCCCATTCTTCAAGTTCACGCGAGAATTCGTCGCCTCAAGATAGGGAAAATGGGCCGACGCTCCCATCACCGGCGCACCTGTTGACCGGCTGCCTCCGCCGGTCAACGCAGGTTGAGCGCCCAACATCAGGGAGCTCAGATTCCAGCGCCCCCGGGCCGACCGCACAAGATTCAGGCTGGCCTCATCGACACTGACGCGGTAGATCTCAAGCTTGCCCCGCCACAACGACTGCAACCGCACCGAAGCGACAACCGTTCGCGCCGAGAGAATCGGCTCCGCGCCAAACTCCGGGTCTTCGCTGACCGAGAGATCGTGCAGCACAAACCCCGGAAGCGGAAGCAAGCGAAGCTCCACGCTGGACATATGCACCGGCCGGCCGAGCGACTGCGTCATCAGCGCGGCAACCCTGCGCTGATACCGGCTGATATTGATGAGAGGCGGCAGCACCAGACCGGCGGCGAGCAGCGCGATCAGGCCCGCTGCCACCGTGATACGGCGTCTCCAGCGGGTCTTGCTTTTCTCTTGGCCCGTCTGCGCTCTTTCCGCCCGAGCGCCTTGGTCCGTCATGGTCAGTTCACCATGTGCAGGGTACGCTTCCAGCGGGTATCGGTGAAGAAATGCAGCACCACATGCCCCATCCAGGAGATGCGGTCGCCAATCCCTGTCTTGTCCATCTGGTCATCCGGTGTCTTAAAGGACCAGTAGTTGAACAGAGGCCGTCCAACAATGTTGGCGCGCGGCACAAATCCCCAGAAGCGCGAATCGAGACTGTTATGCCGATGATCTCCCATCATGAAAAACATCCCGGGCGGCACAACCAGATCGTTGCCCTGAATATGATTCGGCAGATCGACCGCCCACTCCTCGGTGACATCGTTCGCTTCCGTTGGCGAAACCGAAGGAAAATCATCGATATACGGGTAATAGGTGTCGCCTGGCCAGAGCGCGGCCTTAGGCTCATTCTGTGCCACGCCGTTCAGGATCACGACTCCGTTGCGCAGATGAATATGATCTCCGGGAACACCAATCAGCCGCTTCACCAGAAACATATCCGGATTGCCAGGCTTGAGAAACACGACAATATCGCCCCGTTTTGGCTCGCGATAATGAACCAGCGGCATCCACGAAGCCGTGGGAGCGAGGGTAATGCGATCCACCAGCAGGTGATCGCCAACCAGCAGCGTCTTCTCCATCGACCCGGAGGGAATCACAAAATTCTGCGCCAGAAATGTGAGGATGAAAAGACCGATGACCAACACGGAACAGATGCTCGCAAGCGCCTCAAACGGCGTCTCCTCAACACGTTCCCCTGCGTTGGAATTCACCTTCGCGTCGGTCTCCGCGATCTCGCCGGGTGCGGGCTTTTCCATTACAAGTCTGTCTGCCTTGGCCATGTTTCCTTTATTCCGTAGCCCCGTTTGCGCGACTTTTCAGACTACCAACTATCCTCATGCTACCTCACCGGATTAAGAGTGCGCTTCCAGCGGGTATCGGTAAAGAAATGAAGCACCACGTTCCCCATCCAGGCAATCTGGTTCGCAAGCCCCGTCTTGTACATCTGGTCGTCGGGAGTTTTGAAGGACCAGTAATTGAACAGAGGCCGTCCTACGATGTTGGCGCGAGGCGTAAATCCCCAGAAGCGCCCGTCATTGCTGTTGTGCCGATTGTCGCCCATCATGAAGTACATGCCGGGCGGAACCACGAGGTCGTTGCCCTGAATGTGATTGGGCAGATCCACCGCCCACTCGGCGGTAACGCCACTGGCCTCCGAAGTCGGGACCGATGGGAAATCGTCGATGTAGGGAGAGTAAACATCTTCTGGCCGGGGTTTCACGTACGGCTCGTTCTGAGCCACGCCGTTGAGAATGACTATGCCATTGCGCAGGTGAATATGATCGCCGGGTACGCCGATCAATCGCTTCACAAGGTGCGTATCCGGCTGCCCCGGCCCGAAAAAGACCACTATATCGCCACGCTTCGGCTCACGATAATGCACCAGCGGCATCCAACTCGGCCGCGGAGCGATCGTAATGCGGTCGACCAGCAGGTGATCTCCAACCAGCAGGGCATCCAACATCGATCCGGACGGAATTAAGAAATTCTGCGCTAAAAAAGTGAGGATGAACATGCCAATTACCAGCACGGAACAGATGCTGGCCAGCGCTTCGAAAGGCGTCTCCTTCACCTCTGAAACAGCTTGAGAGCCGATCTCACCGTCTGCCCCTTTTGCCCCAATGAGGCGCGGAACAGGTCCATTGATCACCAGCTTGTCTTCCGTGGCCATGATCCCCTTGTCCCGTAGCCGATTTAGCCATTCACTTCGGTTCCCAAGCAAACCACGCGCTAATGAACTACCCGAAAAATACGCTTCCAGCGCGCAAACCCTTTCAGATGCGCCGAAACATCGCTTTCGTGCCCAAGTCTATCATCCGACGCCTGTTGAATATCTGTTCGCGACGGCCGCGTCAGCGAGAAGTAAATTACCAGCGGCCGGGCAATAATTTCGTCGCGCGACACAAACCCCCAGTACCGCGAATCTCGGCTGTGATTGCGATTATCCCCAAGCATGAAATACTTGCCCGGCGGAATCACCAGCTCGCCATTTTTCGTCGACTGCTGCAACTGCTTCCACCAGCCCGGCTCCACGCCCGGGTCGCTGTAGATGTTGGTCGGAAAATGATCGAGATAGGGGTTGTCCGAAGTCGGCTCAAAGGCCGCATACGGCTCGTCCAGCACCTGCCCGTTGATCGAAACCTGCCCATTATCGATCCGCAGACGGTCGCCAGGCAGCCCAATCACGCGCTTCACCAGATACTCCCTTGGGTCCAGCGGCGAATGGAAGGTGACGATCTCGCCGCGCTGCACTCCGGCATAGGGCAAAATGCGCTTCCAGATTCCAGCCGGCGCCAAAGCGGAGCGATTCATCAGCAGAAAATCCCCCACCAGCAGCGTATGCTCCATGCTCTCGGACGGGATCACCATCGGCTGCGCCAGAAATGTCAGCACAAAGAGCGCAACGATGATCGTTTTCAGCAAAGACGATACCGCCTCGGGCAAGCCATGCCGCACATCGTGCGCAATTGCCTGACGGATGCCAAAGACCGGATGACCATTGCCTTGCGAGACCTGATTTGTAGGAACGGGACCTGTCGAGACCGTGCCTGACGACACAGCGCCAAGCGCAACCGCCTCACCCGGCGCGAAAGAGCCAGAGCTGGCCCCGGAGCGCTCCCGCTCCATCTCCGCCGGAAAAGTGGGCGTCCTGTTCATACCTGCGCTGGCTCCTGCATGACCAGCAAAGCCAGGGCGCGCCGCGCGGCCTCCTGCTCTGCCTTTTTCTTGGTGGTCCCAATTCCGCTTGCCAGCGAATCACCCATCTGACCGTCCGCCGTTCTCAGCCGCACTTCCACCTGAAATCGCTTGCGGTGGTCCGGGCCGCTTTCGCTTTCGACAAGATACACCGGAACTCCCGCTCGCGTCGCCTGTAAGTGCTCCTGCAGCGCAGACTTGTGATCGCCAAGAGCCGCACCGGAGAGCAGTTCCCGCGCGAGATCGTCCGCAGCCGGACCCAGAATATGCATGCGGGCAAAGCGGCGCACCGGCTCCAGAGCGCCATCTCTTTTCGCGTCCTGTCCGGCATCCAGATACATCGCTGCAATCACCGCTTCCATGGCGTTGGCGAGAATCGCCACCTTCTTCCGTCCGCCGGATCGCTCTTCGCCCTTACCCAGACGCAGATGTTCGCCCAACCCGATGGCCAGGGCGACCTCCGCCATGTGGCGGCGGCTCACCAGTTGCGCGCGGATGCGAGTCAGCTCCCCCTCCTGCCAATCCGGATGAGCCTGGTACAGCGCCTCGGCGACCACCACTCCGAGCACCGCATCCCCCAGGAACTCAAGCCGCTCGTTGTCGCCGCGCTCGGTCAGACCACCCGCAAGTCCAACGTCGTCGGGCTTGCCCGTCGACTCCATCGACAGCTCATACGCCTGCGAACGGTGCGTTAACGCATGCAACAGCAGCTCCGGACGCGCAAATATATGCCCCAGTGCCGCCTCCAGCCGGGCCAACTCCGCGGATTGGGCGATAACCGCCTGTTCCATCTCTTTATGGTAGACGCAATTCCCCTTAGAAGAGATCCTTGCCCGCGAAAGCGATGCCTTTACTTTGGCGCCGTGACAGACGGCGGGGGTGCTGTAGGAAGGTTCGGCGCCGGCTTGCCGCCCGAATTATCCGTATCGTCATCCGCACCGTCCGTGTCCGCATTTTCCTCACAACTATGACCCTTCACCGCATACGCCGCCTTGACTCCACGCTCTGCCGCCAGCCGCGTATCCTGCTGCCCGTCGCGTACCGCCAGGGCCTCCTTGTATTGCGCGAGCGCCTCATCCCGTTTGCAATCCAGGTCCATCATCCGCCCGAGGTAGATGTGCGACCAGGCCAGTATCCGGGTCTCCTTGGCCGTCGACGCCGCCTTTTCAAATTCAGTCATCGCGTCCTGCGGATGCCCGGTAAGAATCGCCGCGCGCGCCAGAATGAAATTCGCTCGTCCCGTATCGACTGTCTCGCCGCCGGATACCATCGTCAGCGACTGGCGCGCCATCGCCGACGCCGTCGCATAGTCGCCCGCTGCCAGCCGCGCTTCCGCAAGATCCAGCCCTGTCAGCTTGCGCGGAGCCGAGCGCCGCAGAACATCGTCGTCCGCCTCTTTGTCAAACGTCACATCCCGGGCCCGATGAATCTCGTGATCCACATCCATGCTGTAGACCAGTTCGCCGATCGTGTCCTTGAGGCTCGCCGGGTCCTTCTCGAAAATGCCCAACTGCTCGTAAAAATATGCGGTCAGAACGTATCCCTGGGCCATGTCGTGGCGCACCTGAGCGATGCGCACCTGCTCCATCTTCTGGTTTACGGCATTTCGTTCGCTTTCGATCCGCTCAAAATCGGAGCGCTTTTCATCCTTCGGGGCGACGTACGGCTTGATCCCTGTATCCATCGTCCGCGCCTCGACCGCCTTGATAAGACACTCGATTGTCAGGTCCACAATGTCCGATCGAAGCCGGTAATCCAGTGGAGCGTCTCGTACTTCCTTCATAATCGGCAGAAAACGGTCCGTTGCGCTTGAACGCGAATATAAAAGCGGCTCGATCAGGTAGTGCAGGTACGTGTGCCGCACATCACTCATGCGAATCTGCCCGTTGACCGGCGAAACAACGTCGACGAAATCCGTCCCATAAACGCGCGCATTGATGGTGTGCGGGTTAAGTTGCGGCTCGACCACCACCAGAAAACGCCGACCGTCGTACGTGGAAGCGGGCATCTTAAGGTAGTAGTTGGTCGAGAGAATCATCTGCGTCAGGCCGTCATGCAGGCGGTTAACGATCTCGTCGTACCCATGGTGGTGGGTCAGCCAGATTCCGTGCAGATCGACAGCTGCAGCGAAATCCTTCAAGAGCGGAAGAATCTCCACCACCTGCGTCGAATCCGGCGGCATCTCAGGAAGTTCGACCGATGTCTCCAAATCCGGCGGCGGAGTGAGATAAAGCGCCAGCGAGATGTACTGAGAAATGTCCTTGATCGTCCCCGTCATGCGGTGCTGTGCGATGTACAGGCAAACCTTGTCTCTCTTGTCACGCGCATCCTCGCTCGCCGCCAGCGCCTGATTCACCTCATTGCGCACCTCTTGCCGGACCGGATCGCTTTCCGCGAGCCCTTCGTCATAACCGCAGGCATTCAGCGTAGCGGCCATGAAAAACAGCTGCTCGGAGTTCACCAGCTCAATCGCCGGACCTGCCGGGTCCACGAGCGACGGCGCCTTCTCCTGCGCAAATGCCGGCCCCGAAGAGGATGAGGACGAAGCACTCTGACCCGAATTGGCAGAACTGGAAGAGGCGGAATCAGGCCTCTTCGCTTGGGCCAGAACGAGAGCCGGGACAGCCAGCAGCCCTAGAGCAACGACAAACGAAGAGACAGCCGGCGGAACAATTCGAGAATTTCTACGGTTCAACATCATCCTGAAGTCTAGCCCATTTCTCCCGGCGCTGTGGAGTCTCGCCAGACCTGAATCAAGTCCGATTCGAGCCGGAGGTGAGACTCAAACAGTCCGGCAAACGTGAGCTTCACCCTTGATATCCTCGTGAGTGGACATAGCGCCGGCGCTATGTCTTCGAAAGGCTGCCAGAGACCATGCATAAATGTCCCGAATTCTAGGCAAACTCAAACCCAGGAAAACCAACCACATCCAGTAAAGATGACTTGACAGTTTCTGGGCGTCGCGCTCGCCCAAAATTGTTCCACGTGGAACAACGCAGCGTTCCACGGTGCTCCAAACTCGATGGCCGCGAGTCATCCCGACGCAAACTTCGCCCAATCCATCGAAATGGGCCGGAACTATCGCTGTTTGCCGGGCAACGGAATATACTACCGATCAACCCATATATTGCATATCTCACAGACCCGGATCGGTTTGCGACACAAATTCAG
Source organism: Acidicapsa acidisoli (assembly GCF_025685625.1). Lineage (NCBI taxonomy): Bacteria > Pseudomonadati > Acidobacteriota > Terriglobia > Terriglobales > Acidobacteriaceae > Acidicapsa > Acidicapsa acidisoli. The sequence goes on from NZ_JAGSYI010000005.1 coordinate 266,495, forward strand.
ATAGAAAAAGCAACAAGGCTTTAGCTCAGAGGCAGGAGATTGTGACAAGGAATCAGACCGAAGGCAAAATTCTGATGAACAGACGCGGCTTCGTTCTGAAGGCCGGCTTATTCGCGGCGGGTTCGGCGTTCGGCTCTTCCCTCGTTGGCTGCGGAAGCGGAGAGCTTTATATCCCGTGTCTGGGTCCAGCCGCTGAGCCTGCGCCGGTCCCGGGAATGACCTATATTCGGGCCTCGCAGATTGGCTGCGCCCTCGACTGCAATCTTGAAAACGGGCGCAACAAGTACTCGGGCGGCGCTGCGACCGATGACGCGCCTCGGATCAATGCGGCGATGGCTGCCGCGTCCGCGAGCAATCCGATCACGCTCATCCTCGACGGGAGTGCGCTCATCTCCGGACTGTACATGCCGGCCGGCGGTTATTGGAGCATTGCGGGACTAGGCTGCGGAACGGGGTTCTTTATCAAGTCGGGCTCCAACAGCGATGGCATCCACAACGGCGGCCCGAATGCAGCCAATCCTTCCGATCCGGGACCGCCAGCCCCGCCGCGTGGTGCAAACGTCTCGCTCAGCAACTTCACCCTAAATGGCAACCAGGGAAACGGCCGCAACGGAGACTCCTCGACCGGTACGCGTCAGGGAAACGTGGCGAACGATTGGTACTTCGGAATCAACCTGATGAATCTGGACAACATCAGTATTCAAAATGTGGTTGTGGTAAATACCCCTGCTTACCACGTACGGCTCTCAAACGTCGGCCATGTCACGATCTCAGGGTGCGTGCTCAGAAGCAGCGGTGAAAACACGGACGGACTGCACTTCGACGGCCCGGCGAACGACATTGCGATTTCGAACTGCAGCTTCACCACCGGAGACGATGCGATTGCGCTGAATTGCCCAGAGGGTTACACCGGCAACATATCGCGTGTAACCGTCACCAACTGTACATTTAACAGCCTCACCCTGATGAGACTTTACACGGTCTCTCCGGACTGGGGGCCGATGTTCTATATCGACGATGTTAAAGTCACGAATTGCAGTGGTACAGTTTCGAATTGCGCTTTTCTGATTGGTACATGCCGGTACAGCAACCCAAACTCTGTCAATGGCTTGATTATCTCGGATTGCAGCCTTACAACCCCTGTGGTGCTGGATCTTGCAGCAAACTGGGGGACAATTGTGCTCACCAAGGTTTCCCATGTACCGCTCAATATCAATCAGGCTCCTGGGTTCGCCTTCGTGCGGACCTCACCGGTCTTCGCAGGAATGACCTACCTTGGCTCAAGTCTCTCCATCAACAATTGCACAATTACCAATAGCGAAGACTTCCCCGTCGCGGCCCTGATCCTGGAAAATGGCTCGACGATCAATAATTTGGAATTCAATGGATTTGCGGTGCAGGATGCATCTGGGACCTCTTTCTCCACCGCGCCCCAACTGCTCAACATCATGTCGGGATCAATCGGGCAATTGGCGCTCAGCTCTCTCAATAGTGCACACATCGCAGTTCCCGTATCCGCGGGCGGATTCTCGAGCATCGGATCTATTAGTGGGTCTGGCGTGCTGGCTACCGGCTGGGAATTTCCGGATTCTGTAATGGCAAATAATGTACCGTATATTTCGGCGAGCACACACCAGCCGTCGATCAAGATCGACGGCGTGGTTGAGTCCTATACGGGAGCTTGAGCTGGCCGCTATCCCTGCGCAAACGGCTCTTCGAGGGAGTGGCTCTGAGGGGTAAACAGGACAGCGCCATCGGGTGTAATGTGCATGTCGTCTTCGAGCCGGATGCCGAACTCGCCGCGCAGGTAAATTCCGGGCTCGTCCGAAAAGCACATCCCTGCTTCCAGCAGTTGCGAATTTCCTCGAACCAGGTATGGCCACTCGTGACCATCCATGCCGATGCCGTGACCGACACGATGGGTAAAATGTGCGTAATCCGGCCCGAATCCGGCGTCGTCGATCACTTTGCGCGCTGCTGCATCGACTGATCCGCAGGTTACGCCGGGCTTTGCCGCAGCGAGTGCCGCAGCCTGGGCGCGATGGACGACGTCAAAGACCTGTTTCATTTTGTCGGTCGCCTTGCCCACGGTAAAGCTTCGGCTGATGTCGGATTGATAGCCTTCCACGACGCAGCCATCGTCAATCAGGACCAGACTGCCCTCTTTCAGTACCTGCGGCTGGATCGAGCCGTGGGGTAACGCAGAGTAAGCATCCACCTGGCAGCTTGCATCGCCCGGGAAGCCGGTGAGTTGATACGCCGCGCCGATCCACTCGCTGACCTGCCGGTTTGTGATCCCGGGCCGAACCGACTTCCACGCAGCCTCGTAGACCGATAGCGTCACGTCATTGGCCAGTTGCATCAGCTTGAGTTCCGCTGTGCTCTTGATGGCCCGGCATCCTGCTGTCACAGGGGTGGCGCTGACGGTCTCGAAGCCCGGATTGGCTTTACGAACCCCGTCGGAAAAGACGAATGTGACGCGCTCTTCGATACCCAATTTTCCTGTGGTCAGGCCAAGGTCTTTGAGACCCTGCGCCACCAGCGCATAGGGATTCTCGTCTTCCTGCCATGTGTAGACTTTGGATGCTGCGCCTGCTGGAGCCTCGCGCATCTGTTCGCGGGCGCGCTCCTCTTCAAAGGCCGGGCAGACGTAAAACGGGGCGCCCTTTTGCGGCAAAATGGCGACGAAGAGGCGCTCGCTGTTCCACCAGCGGATGCCGGTGAAATAGACGAGGGAAGTTCCGCCGATGAGGGCAATGGCGTCGATTTGCTGGGCACGCATCAGTTCGCGGGCGCGCTCGAAGCGCTGTTCGCGTTCGGCGGCCGAGATGGGTTTTGCTTCCGCGCGGCGATCTTTCAACGCAGCGAGCGCGGGCGGCAGGCTGCTGGCGCTGGAGGCGAACTGGGCGACGCCTTTGGTTGCTGTGAGGACAGGCAGCGTGGCGGCTGCTGCGGAGGCAGAGAGGAAGCGGCGGCGGCTAAGCATATGTTTTCCAATGTACCGCGTCCGGATCGCGGGTGGGCTTGCGGGTGGTGGGTTAGTTTGAAACAAGACCCACCCTCGGGGGCTGAAGCCCTTTTATATTGCTGGACTGAATGTACGGGCTAAGGCCCGTACTCTTCAAACTGACCCACACCCGCTTCCGTATACTGCGAGCACGATGAAGCTGCTCTCTCGAATGCTCCTGTCTTTCGTATTTTTCTGGCTTGCGACGAACGTGCAAGCCCGCGTTGTCAACGTGGAAGTGCTGTCGCGTACTCCGATTGCGTCCAATGGCTCCGGAATGCCGGCGTACGAAAAGATCGTCGCGCGGGTGCACTTCGCGGTCAGCCCGGAGAATATTCATAATCGGCCTATTGTCGATTTGGAGAAAGCGGTTAGAAATCCTCAAGGTGAGGTCGAATTCTCCTCTGATCTGTTTCTGCTGCGCCCCGTTCTTGACGGAAACGGCCACGGAAACGGCGAGATGCTGCTGGAGATTCCGAATCGCGGCGGCAAGGGGATTTTGCCGCTGGTGGACGGCGGCAAGGCCGACCCGGGAAGCGCGGCCGATCTGGGCGATGCGTGGCTGCTGCGGCAGGGGTTCACCTTTGCGTCGCTGGGCTGGCAGTGGGATGTTGTGGACACTCCGGACAGACTGCGGCTCTATGCGCCGATCGCGTATGACAGCGGCGGGAAACACATTTCGGGATTGCTTCGCGACGACTTCACTCCGACGGAAGCCTCCGTTGAAGTTCCGCTGGGCCACATCACGGGCAGCGGGCTGGGAGGGACGGAGTATCCTGCTGCTGCGCCCGACGATCCCCGGAACGTACTGACGGTCCGTGACAGGCCGCATGGCGAACGCCAGGTAATTCCGCGGTCGCAATGGGCCTTTGCACACACGGTTGACGGCAAAACGATCCCCAGCGATCGATTCCTGCACTTAAATTCAGGGTTTGTTCCAGGCAGAATTTATGAACTGGTGTACGTTGTGCAGGACCCGGTGGTGGCAGGTCTTGGCTTTGCCGCCGTGCGGGATTTCGTGGCGTGGATGAAGCATTCTCCGGATGCGATTGCGCCGGTGCGGTTCAGCTATGCGGCTGGGATTTCGCAGTGCGGGCGATTTCTGCGCGATTTTCTTTACGAGGGTTTCAACGCGGACGAATCCGGCGGGATGGTGCTGGATGGGGTGCTGGCACACGTGGGCGGCGCGGGGCGCGGCAGCTTCAATTACCGATTTGCGCAGCCTTCGCGCGATGGGCAGCCTACGTCTTCGATTGACTGGCCGACGGACATCTTTCCGTTCACTGACATGCCGGAACTAGACCCGGCACATCCTTCCAGTAAAGCCGCCGGGCTGCTGGATGCGGCCGGCAAAGAACGCGTTGCGCCCAGGATCTTCCTTTCGCACACTTCGTATGAGTACTGGGGGCGCGCTGCTTCGCTGATCCATACGACGGCGGACGGCAAGGCGGATGCGCCAATCGGCTCGAATGTCCGCATTTACTATTACTCGGGGTTGCAACACTTTTCGGTGCCGTTTCCGCCACAAATGGGAACAGGCAACTGGGCTAGTCAGCAGTTGCCCAGTCCGTTGCCGATCAAGTGGTTCTGGCGGGCGATGATCGCGAATATGGATGCGTGGGTTCGCGCGGGCACAGCTCCTCCACCGAGCCGGTATCCGAAGATCGCGGATGGAACGCTTGTTCCTGTCGATAAGCTGGCTTTTCCGGCTGTCGTCCCAGGTCTGAAACCGCCCGCCGATCATGCCGGAGGCTGGGATCTCGACTTCGGACCGGACTGGCACGACGGCATTCTGAGCAAGCAGCCGCCTATCGTCGGGTTTGCTTATCCGGCGCTTGTGCCGCAGGTGGATGCGGATGGAAATGACCTCGGAGGGATCCGGTTGCCGGAGATTGCTGTGCCGCTGGCCACGTACACCGGCTGGAATCTGCGCGCGGCGGCGATGGGCGCGCCGGATGAGCGCATTGCGTTCCTTGGCTCGTTTGTGCCGTTTCACCGCACGGCTGTCGAGGCGGCAGCGGCGCATGACCCACGGGTCGCCATTGCGGATCGCTATAAGGACTACGACGATTACCGGGCGCGTTTCCAGAAGGCGCTGGAGGAACTTGTTCACGAGCGTTACATTCTTGCCGAAGACGCACCGCAACTTGCGGGCCGATCTCAGGAAGAGTGGGATTGGATTACGCGATATTGGGAGAAGAACAAATAGCCGAAGCGGCCTAACTCAGCCGCGGACTGAGACGCCGGAGAATGACAGCACGGCGAGTCCGCGAACGGGCTGACCGAAGAAGCGGGCAGGCTCGAAGACGCTGAAAAGCAGTAGATTTTCGACTTCGGCGCGGGTCTGCTGGTCGGTGGGGCCGCTCACGATGCGGTAGTCGTAGACGCGGCCTGAACCGTTGACATAGGCCTCGACGACCACGGGGCCGTTCACCGTTCCGATCTGCTCCTCATCCGGGGTTACTCCCGAGTTGTACAGGAATTTCGGAGCGGTCGCCATGCCAAGAGGCTCGTCCTGCGCTGCGGCGTGTTCAGGATGAGCAAACATGCCCACAACAAGCCCAACCGTCCCGAGCAGCAGTACGGCGCTGGCGAAACCGGCGGAAAGCTGCAACAGGAACGGCCCTACAGTATTGCGCCATGCCAGTTCCCAACCGGCCAGTCGCCCGCGACGACGTTGCGCGCGCTCCTGCGAGATTGCTACGCGAATTCGGAGCAACAGATCATCTGGTTCTTTTGCCGCGCCGGAGACCGGTCCAAGCGAGGACAGGACGCGCAGCATTCTGCGCTCTGCCTCAAACTCGGTGGCGCAGTTGGCGCAGCTTTCAAGATGGGTAGCCATGCGCTGCATTTCGCGACCGGTGAGGCGACTGTCAAGATACTCCGCGAACCGGGCGCGAACTGAGGAGCAGCTGGGCGCTGCGATCTTGGGGAAGATGGAGATCATTACGCCTCCTCACCCTGGGACACCTGCGCCTGATACGGACCATTGGCGAGGGTTGCGCTGGCATTTTTGGTTCGCTCGGCATCGTCGGCCAGGAGGAATTGCCGCAAACAGGCTCTGCCTCGCACCAGACGGGATTTGACTGTGCCGAGGTTTACGCCGAGCATTTCCGCTACTTCCTCGTAGACGAATCCCTCTATGTCGCGCAGGATCAGTGTCATACGGAACGGCTCGGGGACTTGCCGCAGGGCGGCTTCGACGCGCTCGCGAGCCTCAGTGTGCGTGGCCATCTCGTATGGCGACTCACCTGGATCGACGAGCATTTCTTTGAGCCGCGCCGGCTCGCCGTTTTCGCTGTCGACGGTTTCCGTCTCGATCGTAACTTCCTGCTGCTTATGCCGCCGCCACCAGCGCCGCTGGTTCAATCCTTCATGCAGGGCGATGCGGTAGATCCAGGTACGCAGGGAGGACTCGCCATGGAAGGACCCAATTCCGCGAAAAACCTTGACGAAAACGTCCTGGGTAAGATCGGCGGCGTCTGAGGGGTCTCGAACGGTACGCGCGAGGAGGCTGTAGATGGGTTGATGGTAGCGAGTGATGAGCCACGAGAATGCTTCCTCTGATCCTGCCTTCAATTCGGCGATCAGGGCTGCTTCTTCCGTGTGAATTGTGAGTGCACTGGCGATGTTTCCCAAGGTTATGTCCGCCTGCAAGTCCGTGCCCTCCACATTAACGCAAAAGACGTACCCTTTGCATCTGCGTGGTGATCTTTCGTGGTCCAGATCACATCCGCCGCATCTGCTCAAACGCCCTGGTTGCCGGCAGATCTTTTCAGCGCCTGCTCGACTCGTCCTGATAACTTAGACACCGGAAGAGGTTGGAATTGTTCCCGACCTCGTTGCCGGTTCCAGATCGATCCTGGGATCGATCCGGAGTGATACCTACCTATCTGTATGAATCGAAAAGACGATCCGCTTTCCTTTTTCCACCGCGCTCCAGGCTTTTTCCACATCCGCGAGGGGAATCGATTCGACCGCGACGCTGGCCTGCGGCGGCGAGCGAGAGCAGAGTGGGGACGTCGTTAAAGATCTGGTCGAGCAGAACGCTGCCTAATCCGCTGCCCATGAGAGTGAGATCGGTACTGCGGAGAAGCGCGCCGGGAAGGGAGATGGCCTTTCCGGCGCTCTCGCCGACCTCCACGAGACGGGTACGGCGGGTTGCCGTGGAACGGAAGCCTTTGGCGAGCGCAGCTAACAGGAGTTCTGTCGGGCGCCCCAGAGATAATCGATCACGACGTCGATTCCCCGGTCGCGAATCTGTGCGGCAAAGGATTCGCTGACCTGCTCCTCCGGATCGGAGAGGACGACGACTGCGTCGACACGAGGGATTCGAGCGCTTCGCGGCTTCGGCCGGCGGCGATGATTTTTCCGGCACCCAGGTAGCGCGGACTGGATGGCGAGTTGGCCGGCGACTCCTGTTGCGCCCATGATCAGAACTGTTTCTCCTGCAGCAACACCGGCGCGGAGCTTGAGCGAAAGCCACGCTGACATGCCCGGATTGACGATTGCGGCGGCCTGCGCCGGATCCAGACCGGAGGGCAACGGAATGCATTTTGCCGGCACGACGACTGTTCGCTCAGCCATGGTGCCGAAGGGAGGTCGAGCGGCGAAGCAGTAGACAAGGCTGCCGTCCGGGAGTTCTCCGACGCCGTCGATGCCTGCGACTACAGGAACCTCTGGCCGCGGCTGGAATAATGCTGCCCGTTGGCGATGGCTTTGACGACGGGATGCAGGCCGGCGGCGTGCATTTGAATGATGGCCTCGCCGTCGCCGGCGACCGGTTCCAGGAAATCCTGAAATTCGAGCGCGTGACCCAGGATGTTGACGACGGCTGCTTTCGTGCTGGCGACCTCTTTGTCCATCAGTATGACTGGCTCGAACTTTGCGATTGCAAGAGGCAACTTCCCCGGCTGGTTTGCATTCTGCCATTAGTAAAAGTGGTTTACCGCGCTTCGGCGGTCGGGGGTTTGACGAATCGAGCCTGAGCGGCGAAAATAGAAAAGTTGTTCCCACCGTATCGTGGGCCTGTGGCGCAGCTGGGAGCGCGCTTCCATGGCATGGAAGAGGTCATCGGTTCGATCCCGATCAGGTCCACCAATAAACCCAACAACTTAGCGGATTCGCAGAAAAAACGCGATACGCTTTCGATACGTTGGTTCTCATGCTGCATCCTCCGCAGCACTTTCTACGACATTTCTTGAACGGTCCAGAAGAACATCGACCACCCGGCTCTGCGCTTCTCGCTTTGCTGAAGTCAGGGCCTTCGTGTAAATGTTCATCGTCGTGGAGATGTTGGCGTGGCGCATCAACTCCTGCACCACTTTGACATCTTCCCCGTTAGCTTTGAGCAGCGTTGAGTAGGTGTGCCGGAAGGTATGGAAACCGACCCACTTTGTGATTCCGGCCCGCTTTGCGGCTGGCTGCAGGAAGCGATCCAGAAGCGTATCGGCCCAGGGCGGCATTTTGCCCTGAACTCGTTCGCTGGCGAAGACCCAGTCATCCGGCTCGGCGTAGCAGGTTTCCTTCCTCCAAGCCAGCAACTCTGCAGTGGTGAGCTCATCGATGGGAACCGGCCTGCGGGAGGTCTCCGTTTTGCACTTCCCGACAATGCCGTCCACGACCGACCGGCTAACATCCATTTGCAATGTTTTCCAGTCGATGTCCATCCACTTGAGGCCCAGGACTTCGCTGATGCGCAGCCCGGTTGTTGCCGCCACGATGCCAATGACGCGCATCTTCTGCGGCAACTCCAGCATGAGCGCACGGAACTCGGTCACTTCCAGCGGTTCCGTAACCCGCTTCCGCTTGGTACTCTGGCGGACGGCAAAGATGGGGTTCTCCCCATCGTTGAGCCAGCCATAGCGGATTGCGTGTTGAAAGACTTCGCTCATGATGCCCTTGATCTTCGCTTTGGTTCCATTCGCTAAATCGTCGATGGAGCCAAGCCACCGCTCTACTGCCACTGCCTTGATCTCCCGAAGACGGTAATGTCCCCAACGCGGAACGATTCTTGCCTTCAGATAAACAGCGTAGGTCTGCTTTGTCTGTACGACCTTCCGCTCGGATTCTTTTTCCAGATCCAACTCGATCAACCGGTAGTGTTCTACCAATTGCTCAAATGTTTCTGGCAAACCTTCAGGACGGGAGGTGTGATGGTTAACGTCGAGGCGCAGTGTGGAAACGGCTTTCCATGCCGCCGTTTCCGTTGGGTACTGCTTCACTGAACCAATTACAAGAGCACGCATTTTGGGTTTGCCTTTGGCGTCAATATCCCGCCATCGATAAACCCAGACTTCTGGCCCCTTCTTGCGCTGATGACGGCTGAAAAAGCCGTGTTGATACCGTGGTCGATTCAAGAGACATTCCTCTCATTCCGACCCCGATGGCTGGTCCAATTTTACCGCTTCACACTCCAACCATCGAGAGAGTTCCGAGAGGCGAAATCGCCACATCTGGCGCACTCCTCGACCTACGGGATGCGCCGGCAGGTCGCCTCTCCGGGCCAGTTTGAGCACAGTCTTCCGTGACAGGGCCAGGAAAGCCGCAGCACGTTCAGGAGCGACAAACGGCTCGTGCGTCGTGGGCGTATTCAGGAGTTCCATCTCTCACCTCATCTGGACATTTGCAACGCGAACAACACTGCTTCCTTGGCTTTCAAGAGTTCGATCATTCCTCATGTCTACTCTCGAACGGCGTAGGCCTAAAAAGCTTCGGTCGACTGAGCTGGGCATCCCTGGCCCGGTTCTCCTCGGCGAGGCGATCCAATCTCGCCATTTCTTCTTCTCTTCGGATTTGCCATTCGGGTTTGTTATTTTGCCCGGTACCCTGATTCGCTATGGACGCTGCGGCGGGCTGTGGATGCTTTTCTGCGGTCGGCGCCGGAAGGTTCTTGGTCTTGGTTCTGGTCCGTCTAGGTTTACCCGTTAGCCGATTCGCCATCGCCACAAACTGCCGGTATGTCCCTTGGTACCCCACCTCCCGCAATATCCGCCAAACCGCTTTCCAGGGCAGACCGACTTCAGAGATGGCGTTCAACTCAACAGCAAATCTCCTAAGTCCCCTGGCCTTGAGCGGAAGGAGATCCTTTCTTGCTCGGAGCCGTTCAACGAGTGCGCTCACCTCGATCACCTCGTTATTTATTGACGAGTACATTTCAATAAGAGTTTGCCATTGGATTTTCATTCATGCAAGGCGGTCGTCCATTTATCTCTTTGACTGCCCTCACTTGCCCTCACTTTGCAGCACAAGGCAGCATTTGATAGCACTTTCCCTCATCGTCAAGGGCGGTGAGGGTGAATGAGACTTTGTCTGCCAGAGTGCGGCTTTTGTTGCGGTCGAAGACCGCGCTTTCTGAGGCTCAGAGAGCGGTGGAGGAACGCTTTGGTTCGAGATGTCTTTCAGGGAAAGAGCGGTAGTGGAACATAAAGCGCAGACGCACTTTGAGGGTTTCGCTCTTCTATCCAGTTTGTTTTGTGGGAGATATCTTGCCGCACATATGTACCTTTAAAAGGGCAATGTGCGTCACATCCAAATGGCTCATTTCGGTGCGAAATCGCAGGCTTCGAGTCTGCTTGCCCGGACCACCAAACCCTTCCATTCGCGCGGTCACGGTGATCTGAACGCGTGCGCACCCAATCGGTGCCGCTGAGCTTGTTCAAACTCGTCTTGGAGATTGATACCGAAAGTGTTGGGAACACAGATTTACCCCCAGATTTACCTAGCATTTATTCCGTGTTGTGGAATAATTGCAAGGTATGATTCAACGTGCAGCCAAAACCCGGCTCCTTCAGCTTCTAGGTCAGTTTCCCGCCGTTGCTTTGCTCGGGCCCAGGCAGGTTGGCAAAACAACGCTTGCACTCAGTCTCACCAGCGATGCTGACAATTCAGCGTTGTACCTCGACTTAGAGCTTCCTTCAGATCGTGCCAAGCTTGCGGACCCAGAACTCTACCTATCCGATTACGAAGATCGGCTCGTGATCCTGGACGAGATCCACCGTCTTCCAGGAATCTTTCAAACTCTGCGTAGCTTGATCGACCGGAGAAAGCGAAAAGGGAAACGCACCGGGCAATTCCTTTTGCTCGGTTCGGCCTCTATTGATCTCTTGCAGCAATCTGCAGAGACGCTTGCGGGCAGAATCGCCTATATGGAGCTAACCCCATTCCTGGAAAGCGAAGTAGTTGGTTTCTCGCCCAATGCCAGCCAGGCTCTTTGGGTGCGTGGCGGCTTCCCAGACAGCTTTCTCGCGGAAACCGAAGTTCGGAGCTTCGAATGGCGCGCGGCCTTCATCCAGACCTATCTGGAACGAGACGTTCCCTCGTTAGGTCCACGCGTTCCAGCCGAGACGCTTCACCGCTTTTGGCAGATGCTCGCACACAATCAGGGCCAGATGCTGAACGCGGCGCAGCTTGCGGCGGGCTTGGGAATCAGCGGCCAAACGGTAGGCAGATATCTCGACATCATGGTTGACCTCCTGCTTGTGCGTCGTCTGCAGCCATGGGCTTCCAATGTCGGCAAGCGTCTTGTCCGTTCCCCAAAGGTCTATGTGCGGGATAGCGGACTACTGCATACGCTGTTAGGGATTCGCGATCAGGAGACCTTATTGGGGCATCCCGTGGTCGGATCAAGCTGGGAGGGAATGATCATAGAGAACATCTTGGACACGGTACCGGCCAACACACAGGCATGGTTTTACCGCACCTCAGTCGGAGCCGAGATTGACCTAGTTCTGGAAACCGCTCCAAATGAGCGGTGGGCAATCGAGATGAAGCGTTCGCTTAGCGATCCGAAGCCTAGTAAAGGCTTTTATATTGGCTGCGCCGACATCAAAGCCAACCATCAGATCGTCGTTTATCCGGGGCAGGAGAGTTACAAGCACGACGCAAGGACTGAGATCATGCCTCTGGACACATTACTCAAAAGGTTATCGCAGCAAGAGACTCAATGAGTCTTAACCAGACCCTTTCAGAGTGACGTAAGCCTCGACTCTGCAGATCTATACTCTGCGGGTGCGGTGTCAGGTTCATGAACGCAACTACGACTTAAAAATATGGTCGTGGTGATATTGCAAGAACAATGGGTCTGGGGCAAAGCGACTAGGCACGATTATCTTGGCCCGATCATATTTGTGAATGAACGAATCTAATCCAGGTCCTTTCGAACCTGTCATCTTCGTTGAAAGCTTGACTTCGTACTCGGGGGTTATGGTCAATAACCCCCGATCAAATGCGCGGTCATGAAAGGCATTTAGGCAAAGGCCATTTCGAGGATTTGTGCGATTTTTGATGTCCTGGCTCCACGGAACGATGTGGCTAGCGCAGAGCAACTCACCGACCGCAATTCCCGTAATACAGCATTTCGCGCTATGCGCGGCCAGAACCGCGGCACGGAAAAATCCTTGGTTCACCCGCGTCCGCACAATAGCATCACGAGTTTTCCCCTCAGGGAAAAGCTGTTCGTCTTCGCCTAGCGGAGAGAGACCAGACATTTCGAGTCGAAGTGCTTCGCTTTCGAATGCCAATCGCTCCCAGTTTTCATTGAATTCTTCCCAAATTTCTCTTTCTAGCCCGCTCCCATGTGTTGCGCCGGATATATTGCGTTTTTTCAATGACGGATCGAGACTAGCAAAGTTTGCCAACTTCCATGAAAGAGAGGAAGGCGTTCGGCCCAGAACCCCGGCGAGTTCTATCACGTCTGGATTTTTGTTGTGAATTTTGCCGAAAGGAATCTTGCAATAGAGGTTGAAGGCGACTATCAATTCCTTTCTTGTCCAATTGACTCTAGCCATTCAACGTCTCCTGAAGCAGATTCAGATTGCGACTTCCGTATCGATCATTTTGCGCAGAACCGATAAGGTCAAGTCTAGCCAAGTTCCAAAACAAGGCCCCGTGATAATTCATCATGAGTCAGCCTTTTCAGAAGGCGAACACCTACCTTTCGTTCCGGTGGATGGCTCGACATGAGAAGCATGCGCTTCTCTATTCTCAAGAGAACCGAATTTCAGAGCGTTTACGCGGGCAGCATAGGACTCTACAGCGGGTAGGAAAGGAAACCGCAGCGGTATTTTGATAGCTTCGGGTGGAGGCAAGGCTCTGCTTCTTTACGCTAGAATTGAGTCGGCTTTTGAAAGTTTCATTTCAATACGAACGGAGCGATCGTTCGCGGCGAGGGTCTGGAACAGACCATTTCTTTGCGGAGCACTTCAACTTGGGCAGAAAGACAGATGCCTTGATAAAACATAAGACAGGTAGGAACGTGAACCGCGAAGGGCAGCGGTGGACGGAAGACCGCGCTGGTATGACTCTGCGCCTCCCCATCGATCTCCGAGAAGCGGTCACGGAGGAGGCGCGGGTGGCCGGTGATCTTTCGAGGGTGGTTCTTTTCGCCCTCCGCAATGTCGAACGGAAGGATGTAACGATCACGCAGACTCGGAAAGCTGGGCTTCCGCTATCCAAGCCTCAACTTTTGCACGTTGGAGCCGAAGCTCGTTCCGTAATCCGAGCTTGGGCCGAAGAGGAAGGCGTCAGCGTGAACGCGATTATGGTGAGTGTGCTGGAAGAGTTCTTCAAGCGGCTCAAGAAGAGCAAAGCGCTTCGCGAGGAGCTACGTTTGGAGATTCGGGCGCGACGTGGCTTTCTGCCGAGCTAAGAAATTAGTCGCGTAAACGCGATACGTTTAGCGATACGTCGGTTCCTGACGTGGTACCAGCTTACAAGGACTTAGGGAGCCACGGGGGTCTTGTAAGTTATTGAAAATACTAATGTTGGGACTATGGCATGGAAGAGGTCATCGGTTCGATCCCGATCAGGTCCACCAAATATCTCAACAACTTAGCGGAACCCCTGCCAAACGTTTGGCAGCAAATTGGCAGCAAATTTCAAACTGCCGTGCAGCCAAGCCATGTCGGTCGTCTCCGTCTCCTCTCTGAAGCGCCACGCTTCGGCTGTTCTGCGAAGAATTTGTTCATGCTCAGTGCACGGTTGCGGAACTCCTGTCAGCTTTGCCATCGTCGTGTGCAGTTCGTCATGAATGGAGTCCACCGTAGCGCGTACTCCCTCTGGCAACTCCTGCATGTAGACATCTGTGGTCGTTGCGACACGTGAATGCCGCATGACCCCTTGTACGTCTTTGACGGTGCCCTTCTTCTGAGCCAGGGTTGCGATCGTGCGGCGGATGACCTGGAATGTGAGCTTCGGTAGTTCCAGTTCTTCTGCCAGCTTGTGCAACACCCGTTTCCGATAGTTGCTCGGGTCCATGAAGCCACCGAATCGGCCGCGGAACATAAACGCTTCCGGATCCTCGGGCGACGGGCCGCGCTTACGTCTGCTCTTGTCATACCGTTCCTGGGAAACCTGTCTCCAGAGAAGCAAGTTCTCGGAGACATCCTGCGGGATGGGTATTTCCTTGAGGCTTCCTTTTGTCTTGCCGAACGATCTGATCTTGCCCTTGTAGATCGTCTCCACAATAGTGAGCGAGAGCGTCTCGGGTCGATGACACTTCCATCGAAACGCAAACAGTTCCCCTGGGCGAAGAGCGTTGGTCATATCGAGTTTCATCAAAACCCGATCTCGCAGTTCCAACCTGGCAAGCGCTGCGGCAAGTTGCTCCCAGGTGAGCACGGTCTTGTCGCTCTCCCGCAGGTTCGCGGGAGTCTTCAGCTTGCGGGCTGGATCTGTTGCGAGAAAGCCTTGATCGACTGTCTCGGCAAAGATCGATTTGACGTAGGAACGAATCTGCAACACCGTGTCCCTTGCTCGCGTTTTCGCAATCTTGTTGAGATGGGTCTGGAGAATGAACTTGTCGAAGTTTTCTAGCCTGACTTCTCCGAGGTCTTCGAGGATGTCGGTCTCGATCAAGTGTTTCTTGACCTTGGCCGTCTCCTCTCTCCATTCCGACTCTTTCAACGGAAGAAAGCGATTTTGAACGAACCATCTGAGAGTGACAGCTCCATTGATCATGGACTTGTCACCGTTGAGTGGTTGTTTTCCCAGCTTGGCGATTTCGCTTTCCAGCTTTTGTCTGGCTTGCGATTTCGACATCTCGCTCTTGAATCCGAGGATCACTTGAGCGACAGCCGGTTGGGGTTCGTTGGTGGATGGATCGATTTCGGTTCGCCGGAAATATCCGTACCACTTCTTTCCGCGTAGCCTGACCCACCCCTTCTGATAGGAGGTTCCCATGTATTCCTCAATTTCTGTGGGCGGAATAACGGGCTATGCCCATTCTAGCCTTTGTTTACGCGGATTTCCGACATATATCGACGGGCCTCAACAACTAGCAGGGCCGCCGCACAGAGCGGTTTCGAAAGTCTGCAATTATGCTCTGCGACGCAATGCCGACCTGCGTTCCTGTTCATCTACGAATGCTTCGATCCCGCTAGGCCTATAACGCAAAGTGCCGTCTCCCATCCGTACCATCGGCGTCCAAGAAGGCCCTGACCGCGAACCTTAGATCCCTTGAAAAAGCACAGCTGATCTTGCGACGAGATCTGAGCAAGTCTGTCCTCTACGTGGAATATGAAATCGCTGAGCCCGCGCGAGCGCCACTTGTGGCGCTGGTCGACCAGCTTTCGCAATTTCAGGACCATCTGCCAGTTCGCTCTGCGGCTCCTTGAAAATTCTCATTAGCGTTCCACGGTCGCCTGAAGCGTTGCGTGGCCCGCCACTACCCCGGTGCATGTCAAGCAGATCTTGAGATTGGGAAACCAGGTTGCAAGGTGGCTTTCGCCTTGAAGAATTGAAAGGAGTCCAAATGATCATCGAAGCGAAAAAGACCAGGATGGCACCTGCTGCAGTCGCGGAGATGGTCCTCTCCTTCTTCTCCGGATTATGCATTGAGCACAACCTGAAATACGGCAAAGGTTCGTCGACCCGCAAGATCAAGGCCTTCATGACAGCGCTTCGCGGTATCTGATCGAACGCCCTGTTCCCCTGAATTCAGCCGAAAATCAGGTCGACGCCGACTTCAACCATTGATTTCGCGCCGTCATCCCATTCAGCCTTTCCTCTAGGGCACAACCGACAGCCGTCTGAACTGTTAACCATCCGGTAAGATCAGACATTAGAATCCTAATTCTGGGAAGATTATGGCCGATCTAAATTCACTCGTCGTGTTCGCGCACGTTGTGGAAGCAAATAGTTTTTCGGGTGCAGCTCGCGTTCTTAAGATGCCGACCTCGACTGTCAGCCGCCGCATCGCGGAGTTGGAGGATCAGCTCGGAGTGCGTTTGATCGAACGTTCGACGCGGCGACTGCGGCTGACTGACGCCGGGTCGGAGGTCCTCGAACATGCGCGGCGGATGGTTGAACTCAGCGATGCCGTCGACAACGCGGCCTCCAATCTCTTGTCGCATGTCTCAGGCACCCTGCGACTTGCATCTCCACCCAGCATTTCCGACACGTTGCTGGCCCCGATCGTAGGGGCGTTCCAGGAAGCTTATCCCGAGGTTCGCGCTCACATTTTCATCACCGATCGAATCGTCGACCATGTTTCCGAAGGTGTTGATCTAACCGTTAGGGTCGGGGATCTTGAAGATTCCTCTCTTGTCGCCCGGAGAATCCTCAAATATCGACATCAGCTTGTTGCGAGTCCGGCGTATATGAAGAAGCACAAACCGCCAAGGAATCCAAAAGATCTCCTTCAGCACAAGCTGCTGGCGTTTTCTTTCTGGAAGCCGAAATGCCAGTGGAACTTCATTCATGTAAACGGCAAAGACCGGGAAGCCCTGACGTTTCAGCCGTATTTTTCAATGAACGATTATGCCGGGCTTGCTACGGCACTTCTGGCGGGTGTCGGCATCGGCGATCTTCCGCCCGTGGTGGAGCCAAGCCTGTTGCGCGATGGCCGGCTAGTCGAGATCATGCCAAAGTGGAAGTTTCGGAACTTTGATCTTTCCCTGGTACATGCTGGAAATCGGCACATGCCTCGAGTGGTGCGCGTGTTCAAGGATTTTGCAGCCAAAATGGCTCCGCAGCTCTTTCCCAGATTGCCTGTTTAGTCGAGTCTTCCGGCAAATTATCCCATATTTGGAAAATACATTTCCATTTATTCGCCTACCTGAATCAAGCCGGAAACACCTATATTCGTGTGCAAGGAAGACTCGGAAATTTTGAGGACAGACGAATGAGTGCAACCAAAGAAGCGATAACCGCCCTGTTGGCGAGATACAACGATGCGCTGAATGCATCGAGTACCGACGCGGTGATGTCCCTATATCTTGAAGGCGGCGTATTCATGCCTCCGTATAGTCCGTCTGCGGTCGGCGCGGATGCGCTGAGGAGAGCCTACGACGCGGTCTTCAAGGCGATTACGCTGAACGTCAAGTTCACCATCGCAGAGATCGTCGACTTGGCGCCCGAGTGGGCCTTTGCACGCACCAATTCTGCGGGGACAACATTAGACCACGCGACGGGAAACAGCAGCGCCGAAGCGAATCAGGAGCTCTTCATTTTCCGGAAGGACAGTGATGGTTCCTGGAAGATCGCGCGATATAGCTTTTCCTCTATAAATCCGCCGCGCCATTAAATCTGGAAGGAGAAGGCTCATGCCCGAGATGAAAGCTGTAGTGATCTACGAGGCGGGCGGACCAGAGGTCCTGAAGTTGGAGAATCGTCCCATACCGGCTCCGAACTACGGACAGGTCCTGATTCGTGTTAAAGCGTTCGGAGTGAATCGCTCCGAACTCTTCACGAGGCAGGGCCACTCGCCGGGAGTGAAATTCCCGCGAGTGCTTGGGATTGAAGCTGTCGGCGTCGTGGAAGAAGCTCCCGGCGGCGAGTTCCAAAAGGGCGACGTAGTGGCGAGCGCGATGGGCGGCATGGGCCGCGATTTCGACGGAGGGTACGCGGAATACACATGCCCGCCGGCAAGCCAGGTGCAGAAGATCGATGTGAACCTGCCGTGGGAAACGCTGGGCGCGATGCCGGAGATGCTGGAGACCGCATGGGGTTCACTGTTCCGGTCACTGCGGCTGGCAAAGGGCGAGCGGCTTCTGATCCGCGGCGGCACAACTTCGGTCGGGCTTGCTGCAGCGGCCATCGCCAAGAACAGCGGAGCTTTCGTCGTATCCACGACGCGCAATCCCGACCGCGCCAAACTGCTGCACTCAGGCGGCGCCGAAGATGTCATCGTGGATACTGGTTCCATCGCCGGCGAGGTTCACCGCAAATATCCCGGAGGCACCGATAAGGTGCTGGAAATGATCGGCACGACAACGCTGGAGGATTCACTCCGCTGTGCCAAGCAGGGCGGCGTTGTCTGCATGACCGGCATCGTCGGAAACAAGTGGTCCTTCGACCAGTTTGCGCCGATGGACATAATCCCCACAGGGGTTTGTCTGACCGTCTACGCCGGCGAATCGGAAGACTTCATGCGGACGCCGCTCAACGCCCTTGCCCGACAGATTGAGGCTGGCACCCTGCGCATTCAGGTGGGCAAGACTTTCCATCTGGACGAGATTGTCGAGGCTCATCGCGTGATGGAGGAGAACAAGGCTGGCGGAAAGATTGTAGTCCTCACCTGAATATCTCGCCTGAAATCGTCACCGCACCAGCAGGAACAACTACAGGAGTCATAGCCATGGATCGCTGGCACAACGAAGAACCGATCACACTGGCAGGCATCGCGGAAACGAACCCGATGCAACGAAGAGAATTCTTCAAGCTCGGAATTGGCGTTGCCGGCGTCGTGGGCACGCACGTCAGCTTCAGCTCGATTGCTGCTGCCGCCCAGCGCAGCGAACTGACTTCGGGACCTCTCGATACGGCGAGCGCAGCGAAGAAGATCGCATTCGACCGAATCGGGAACGGAGAGAAGGTCCTCCTGATATCCGGCTTTCCCCAAACACGTAGATCGTGGAACAGGTTAATTCCGTTATTGTCTGCGAAATTTCAGTTGATACCGGCCGACTTGCCAAGCTTCGGGGACTCGGAAATCCTTTCGGCACCGGCGACCACCGAAAACGTCGCCAGAGTTTTTCATGAGTTCGTCGGGAATCTCGGGGCGCCCCTCCACGTCGTCGCTCACGATTTTGGTGCATGGTGCGCGTACAGCTGGGCGCTTCTCTTTCCGGACGATTTCAAGTCTCTCACTCTCATCGAGGCTGGAATTCCCGGCATTACTTTGCTAAACGACATTCAGCTCTCTGACTACAAGAGGAAGTGGAACTTCATCTTCCAAATGCTTCCCGATTTGCCTGCCGAACTGACCAAAGGGAAGGAGGATATCTATGTTGGATGGTGGTTCAAGAACAAGGTGTACAAGCCAGGAGCGGTACCTCCGCGCGATATAGCAGCCTATGTCGCGGCCTATGCCCGGGAAGGGCGCATGGACGCGGCCTTCGACTACTGCCGCAGGATTGTCGATGATATGGAATTCAATAAGAAGCAGTTCACCGGCAAACTCCCAATCCGTCTCCTCGCGGTCGGCGGGCAATACTCCATTCCCACAATGGGCGAATCGCTTCAGCCTTATTTCCAAAGCGCCATTTCCCTTGTGATTCCAGATGCAGGCCATTTTGTTCCTGAAGAGCAACCTGAGGCGTTAGCCAAGGCGCTCGTTGCATTTCTCTCGGCGAAAGGGTAGTCGCACCACCTTGTGCTTCCGCTCCGGAAACAACTGCCTTGCAAACGATCGCTCGGAAAGGAGAAAGTCGTGTCCACCTCATTGAGCCAGGCACTTCCGGAGTCATTGAAGAGCTTGCAAACGCGCCCGCTGTTCGTCCTGCGCGAGCAGGTGCCACCTCTGTTTGTCGTCGGTCAAACTCCCAACGGATTCCGACGCATCGGCATTGTTCCGGGAGGGGTATTCGAGGGTGAGCGCCTTTCCGGCGAAGTCGTCAGCGGCAATGACTGGCAGTCTGTGCGTACGGATTCGTGCATCAAACTCGATGTTCAGATTTTGCTCAAAACGACGGACGGGGCACTGATCGTGATGACGTACACCTGCCTGCGCGCTGGGCCACCCGACATTATCGAAAAGCTCGACAAGGGCCAAGCTGTCGAACCCGGCGCCTACTACTTCCGCATGACTCCGATCTTCGAGACCGCCGCGCCGCAATATGATTGGATCAACAGGATCGTTGCTGTTGGCGTTGGTCACAGGTTTGCAGACGGCCCACTCTACAGCATCTTCGAGGTTCTCTGATGGCAAAACTGACAAGCTTTCAAAACGACATCCTCCCCTTCTTCACTGAGCGCGACATTCGCGCCATGAGCAAGGCATTTAACCTGGCAAGCTACGACGATGTGAAGGCTCACGCGGCCGTTATCTACGACCGTATCCGCGGCATCGGAGGCGCAGTAATGCCGCCACCTCCGCCAAGAGGCGAGGGTCCATGGCCTCAGACACGCATCGATCTCTTCGCTCAGTGGATCGCGGACGGATACCAACTGTAGAGCAGTTTAAGATCGTGCTCTGAGGGCCGTTAGCCAAGTTTGCAGAAGAAGGAGGCAGATGTGCCGACTCAAGTGGATGACATCTGGCCGGCCCTGCCCCAGAGTGCATGGAGCGAGACATGCATAACGCTGCAACTCTGGATGCAGATCGTCGGTAAGGTTCGGCTCGCGCTCATGCCGGCGATCAATCATACCTGGGCCGTGACCCTGTATCCGAGCATACACGGCGTCAGCACGTCGATCATGCCCTACGGCACCCGCACACTGCAGATCGACTTCGATTTTCGCGACCATGTGCTGCGGTTAGAAACCAGCGAAGGCCGCTGCAAGACTATTCCTCTGCAGCCGACGACCGTCGCGTCATTTTACGAGAAGGTGAAGGCCGCACTCGATGCTCTCGATACTCCGGTGCGCATCTGGCCTGTACCGGTTGAGGTATCTGACCCTATCCCATTTGAACGGGATCACATTCACCAAGCATATGACCCGGAATGTGCCCGGCGCTTCTGGACCATTCTGCTGCAAACGACGCGGGTTTTCACTATCTTTCGTGCCCGCTACATTGGGAAAGTCAGCCCAGTCCATCTTTTCTGGGGAGCGCTCGATCTTGCGTGCACGCGCTTCTCGGGACGCATCGCGCCCGAACATCCGGGCGTGCCGGGCTTGCCTGACCGGATAACCCGTGATGCCTATTCGCATGAAGTTAGCAGCTGCGGATTCTGGCCAGGAGCACCGGGAATTCCGCCATTTTTTTACAGCTACGCATATCCTGAACCGCCCGGGTATCGGGAATGTTCGATTGCGCCTGTACAGGCCGCCTTCGACACCAAGTTGGGTGAGTTTGTGCTGCCCTATGAGGCGATGCGTCTTTCGGCTGATCCCGATTCCACCCTGCTTGAGTTTATTGAGACCACTTACGATGCGGCAGCAAGGTGCGGGCACTGGGACCGGCGCGCTCTTGAAGCCGCAACAAAAACTGTTGCTCCTTAGGCGTTTCCGAAACAAGGCTCGCTTGGGCTGAGAATACATGACTCGGAAACACGGCTCGAAAGCGCATTTGATCTCCGATCCGTCTCGATGAGTGCCTCGGCCCGTTGTCGCCAATTGAGTCTGGCATCGGCAAGCAGAAGCCGACGTTTCGTTACTGATCCGGTTCGAAGTGCGCGTTTACGATTTTTGCTCAAGCGCATTCCTTCCTGCCTGCGCTCGCGGAAACACTTTTTCTTGCAGATTCGATCCGTTTGAATACTCGAAATCGTCTTCATGATGTCGACACAGAAATCCGCATTCCTGAGGAGAACACCATGACCACAACAATTGCAGTGACGAAGAGCATCACCACTCTTGTCAACGTTCTGACCGTTGAGCCGGAGAATCAACAGAAGCTCATCCACTTGCTGCGTGAGAGTACCGAGGGCGTCGTCAGCAAGCTTGATGGCTGGATTTCGACCAGCTTTATCGCGGCTAAGGATGGGAGCCGCGTAGTCATCTACTCGCAGTGGCGCGACCTCGCGTCAGTGCAAGCGATGCAAGCCGATCCCAAGATGATTGCTTACTTCCCGAAGGTTGCATCCCTGGCAGCGTTCGACAGCCTCGCTGGCGAGGTTGTCTACAATCACCACGCCTGATGCGCGGAGACAGGAGAGCACCATGAACATCACAACCAATACACACCGGATAATCAATGCAAACCGGTGCATCGGCCGAATGCTCGTCAACAAGACAGTGCGGCGCGGAGCGACGAAGAACTTCTATATCGCTTTTGTACTTTGTGCAATGGGCTTGGCCCATGGCGCGTTATTTGTTCAAGCCAACCAGGCCTCCGTTGGCCTGCAATCGCCCGCGGTCAGCCCAGCACCCAGTGGGCAGCACGATTTTGACTTCCACTTTGGTAGCTGGAAAGCTCACAATCGAATCCTCTTGCATCCGCTATCCGGTTCCACTGCCTGGATTGAACTCGACGGTACTGTGACGGTCCAGAAGATCTGGGATGGACGCGCCAATCTGGAGGAGATCGAGTCCGGTAACACTGCGACCCATTTCCAGGGACTGTCCCTATTTCTCTACAATCCCGCATCGCATCAATGGAGTCAGACATTCGTCAATAGCGACGATGGCACGTTAGGCCAACCACTGATTGGCGAGTTCAAGAATGAACGAGGGGAGTTCTTCGGCCGGGAGCTGCTCCAAGGACGATCCATTCTGGTGCGGTTTGTCTGGTCCGATATCAGACCGGATTCTCATCGCGTGGAACAGTCGTATTCCGATGACGGAGGCAAGACGTGGGAGCCAAACTTTGTTGCAACGCTGACGAGAGTAAACAAGTAGCTGTCGGATCAGGCGGACGACACAACCAGCGTGGATCAAGATCCGTGTGTGCGATTGAAACAATCCGCCTGGCACTGATGAAATTGAAGTAATACGCCAGCCTCTCAGTAGGGAGACAAGATTAGGCCGGCCTGTGTGGCAGCCCCAAAAGGAGAATGAAGATGCAGAACCTGACCGGAAAACGTGTGGTCATCACTGGCGGCAGCCAGGGACTGGGGCTCGCGATGGTCGAGGCGCTCACTGCCTGCGGCGCGAATGTGATCGCAATGAGTCGCGATCGAGCAAACCTCTCTTCCGCCGAACGTGCCGGCGCCGCGGTGATTGCCGGAGACGCAACCGACGCCACGCTTATGAACAAGGTGGTTCGTGAAGAGGTGCCCGACGTGTTGATCCTCAACGCTGGTGCGCGGCTGCCGATTAAGCCGATCGACGAGCAGAACTGGGACGAGTTCTCGACCGTCTGGAATACTGATGTGAAGGCGGGGCTGGTCGGAATTCAGGCCGCACTCTGCACGCCGATGAAACGAGGTAGCCGAGTTCTGGTCATGTCGAGCGGAGCAGCGATGGTACTTGCGGTACCTTTCATCGAGCCCGACGACTTAAGCCTTTCTGGCGGCTATGTCGGGGCCAAGCGGATGTTGTGGTTCATGGCCCATAGTGCAAACAAAGTATCGCGCGACCGCGATCTTGGAATACTTTTCCAGGTGCTAGCGCCAATGCAACTGATTCCCGGTACAACCATTGGCCATGAGGTTGCAGCTGTCTGCGCGGCGATCGAGGGTGTCAGTATTGAGAAGTTTGTCCTGCAACGTTATGGCTCTGTCCTGCGCCCAGCGCAGATAGGAGAACAGGTTGTTGAACTACTCAGCAATCCGCTATACAGGCAGGGCGTCGCCTATGGCTTTCGCAATAATTGTGACCTCCAGCTTCTCGACGTATCATTTTCAAAAGCGCTGGCCTTCTGAGGAGACGACACCTGATCACCGATAACGCGCGCGTTGAGTTCGAAAGGCTGGTGGGCGACGTCCGCCCAAAGCTCCATCGCTATTGCGCGCGCATGGCGGGCACTGCCGTGGATGGAGAGGATATTGTCCAGGACGCGCTGATGAAGGCTCTTGTCACGTTGCCGAAGACGGGCATCCTCGACAACCCCGAAGGCTGGCTGTTCCGCATCGCCCATAACACCGCGCTCGATTTCCTGCGCCGCCGCGCCCGCAGTCCAATAATGCTGGATGACGAGGCCCTTGACATGATTGCCGCTCCGGGTTGCTCCGACCAGGACCACGAGATTACCGCGACCAGTCTGCGCACCTTCATGCAGCTTCCGACGCTCCAGCGAAGCGCGGTCATTTTGAAGGATGTGCTTGGCCACTCACTGGAAGAGGTTGCTTCGATTACTGGAGCGAGCGAGGCCGCGGCGAAATCCGCCCTGCAGCGAGGGCGCACCCGCTTGCGCGAGATTGCCAGGGAGCCCGCAGATATATCGCTTCCAATTCTGTCGGATGCGATGCGTGCCCGGCTGATTCGCTATGTAGAGGGCTTCAAGACCGGCGACTTCGACGCGGTCCGAGCGATGCTGGCAGATGACGTGAAGCTCGACCTTGTCGCGACGCTACGCAAGCAAGGAAAGCGCGAAGGCGGGGAATATTATTCTGCCTATGCAGCCGCCAAACGGTGGGCCTACGCGGCGGGCATCGTAGATGGCAGGACTGCCATGATCGTTTACGACCGCGAGGTCTCGCTCGATAGGCCTGCGTATTTTGTTGCAATAGATTTCGATGGCGATCGCGTGGTTTCAGTCCATGACTTCCTGTATGCGCGATATGCGATGGACGGCATCGACTTGTTCCTGCTCTATCCCGAGCTCCGATCCTAGTAAGGTTCCGCATGAGGCATGCGGCGATTCAGAGGATTCGTAAGATTTCGTTTTGCGTCTGTGATTCGCCTTGGACTGCTGCAAAGACGGTCGAATAGACAATAGAGTTGCTGAGCAGCTTTCAGCAATTTAGTAAGCCCAATCTCAGTTATCGCATTTCGGCAAACCGTTCAGTGCCGAAGTAGTTCGTATCGAAGAGGCCGCGGATTTGCTCATCGCTTGCTTCCTCTGTAACCGCGAACAGGCTCGCGCCGGCATTGTTGACAAGGATATCCAGTCGGCCGACGTGCGCGTATGCCTGATGAACTGCCTGCTGCACCTGCGCAGAGTCGGTGACGTCGAGGGCAAGGGGCCGCACCGCGTCGCCAAAGCTTCCCGCGAGATCGGCTACGTCTGCCAGTTTGCGGGCGGTCGCTGTAACCCGATCACCGCGCTTAAGAGCAGCCTCAGCCCAGATGCGGCCGAACCCTCAAGTGCCGTGCAGACAAGTGTGTCGTCACCTGTCTTCACACGAGCCCGCCGGCGGCGCCACATAGCAGAACCCCGGTACAGACAGAAAAGACAAGCTTTTCCTTCCGTTCATGCTCGCGGATGAGAGCAGGCACTTCTTGATCGCGCATCAGCGCTTGCTGCCTATAACCGCCGGGCACCACCAGAACATCGAAGAGCTCTGCTTCTGCTATCCTCGCGTCCGGCGAAAGTCGAAATCCCTGCACGTCACGGACCGGCGCAATCTCTTTGCCAATGATTAGGATCGATGTATCCGGCATGCGTGAGAGAACTTCAAACGGCCCTGTTAGGTCCATCTGATCCATTTGCTCGTAGATCAGGCAGCCCACAGAGAGCCGTTGTGTTGTGATCTTTGGCTTCGATCTCTCGCTTACAAACAGAGGAACGCTCATAGTGCTCTCTCCTCAACACCTGTCGGGAACATGCACTCCACGCGCAGTTCCTGGGCCGTGATGCACTGTGGCGTGCCGACCGTCGTGATCAGCGAGAAATAAGAGAAGCGCTCATCTCCTCGCCGGAAGGTGATGGGCAGTACGGGACTCTGAGGCACCAACGGGGTCTTCAGTCCTGCAGCTCCTGGGTACTGACGCAGCCGCTTCAGCAGCTCTTGGAGTTTCGCGTCCAGTACCTGACCCACTGCCTCCCGCCGGACCCGTTGTAGCAGGCCGCCCGCTACCTTCTCCCACTCCTCAACGAAAGGCCGCATCCCCGCCGGATCGAACATTAGGTCGAGAAGATTGCGCGGCTTTGGTCTTTTCTCCAGATCCACAAATGATCCGAAGAATCGCGGCGCGGCTTCATTGGTCCGAATCACATTCCAGTACCGATCGAGCACCAGCGCCGGATGCGGCTCGTGCTGTAGCAGCATCCGGTCGATGGCCCGCGTCACGATCGCCATCTGATCGGCATCGATGGGTTGCTCGCTGAACTGAGGAGCGAATCCCGACGCGAGCAGGAGAACATTCCTTTCGCGGAGAGGAATGTTCAATGCATCCGACACGATGGAAAGGAAATCACGGCTGGGACTGCTCCGCCCGCTCTCCACAAAGCTCAGGTGGCGCTGCGAGATGCCGGTGTCGAGCGAGAGATCGAGCTGGCTTTTGCCACGCTCCTGTCTCCAATATCGCAGCAACTCGCCGAGCTGAGGAACTGGGGATATAGATTGCGTTGCCATTTCGATCTCCTCCTGTCAGACATGGACTCCGACGAAGCATGAGCCGCGGATTCGACGGCTTGCATTCTGCACCTTTAGCCACGCCATGCGTGCTGCCGGAAGGCATCGTCCAACGGCGGATTCGCGATGGTCCCGGTGTAGTTGGTGATCGTCGAGGCCGCCACTGTGGCGATAACCTCGAGGACCTGTTCCTTCGTGAAGCCGGCAGTGTTGAACGAATCAAGTTCCGGCTCGGTCAGGTGGCCGCGTTTTTCAATGAGCGCCTTCGCCAGTGCTGAAAGCGCCGCAAATCGCTTGTCCGTGGGTAAGCGCCGCTCACGAATTGCGGTTGTCTCTTCAGAACTGATTCCCTGTTGGAGAGCCAAGGCGGTGTGGAACGCCACTGCATACGTGCTGGAGTTCGTGACTGCGTCTGTCAGCAGAACGATCTGATTCTCCGCCTCGGTGAGGCCTGGGCTATGCACCTGCCCAAACAGGCCAACGAGGGAGTTGATAAGTTTCGGTGAATTCGCAATAGCGCCGACGATGTTGGGTACGACACCGAAAGCCTTCCTGAGCTGTTCGAGCGCCGACTTCGAACCCGCGGGCGCAGAAGCGATCGTTTGAACTGGATAGTTCGGCATGTGATTCTCCTTTGTGATCCGCAGCCTTACAGGAAATCCTGTTCGACTACTTCCCTAATATCGGACGGATCAAGGATCGCAGCAATTACCTCGCAGGTAATCGTTTGATGCGAATCCACCCATTGAGGGCTTCGCAGAAACGTTCCTGCATTTCTCGCCTTGGCGAGAGGTGAAAGGCAAACCAGCGACTCCATGGAGCGAACTGCATGGGATTGGCAGTGGCATCAATGAGCCCGTCTCGGCGAGCATCAATCCCAAAGCAGGGAGTCTGGAAATGCGCTAAGACCTGAATTCGTCAATCGAGATTAGGGCGGGCCAGGAGGCCAACACAAGCTGACATCACGGTCCCAATCTCGGGCCCACACCGAGACACGAGCCATTGCAGGAAGGAATCTTCTCTTACGTCTGGTTGGACAGTTGGCCGTCTCGATGCCCTGTGTCGCTCAAAATGAAGGACTCCTGAGCTTTCTCAGACGCAGCGAGCCTCCTCCGCCTAGGGCGTTGCGCGGGCTTCAGAGGGGCATCTGCATGAAGACGTTGGCGCGGGCGTAGGGATTGGGCGGGAGGGAAGCGGGCGGCACGTGGCGGAAGCCGACGGACTCGTAGAGATGAACGGCGTCCGCGAGGCGGGTGTTGCTGCCGAGGAAGAGCGACGTGGCTCCGAGGAGGCGGGCCTGGGCGATGGCGTGGAGGAGGAGGCGACGGCCAAGGCCACGACCGCGGAGTTGCGGCGTGACGGCCATCTTCGAGAGCTCATAGACTCCCTGGTCGAGGGGAATGAGAGCGACGCAGCCGACCGGAAGACTATCTGCGTAGACCATGAAAATCGATCCGCCTTTGTGTAGGATCGTGGTTTCTGGGTCGCCGAGGGTTTCGATGTCGGGGGCTTCGAGGCTGAAGTAACGCGCGATCCATTCTTCGTTAAGGGTGCGGAAGGCGATCGCGTCGTCGCCGGGCAGCAGGGCGCGAATCTCGATTGTTGGGGCGGAGGTCGGCGAGACCGTGGATGCTGTAAGAGCGTTGCTGACGGACATAGGAGGTTCCCTTCCTGAACTACAGTTTGCCAATCAAGGTGTTGTGACGTCCAATATCTTGTTCCTTTAGAGGCCCGTTGGCTTTTACTGTCGCAGTGGTCTGAAGAAGGCACGGATGTCCGCTGCCAGGAGATCCGGTCGTTCGGCAGCTGCGAAGTGCCCGCCCTTTGGCATCTCTGTCCAGCGCTGCACGTTGTAGCCACGTTCAACCCATTCTTGCGGCGGGAATACGATCTCTTTCGGAAAATGTGCTATAGCACATGGAACATGAACAAAATCGTCGGCGGCGAAGCGGAGCGGGGCCTTTCTGCCCGCGTGATACATAAGAAAAGAGGAAAAAATGGTCTGCGTCATCCAGTAGAGCGTGACGTTTGCGAGCAGCTCATCGCGTGTAAAGCTGCGGTAAACATTCCCTTCGCAATCGGACCATTCGCGGAATTTCTCTACAATCCACGCAGCCAAGCCAGCGGGCGAGTCGTTGAGCGCGTAGGCCGGGGTATCCGGGCGCGTTCCCTGGAGATGCGCGTATGCCCCGTTTTCGTCGAACCAGCTTGCAGCGCTCGCCAAGAAGCGCTCCTCGGTTGCAGTTAGGGTTGCACCATCTGGCAAGTGAGGCCGATAAGATCCGGGGATGTAATTGAGATGGACACCAATGATTCGGTGGCTGTAGCGCAGACCCAATGCCGTGCTCACGCCGGCTCCGAGGTCTCCACCCTGTACAGCAAACCGCTCATACCCGAGAGCGCTCATTCAATTCCGCCCAGATCTCCGCGACCCGAAAAAAGTTCATCCCGGGCTGTGCGGGCTTGTCGGAGTATCCGAAACCGGGAAGCGATGGGATGACGACGTCGAACGCATCAGCCGCATCGTGACCGTAAGCCGCGGGATCCGTCAGAAGCGGCAGAATCTTGAGCATCTCCAGAAACGATCCGGGCCAACCGTGCGTGAGAATCAACGGTAACTGGGATGGACCTTTCCCTTTCTCATGGATGAAATGGATGTGCCCTTCCCTAGCCTGGTAACGATTGTGATTGAGAGTTGCAACACGGTCCAGTTGCGATTTCCAGTTAAATGTATTCATCCAGTAGCCGCATAAATCCTGGAGGAACCCACGATCCACGCCCGTAGACGAGTCGGCGCCAGAAACAATCTCCGGCCATCGTGTTTGCCTCAGGCGATGGCGCAGATCATCCACTGCGGGTTGCGAGAAGGGCGGGAGGAATGGCCTGATCATATGAAAATCGTCAATTGGCTTCGGTGCCGTCATCGGCTGTAAAGATGATCGTACGGGGTCTGTTCATGGCATGTGTGGATTTGACGAATAGGTTATTGCGGCTATCCTCCAGCCATCGGTTCCTTTAACCAACACCCAAGTCTCGCTCCCACGATTTTGTTCCTTTCCGTTTACTAGGAATACGAAGTCAAAGTATACCGACGCAATCGTCCCGTCGCTGTTCTCCTCGAGATGTGTGTGAGTCGGATTGAAGCTGGCCTTTGAGGTCGAGACCACCTTCGCGAAATCTCTGTAGCTTCCAACACGAATCTTCACCGCATCCGGCGATTTTGCTTTAGCACGAGCATAAGCTTCATCGGAAAGCACGTTGAGCCACATACTTCCTTGAGGAATGAATAAACTGGCCAGTCGAGATCCATCGTGGGTAAGAACGGCTTCGTGGTAGGCGTCGATCACATGCTGAACGTCAACAGTGTCCGACGCGGTGCTGGCAGGGGTAGCCTCGTTGCTCTCAGCAGGTGGGGGGCTTTGAGCAAAGCTTGCAGTGGCGGTGAGAATCGTGAGAGTAAAGACGACGCTGCTGATGAAACGCTTCATGTGATATCTCCGGGAAAGCGAAGGTATAAAGGTCATATTTGGATGTAAGAGCAGGAATCACCGAAGCCGACGGACGAAGTGGAGATCGAGCCCGGATAGTGGAGCGCCGACCTCATGCATTGCACCACCTGTTGCGAGAGACCCGAGATCAATCGCGGCTAATCCGGTGCTGTTGACCAACTCGATCACTAGCTGTTTGGCTTCGGCGTCGTCGCCGGATGTAAAGATGACGGTACGGGGCTTGTTCGGCGAGAAGTCCTGTATCCAGATCATCGGGATGTTGCTGATCGATTTCACAAGCCGTGCGCCAACTGCCATCTCGACGACTATTTCGCTAGAGGTGCGCCCCTTCAATGCCGCTCTTGATCTGGTCACGCCAGCCAGACTGATATCTGGAGGGTCCAGATGTGCGTTCGTAGCATCGATCAGGATGCGGCCTCGCCAATCAATGCCCTTGAGAGCGTCAGCTACTCTGATCCAATGAGTGGCAAGAATGACGACGTCGCACTCGGCTGCCTGCTGCTTCGTGCCGGCGATGGCGCCTGGACCGAGATCAGCGACAAAATCAGCCAGTGTCTCCGGCCCTCTGGAATTGGATACAACGATGGTGTGACCAGCGTTGATCAAGTGACGACCGAAAGTACCCGTTACTCTACCAGCACCTATAAACCCTACTTTCATGACGAATCTCCTTTTTCGGTTGGAATCGCGAATGAGTTCGCCTTTCAATTGATTGCTGCGATCAGCCGAGTTTCACCAGATTCAGGCGATCAACCAGAAACCGGCCGATCTGATCGAGTGCCTGCTTGGAGGCGGCCAGCGAACCGATGCCGGAGAGAAAGCCGTGCGGCATGCCTTCCCACACGTCAACGCGAGCATCCACCCCGGCCGCAACAGCCCGTTCAACGTAACGGAGCGAGTCATCGAGCAGCACCTCATCGTCGCCGACATGGACGCGGATCGGCGGTAGCCCGGCGAGTTTGCCGTACAGCGGAGAGGCCAATGGATCAGCCGGGTCATGACCGCCCAGATAGGAGCGTACAAGCTCGGCTGCCTGCGAACGGAGGAAGTAAGGATCGGCGGAGGCGCGAGTTTCCCAGCTCGCTCCAGTCAGCGACAGATCAGTTACGGGCGAGAGCACGACTGCTCCTACGGGCGCCACTGCGCCTGAGGGGCTGTTGGCCGAGAGATAAACAAGAAGGCCAAGGGCGAGATTGCCCCCGGCCGAGTCGCCCATGACGGCGATCTTCGAATAGCCGCGTTCGACAAGACCAAAGTACGTTGCGCGGACATCTTCTGAAGCTGCCGGAAAGGGATGCTCGGGGGCGAGCCGATAGTCCGGCACGAATGCTGCCACACCAGTGCGAGCAGCCATATGGCCAACGAGATGCCGGAAGGCCTGCGCCGAACCCCAGTTGAACCAACCGCCATGGATGTGCAGGATGGCGTCGCCGGACTTAGGATCTTCCGGTCGGCACCACCAGCCAGAGAGGCCTCCCACGGTTCCAGCCTCGTAGGTAACGCCAGCTGGCGCGGCCACCCGCTCCATGATGGCGTCGAAGGGGACGCGAGCGGCCGTTCCTTGCAGGCGCCCTTTGTTGGGTTCAACGATGGCGCGCATGGCGGTCATCGCAGTTTTATCTTCCGCACTGATCCGATGGGTGGTTGACCAGATGCGGTTCTCTTGAATTGTCGTGTTCATGGGCATTTCCCCTGCGCGATCCGCTTTCCACAAATCGCACTTATATTTACTAGACGTAAAGAAAACAAATGAGATGCAACTTTATTTTTCTTGCCGTTCAGGTAATATAAAGGCGTGCCCGGATCAGCCCATAAATCTGTGCGTCTCGGCAGGCCGCGCGGCGAGGCGGCGGTGTCCCACGCAGCGATCATGGATGCCGTCTATGAGTTGCTGCAGGAGAAGCCTGCACGCGAGCTCACGATGGAAGCGGTCGCGAAGCGCGCAAATGTAGGTAAGCCGACCTTATATAAATGGTGGCCATCCAAAGCCGCGCTCATCATGGCCATGTTCCATGAGAGGCTTGACCAACCTTTGGAGATCCCGGCCACGGTAACGGCAGAAGGGGCAATTCGCGCAAGGATGCGAAGGCTTATTAAGGTGGTTAACGGCCTCTTTGGAAAAGTGGTCGGCGACCTTATCGCGGAAGGTCAAAGCGATCCCGATATCCTGCGGGAATTCTACGAGCGGCACGTCAGTCTGCGGAGAGCGTCCGTTGTTGCGGAAATTGAGCGAGGCAAGGCAACAGGTGAGTTCTCCACTGATACGGATGCCGAGCTACTGGTCGATGCAATTTTCGCGCCTGTGTATTACCGGCTCCTGCTTCGGTTCGCGCCTTTAACGGAGAAGTATGGCAATGACCTGATTGATCAGGTCCTGCTCGGAGTGCGGATGAAACAAAAGCTCTCTTCTCCCAAAGGTCGTCTTGGGTTGCGCAGGAAATCTCGTAGTGCTATGGCCGAAACCCCGAGTACGTCGATGCGGTCACGATTGTGAGGATCGAAACTCCAGCGGGGAGACGCCAGCTTCACGACGGAATGTATTTCTGAAATGTTTGGCGTCCAGGTACCCGACGCGGATACCGATTTCCAACACACTCATGCTTGACCGCTTCAGCAGATCTTTCGCCCGCTCGATGCGGCGCATGATCACGTGTTTATGCGGACTGAAACCCACAGAGTTCTTAAACAGACGCGCAAAGTAAAAGGTGCTCATCGATGCTGTTTCAGCGAGATCAGAGAGATGAGTTTGCTGATCTAAATGAGCTTCGATGTAGTCGAAAACCTGCTTTAATCGCGCCGGGGCAATGCGCCCACCGACTCCATACAGGCCGGGCAAGCGAAACGACCGATTCAATCGCTTGGTGTCGAAGATGCCACGGAAATATGCGATCGACTCGTGGGATTCGACAAGCCATCTTCACGGGTCGTCGGCGTCTGCGCCGTTCAGACTGATTTCGTTCCCGGCAATTGAAAGATTACGCAAGAATCCCCCCGGCGAAGACAAGTTCTCTCCCTCATTTCCCTTTAGCGGATGAATCTAGTCCTCTGTAAGTCAAAACGTCTGACCCTGCGATCGAATACGAGCCGTATCAGAGCGAGTGAATCGCGCCTAACGATTACCTGCGAGGTAATTGCTGCACCTTACGATCCGTCCGATATTAAGCCAGTAGCCGTGCAGAATTGCTTGCCACGCTACAAGAACAGGAGAACACGATAGTGGCACAAACTTTGAATGCTTCGCACACCACCTTGAACGGCGTTGAGGAATTGTTGGCCAAGGAGGCTTCCACGGAGAAGCAAGGTGTCCGACAGGACACCGGTATCGGCCACATTGGATTACGCGCCACAAACCTGGCAGCGTCCGTGGAATTCTACAAAGACGTTTTTGGCATGGAGATCGCGGGCGGGAGCGCGCCCGACCATCCACTCGGAGCGACTGCCTTTTTGAGCAGCCGTCCCGATGTGCAATCGCACGAAATAGCCTTGTTCGCCAACCCTGTTTTCGCCCATATCGCCTTCAAGGTCTCTTCACTTGCCAAGCTCCAATCTTTGCACGCGCGCGTTGTGGAGAAGAAGATCCCGATCAAGTTTGTCTTCAACCACCACGAGTCCTTCGCCTTCTATTTCGACGACCCTGACGGCAACATGATCGAAGTCTACTGGCCCACCGGAAATCTGAGTCGGAGACAGCCTTACGTGGAACCCCTCGATCTGTCGCAGCCGGACGAGGTGCTGCTTGAGAAGATAACGGCGTAAGATTGACGGATTTCTGTCGGAACTGGCCGTACAAACCGAGCATTGAATAACGGCTGAGAATGCTCCCAACAAAAACAGAGGTACCTGAACCATGGAAAATTCATTTGTACTGATCGTTCTATTGTTAGCCTCGCTCGCAACCGGCGGATTGATCGTGAACTGGATTGGACTGGGATGTGCGATGTCCCGGCTTTCAGCCTCTTCCTACGTTGAATTCCATCAGCATACGAATTGTACTTTTGATCCTTACATGCCGATCGTGGTCATCGGCGCTTTGGCAGGAGGCGTAGCCCTCGCTGTGATCTATGGTGTCCATTCTATTTCCGGACGACTTGCCGCTGCAGGTGCTGTCTGCTACGCGCTCGTAATCATCATCGGCGTCCCTACATGTGTCCGCATCAACCATCAAATCGCATCCTGGTCTATTCAGAACCCTCCGTCCCATTGGGCCCAAACGCGTGTGCGATGGATTCGGTTTCATGTGATCCGCACTCTTTTCTCAGTTCCGGCGTTTGCTCTTTACGCAGCAACCATGATTTGGCGAGCTACTTAAAGTTTGCCCTCAACTTAACTCGGAGTAACTTCACGTGCCTTGATTCAGTTCTGCACTGCCCATCCACAGCAGTTTCGTAACGTCTTCTTCGAGCCGGAGAACCGCAACGGCGTCCGCGATGGACAATACATCAACGACATTGGCACGCCTTTGTTCCAAGGTTTCGTACAGCTCTTTGTCGATGTTGCCAAGGGTGAAGGATTGCCAAGTAGCGAGGACATAGTGGTAGCCCACACCTGGTGGTACGCGATCTTCGGGCCTCGCCACGCTCATGGTCATCCAAGGGGTTGTGCCTGACTTGCCTGACCAGACTCTCGTGGTCGAGCAAACGATCGCCACGCTTTGGGCGGGCGTCCGGGCTGTTCCGCGATTGCCCAAGAGCGCAATCACTATGCGATCCGGCCGATCCAGTGCCTCAAAGCACTAACAGCTTCTGTTTGAAATGCTGGCGGGAGCGACGGGACTCGAACCCGCGGCCTCCTGCGTGACAGGCAGGCGTTCTAATCAGCTGAACCACGCCCCCGCATAAAACCCCAAATTCCCCACCCTTCCTTCTCGTGCCCTAGACTTCCCGAAAGGGTCCGAGAAGTTGCCGTGACAGCGAAAAGGAAGGTCGTAACTTACAGAAAACAAGCGTCACGGATGGCTCCTTTTGGCGCTGTAAGATACGATCGGGAACCATTATCGAACCCATATCAAACCCGCGACCTCTGCCCTGTAAACCTCTGCCCGCCTCCGCAAAAATCGATCCCGCCTAAGATCGACTCTCGAGTTCTCGACTCTGTGCAGAGCCTTGAACGTTTGAGGCTGACGGTGGCCGCAAGGGGAACGAGATGCGGAAGGCCGTTCCCTCCTGCCGACCTGCGTGCTAGTCCGACTTCTGATCCTGCCCCCATGGCGCTCAACAATCGTTTTGGTAATAGCCAGCCCGAGCCCCGTCCCCCCGCTCTTTTTGGTACTGAAGAACGGTTCGAACATCCTGGGCCGGACTGCAGCGGGAATTCCGTGCCCGTTATCGGCAAAAAGGACATGCGCTTCTCCATCAGTGCGGCGAGCGCGAATCTGCAGAGTGCCTTGACGGGCCAGCGCCTCCACGGCGTTGGAAATCAGATTTGAAAACACCTGGAGCATTGCTCCCGGATTGCCCTCCACAATGACACCGCTGGGCAGCTTCTTCAGCAGCCGAATCTCCTTGGCGGCAATCTTCTTATGGTGGATGCGGAGAGCTGCTTCAGCCAGTGGCGCAATCCGGACCGGTTCCACCGTCTCCTTGGAGTGGTAGAAGCTCAGCGTCTGACGCGATATCGAGGTCAGTAAATAGATCTGCTCCTCGATGAGGCCAGAGTAGTTCCGCACTTGAGCGCCATCATCTGAATTGGTTTGAAGAAGATAGTTCAAGTTAGAAATGGCTTCGAGAGGGCCATTGACCTCATGCATCGTGGCCGCGGCGAATTCGCCTGCCAAAGCGAAGGCTTGGCTCTCGCGCAAAGCTTCTTCCAACTGCTGGACTCTGTCGATCTTGGCAACAGGCTCATCCATGACGCAGTTCCAGTCGGCTGGAGAGGATGCCATTGCTAAGGCATCTCGGTGGAGGGAAGTTCCTCCTCGGGCCAGTGGTGAGTCTTTACCGACATTGCGGAACGAACCGTGTAAGCAGCCGCAATGTACGGTATTCAAATGCTTGGATTCCATTGAGTTCAAATAAGATGCCACGTCGCTGGTTGCGGGCGGTGTCTGCTGGTCGCATAGGACATCGGATATGTTCGCTACCCGACTTGAAAAAACGCTCCGGTGAATACTAAAATTTGCAGTTCAGGAGAAGGATTATGGCTTGTCTACCGACAATCCTTTGCCTGGGCGAGGACCGGGATTTGCTCGGGACCCGAGCGATGTTGCTCGAGAGACTGGGTGCCGAAGTGAAACGGGCAACGAGCATTGCCGAGGCTTTGGAACAAGTGGCCAGCGAGAACTTCGATCTGATTGTTCTCTGCCACAGCTTGAAACAGTGTGACTCTGTTGCTATTTGTAATGCGATCCGCGACCGAAACCCGCCGCCACTTATTCTTAAGATCACTAAATCTTTCGGTTTCGAAGAAGAGCTAGCACAACTCTTCTGCGACGCAATAGTTGATGCCCACCCCGCCACGTTAACGGACTGTGCTAGAGAACTCCTTTTCAGAAGATCAGTATCGTTTTCGCGTTCCGAATCACGGTTCGACGATTCGAGATCCAGCACTGCGCATCACTGAAGCTCAGGCTTTCCAAGAAGTGCAAGGCCAACCGCGTCCTTCGGCGCCTCTGCTCAGCCGGTCTTCTTGCCCGCAAGGCAGACTGTAATTCCAGAAAAGAACAACCAACAATGAATGCCGGCGCACATTGCGTGCAAAGCAAATTCCGTTCGAGTCGTCGCGGTGGCGATGGTAATGTTAGACCTGAGGTTAAAGGGTGTCCTGCGAAGAAAAGGCTCGGTTGGCTATGGAATACGACACGGCCACTTCGAGATTTTCTGAAGCGGTCAGGGAACTACGCCGAAAGATGGGAACATCGCCAATGGACGAATACGATCGCCTGGAACGAGCGAGTAACGAGGCTAGAATGAGATCCGAACAGGCGCGATTGTCACTTGAGCAACCTGTGGCGGCCCATCGTTGCTAAGAACAAAGTCTGGGGATTATGAATCGCGCATCCGCCGCTGTAAGGAACGATCCGGCACCCTTATCGAACCCGCGACCTCTGCGCTTCTGATCTCTGCCGCAAATTCTGAATTTGGCTTCAATGAGCGAATCAACCGCATGTTCGCGACAGTTGATGCCCGGAAGGGCTGCTGTCCGCTGAACATAAGCTTGTTACGCAATCCGAATGACAACGGAATGCCGTCCCTTCTTCACCTTCCAAACGAGACTCCACGGACAGCGAAAAGGAAGATTCTAACTTACAGAAAACAAGCGTCACGGATGGCTTCTTTTGGCGCTGTAAGGAACAATCGGGAGCCGTTATCGAACCCTTACCACACCCACGACCTCTGCCCTGTAAACCTCTGCCCGATGCGGAACTTGGCTCGATAAGCACGTTGCCCTGTTAACCGACGTTTAGGGCTTCGGATGAGTGGCGGGCCGCGCCCTCGTTGGGCCTCCGCGACGTGCCTGGAAAATGTAAATCTGCCCGCCGAGTGCGTCCTTCATATCGACCACCTCTTCGCGTGCATGAAGCGTCTCAATACATACGAAGCAAAGACGAACGCCATGACGAGAATCGGATCAAATTTATCCCAGGTACTGTCACCGCCATTCAGTTGTGAATAGAACGCGAGTAAAAGATCGATCACAATGCCGGCATAAACCCACTCAGTCAATCGAGGCAGATTGGGAATCAGAAGGCCCACGCCACCAAGGATGTGGGTCACGCCAATCAGAGGGATGATATAGAGCGGGTATCCCAGCTGCTGATTGGCGATCCGCCATTCGCCGGGATCGTGGATTAGATATAACCGTCCGAAGTACACCCAGATGAAGGCAACGAGGCCGGTTATTGCCATCTCGGCTATTTGAGTTGCTCGGCCGGCCCGTGCGGGTTTTTCGATTGTGTGTTCAGTTTTCATATCTAAAGTGATCCTCTTCTTGCCGGTTAAATGGTTTAAATCGTTCTGCAATAAGTCGGCCAGGGCTGAGCAGCAAAGGCAGGAACAGCCGGTCGAACACCAAGTCGTCGTGGCCACGGCTGGCTGTCCCGGCCCTTAGAGCGCTGATGCTGCTTGCCCCGGATCTACGCCTTGACGGCGTTCTGTGCAGCCGCAAACACATCGCGTGCGGACGTCGTACCCGCTACGTGCTCCGTATCCGTTATTCCGAGGTCCATCCATCCCGCGTTTACGCTCTCGAACATTTCTTCGGCAGGCCCAGTGTGGCCCTTCGGGATGCCGAACTGCTGGAACGCTTCCGCCCACCCTGCACGTGGGACCGCAAAGGCTTTTACGTCGAGTGCCAGGACCTCACCCAATTGTCCGGCCACTTCATCCGCGCTTACCATCGAACCCAGCTCGATGACGCGATGCCCTGACCACGCCGGCCCGGTCAGAAGGGTTGCCACTTCTGCGCCGATGTCGTCTGACGCGACCATCGTCGATTTCCGGTTTGTAGGATTGTAGAAGACCGGTAGTGTTCCGCCCTGGGCGGCCTGTAAACCGTAAAGAAAGTTTTCGAAAAAGCCGCCGGCGCGCAAAAATGCGACCGGAGACCGCAGGCTGCGGAGACCCCGCTCCAAGAGTGATAATGCCGTGACGTTCCCCACTCCGCTTGTTCGATTCGCACCCATCGACGAGAGCGCTACCACCCGCGGGGGCGCTACCTTGGTCAGCGCCTCGACATAGTTCGCAATCACGCCCTTTGCTTCTCTGTAATCAGGCGAGGGTGCCCATACAGCCGGCAACATAACAAACGCGCCCTCAACACCTTTGAGCGCAGCCGTTATGGCTGTCGCATCGTTCCAGTCTCCATCCACCAACTCCACGCCCTGGTCTGCCCACTTCGCCGCTTTCTCGCGATTGCGCACAAGTGCTCGCACCTGTTTGCCTTGCTTCAGCAGATGCCGCGCAGCGGCGCCCCCAACTTTTCCAGTAATGCCCATGACTAAATACATGCTCGTGTTCTCCTTTTGCCTCGTATTTGGCCGCCGATCCAAATGCGCGACCTGACGATTAGAGACCAAAAATAACCATTGGTTGCAAATTAATCAGTGGTTACACATTGTGAACACATCAACCAAGGCGCCTTGGGAGGCAGCGCGTTGCAACCATTGGTTATAAATCAACAATCGGTCGCAAAAGCCGTCAAAAGGGACTAAGCTATTGAAGTGACATCCACATCACCAAGTCGCCGGCTGGAGCGAAAGGAGAGGTTACGGGGCGAAATCCTTGCGGCTGCCAGCAAAATGTTTGCCAATCACGGCTACGAAGCCGTGACGCTTCGCGCGATCGCTAAAGAGATCGGCTACACGCACGCCGTGATTTATCAGCATTTCCCCGACAAAGCGCATATCCTTGCCGAACTGAGCAGCGAGACGATCGGGCTGCTGATTCAGAACTTCGACGCGATTGCCGCTAAACATCTTCGACCGAAGGAGCGCCTCTTTGCGACCTCACGTGGCTTAATTCAGTTCTGCACTTCCCATCCACAGCAGTTTCGCAACGTCTTCTTCGGGCCTGAGAACCGCAACGGCATTCGCGCTGGACAATACATCAACGACATTGGCACGCCGTTGTTCGGACGTTTCGTGCAGCTCTTTTTCGATGTTGCCAAGGATGAAGGATTGCCAAGTCGGAATGACATAGTGGTAGCCCACACCTGGTGGTACACGATCTTTGGCCTCGCCACACTCATGGTCATCCAAGGGGTTGTGCCTGACTTGCCTGACCAGACTCTCGTGGTCGAGCAAACGATCGCCACGCTTTGGGCGGGCGTCCAAGCTGTTCCGCGATTGCCCAAGAGCGCAATCCCTAAGCAATCCGGCCGATCTCGTACCTCAAACCAATGACAGCTTCTGTCTACTTAGGAGTCGTTGAAGGTACGTTCTTGTTGCCGGAATGAGTTTCGAACGGGATGAACTGTGCCACAAAAGCCTACCTGTTGTCACTACGCGGGATCTGCGTTTCTATTGTGCTTGGGCCGCCGATGACGACGGCGGCCCAAGACTTCGATGGCTCCCAGTGAAGGCGACCTTCACCTCGCTGGATTTCAGATTGCATCAGTGGCATTACGAACTTCCGAATAGACGTGGTGACACTCTCAAGGGACGATGGTTGAATGTAGAACTTGTTTTTCTCAACGAATGCGTTCCACTGAGCCGCTTTGGTTCTATCTGCGGAGAACTCCTCTGTGAGAGCTATTGGCGGTTCACCAACCGGAAGGGCGGTTTTGCAGCGCTCGAAGGTGTGCTGAATCGCGGTGACAAGCGGCTCACTCTCGAAGTGGAAGAGTTCCGATAGAGTCTTCAGATCGTGGAAGTCCTTCATACACGTATTCGCCATTCCGAGCTTGACCATGGCTTCAAATTTCTCTGCAATGACCGTCTCGCGCGGATAGGAAAGCAACCGCGGAGCGGGGCTTTGCAGCAATGTCGGAAAGTCCGTTTCAATCGGACCCGGCGTTACGGCATCACCAAACCCAATATCGATCTGCACTGGTAGACGAGCAGCCTCCATAAAACCGGTGAATGTCACCCGGAGACCTTCGTAATCCTGGTCCTCTTTGATCTTTTCGACCTTGACAGTGCTCCGGTCAAAACGAACTCCATCGTCCTCGACATCCAGATTACAAATCAACGAAGGTCGTCCAAGTGGAAAATCCCCGACTGAAAATCAGCGAATACTACGGCGTTTTCCGCTATTAACCCCCAGAGGGAGGGCTCAATCAAAGCTCAATGAGCGCCTTGGGCTGCTCCGATATCTACGAACTGGGTCCCGACGGGGGCTTCGTTTGTCAGACGCGCGGCCGGGGACGAACAGCGTCGACTGGTCTGTGCAAGTGAGGTTGGTCATCCGGTGGCTGCCGAGGCGGTGGTGGGCAGAGTGAACTGAAGCGTAGCGCCGTACGGAAAGTTGTCGGCAGCCCACAAGCGGCCGCCATGCGACTCAATGATGGATCGGCTGATGCGAAGTCCCATGCCTGTACCGTGAGTCTTGGTCGTAAAAAATGCATTGAAGATCTGCTCCGCCTGCTGTGGGGGGAGTCCTATGCCGGTATCGCTGACGGACACCTGTAGTTGCTCGTTTTCGGTTCGCTGCGACTTGATGGTCAGCTCACGCCTTCCGTCCACCTCTTTCATCGCATCGATGCTGTTGACGATCAGATTCATGGTGACCTGCTGCAATTGCACGCGATCTCCGATGATGTGAGGAAGATCCGCTGCCAGCTCCGTCCGGACTGATATGTTGTATCGCATCACCTCGCTGCGCAGCAGGGCAATCATCTCTCGAATGATCTCGTTTAGATCAACAACCTCTCGTTTCAAATTGCCCTTCTCGAACTGCGAACGGATTCTGTTGATAATTTCGCCGGCACGTCTGCCATCTCTTACGATTCTCGTGGCAGCCGCGCGCGCTTCTTCCAGATTGGGTTGATCGCGTTCGAGCCATTGCAAGCAGGCTCCTGCGTTGGTGACAG
This sequence comes from Acidicapsa acidisoli, assembly GCF_025685625.1. NCBI lineage: Bacteria > Pseudomonadati > Acidobacteriota > Terriglobia > Terriglobales > Acidobacteriaceae > Acidicapsa > Acidicapsa acidisoli. The sequence goes on from NZ_JAGSYI010000005.1 coordinate 307,759, forward strand.
TGGCGTTGATCGGCTGATTCACTTCATGTGCCAGGGAAGCCGCCAACTCTCCCATCGTTGTCACCCGATTAGCGTGTGCAAGATCGATCTGTGCTTGGCGCAACGCCTCTTCGGCCCGTGTGCGCTCGGTGACGTCTGTCGAACTACCCATGAATTCGATCAAATCCCCGGATGTCCCGAAAACAGGATGACCAAGGGCCTGGAGGTATTTCACCGTTCCGTCCGGAAAGAGGAGTCGAAACTCCACTTCGTAGTCTGATTTCTCCTCGATTGCTCGATCGATTGCCTCCTCCCACTTGGCTCGATCCTCCGGATGAATGCGTTGCATTAGTTCGCTCCAAGTTGGCATGCCACCATTGGGATCGAAGCCGTATATGCGATACCATTCTTCGGAAATATGCACGGCCTCTCTTCCATGAACCCGCCAAGCCCAGCTGCTCGTGTGTGCGAGCCGCTGTGCCTCCGCTAGATACGCTTCACTTCGACGCAACGCTTCTTCCGCCAACTTGCGCTCGGTCACGTCAGTCACGGTACCCACAAATTCGAGGTCGCCGGAGGAAGGTTCCAATGCGCGAGCTACAACATCGAGATACTTAACCGAACCGTCCGGCCTCAGCAGACGATATTCAATTTGATAACCTGTTCGCTCATGAGCCGCGTATTCGATCGTCTGCTGTACAAGAACTCTATCCTCGGGATGAATTTTCTCAAGTGCTGATTCCAACGTTAGCTTAACGGATCGATCGTGTTCAAAAATCCTGTAGGTTTCTTCCGAGAAGTAGATTTCTCCGGTGAGAACATTCCTGCCGAAGCTGCCTGTGTGGCTGATGGCCTGTCCTTGAGCCAGGTAAGCCTCGCTGCGCTTCAGTCCTGCATAGAGGTTTGCGTTCTCCAGTGAAATTGCGGCTTGCGAAGCCAGCATCTCCAGCACCGCGATCCGGTCCGACGTGAAGGCGCGCGGAGTGAGATTGTTTTCGAGATAGAGTGCGCCAATCAGCTTCGTTTGTTTGACGATGGGCAGACAAAGAACTGACCTGGGGCGCTTCTGCTGCACATACACGTCCTCCGAATACAGGTTCCTGACCGTAGCGTCATCAAGGACCACGCGCTCCCCTGTCCGAATGGCATACTGAATCGCAGATTTGGGAAGATCGAACGGCGAGGGGACTGTCTGTCGGACGTTTACCTCAACCTCGCTTTGGCCGGAGACAGCCTCTGCCTCGATCCGCGGCTCATCCCCGCGCAGAAGGATGAGCAGACCCCGCTCGGCCCCTGCGTGCTCCACCGCGATTCGCATGAGCTTCTCGATCAACTTGTTAAGGACAATCTCGCTGGAGAGCGCCTGCGAGGCCTTGACGACCGTCTCCACGTCCAGCTCACTAACCTGCGCGCCGATTGTGGCGTTCGTAGAGGCAGGAAGCCGTTCCTGGTGCAGGCTCGGGTAGAGTTTGTCGAGTTGCTTCACCTTGCCGTGCGCTTTCCAGCGCTCATAACAGTACCGTGCGTTGCGTAAGTAGGTGTAGGCAATCGTCTCGAAGCCACATGCTAAATAGAACCGCGCCGCCATCTCATGGGCCAGCGCTTCGTTCTGAACGAAGCCGTTCTCGTGAGCCGACTGAATGGCCTGCTCGTACAAGTGCATCGCGTCGAAGCTGCGGCCTTCGAGGCGGGCGACTTCGGCTGACACCAGCGCGTGCTTATCGGCGAACGTGGGTGGGTAGTTTTCGGCCCACTCGCGCAGCTGTTCCCGGTGCTCTGCCAGCAGCTCGCGCGACTTGGTTCGCTCGTCGGCGGAAGCGTTCTCATATAGCGCCGCCACAATCAGCGCGGTGTAGCAATAGTAGTCGAGCAACACGATATGGCCGAGCCCGCTCCAAAGCAGCTCTTTTGCCTTGTCGGCTGCCGTGAGAGCTTCGTCGTAATCCCCGGACAGGAACCGTGCCTTCAATTTGAGTATCCAGTAAAAGCAGACCATCGTGTGCATCCGGTTCTCCGTGATCAGTTGCGTCTCGAACGCCGTCTCGTCAAACAGGGCGTCGCTGAACGTGGAGAAGGTTGCGGTCCGGCCCTGCATCGTCGCGATGAAGCGTTGCTCGCTCACAATGGCATCCGCCTGGTCGCGGAAACGCGCCTTTCGGGCGAAGTCCAGGGCTGTCTCCGATTCCCGCCATGCTTCGTCAAGCGGATCGTTTCGCAGGAGGAGGATCGTGACGGATTCGTAAACGCTGTAGCAGGCGTAGGTCAGAGCGCCCGTCTCGATCGCAGTGCGAAAGACCGCCCGGTTGAAATCGAGGGCGGTTGTGATGGGCTGTGTCCAGAGGGCAGCCAGTCCCATTACGTAGTGGACCTTTGCCTGACTCGCGATGAAGCCGTGCTTCTCGACCAGATCGCATGCAAGCTTGGCGAGACGATAACCATCGCTGTAACGGCGAAACACCGGCCCAAGGATGGTTCCGAGCCAGCAACAGCCGATCGCGGACGCGCCGCTGGTCCCGTGCTGCAAGCTGAAGTTCACCCCGAGGCACAGGTGCAAGCAAAACAAATGGAGGTCGGTATAGTAAGCGGGGACCAGTAGAGCCTCAAGCGCCTGCATCGTGGCCTGCTGTTCCGGATCGGTCATCAGCGGCATGTCGATCAAATCTTCAATCGGGCGCCCTTTGAGATTCCGCCAGAACATTTCGTATTCGGCCTGGGCCTGCTCCCAGGTCGGCTGCGGCGGGATGTCGATGCCGAACAGACGCAGGCATGCGAGCGCGCTCTCAACGGCTTGCGGATACTCCCCCTTCACGATTTGCAAGTGAACTCTGAGATGATAAACGGCCGCCTTGTCGACTTTCGAGGTGCCTCGCCGTAATAACTCCATAATCAGTTGCTCGGCTTTGTCGACGTTACCGCTCAGAAACTCGCACTCTGCGCGTTCTAGCCATAGGCTGAACATCAATGCGTACTGGCTGTCCCAGTCCCTTTCATCGAGCAGGCCCATGGCGGTCGCAAAATACACGCACGCCGGCGCGTAGGCCGACGACGCCTTGGCTTTTCGCCCGGCACGCAGGTCGATCGTCGCGACTCGCGCCTTCTCGTCCTGGTCGACCAGCAGTGCGGCGCCCCGATTGAACTGATTCGCGACCTCGTATAGATGCTCGACGAGCTCGTCCGCCGTCATGCAGGCTAGCAGCACGCGGCCTATGCGTAGGTGCACATCGGCACGATGTGCTTTGGGAATCAAGGAATACGCCGCCTCCTGGATCCGGTCGTGAAGGAATTTGTAGGCGTTCTCGAGACGAAAGATCAGCCCAGCATGTAGGCCTTCCCAAAATGCCGTGTCAATCTCTTCCTCTGTTTTCCCTTGAACCAGGATCAGAGCCGCGATCTCGGCAACATTGCCCAGGCAGGCAAGATCTTTCATGGCTTCCTGCGTCATCGCGGACAACCGCTTCAGCTTTCCTGCCATGAGATCCACCACGTTGTCCGTGTAGCTCCTGGCGCGGATGCGATCGATATCCCATTGCCAGGCTCGCGTCACCGGGCCGAATGTGAGTAGCCCTTCGTCGGCCAGCGCGGTAAAGAACTGAATCGCAAAGAATGGATTGCCTCCAGTCTTTTCATGTACCAGCTCCGCCAAGGGTCGCGCGCGCTCAGGCTCGCAATGAAGGGCATCGGCGACGAGCCGTCCGACATCGTCGATCCGGAGAGGTGCCAGCACAATCTCATGCAGCCCCGAACCCACTTCACGGATCGCTTCAAGAGTCCGCATCAGCGGATGCGCCGGGCCGACTTCGTTGTCCCTGTAGGCTCCGACCAGCAGTAGATGCTGCACCTCAGAGTGTGTGACCAGGTGCTCGAGAAGGTCGAGCGTCGCGGTATCCAACCATTGCAAATCGTCAAGAAACAGCGCAAGGGGGTGTTCCTTTCGCGCAAACACGCCGAGGAAGTGCCGGAAAACCATCTGGAATCGGTTCTGCGCGTCCTGTGGCGGTAACTGAGCGACGGGCGGCTGTTTTCCGATCACCAGCTCCAGTTCGGGAACGAGGTTCACGATGAGCTGGCCGTTTGAGCCCAGCGCCTCGTTCAGGGCATCCTGCCACCGGCCAAGCTCCGCCTCACTCTGGCCCAGAAGTGGAAGTACAACGCTCTGGAATGCCTGGGCTAGCGTTGTGTACGGGATGTCACGTTTGTACTGGTCGAATTTGCCGGAAGCAAAGAGGCCACGCGGCGGGACGAGCACCCTGTGCAGCTCATTCACCACAGAGGATTTGCCCACGCCCGAATAACCCGATACGAGTACGAATTCCGCAGTGCCGTTGGCCACAACCCGGTCAAAGGCCGCGAGCAGGCCGTCAATTTCAAGTTCCCTCCCGTATAGCTTCTCCGGGATCAGCAATCGGTCCGAGACGTCGTGCGTGCCCAACACAAACGCGTCAATGTGCCCCTGCGATTCCCATTTCGCCAGGCACAACCGAAGATCGGCCTCAAGGCCCCCAGCGGTCTGGTAGCGTTCCTCAACGGTCTTGGCCAGCAATCTCATGAGGATAGCCGAGAGCGGCGCGGGGATAGTTTCATCAAGCGGCCTCGGTTGACGCGCAATGTGGCAGTGGACCCATTCCATGGCATCGGTGGCAGTAAACGGCAGGTGGCCCGTCAGCATCTGGTAGAGGGTGACGCCCAAACAATAGAGATCGCTGCGGGCATCGATTGAACGATTCATCCGACCGGTCTGTTCGGGCGCCATGTAGGCGAGGGTGCCAGCAATGATTTCCGGCGATGCGGGCGCCTGGCGCTCGTGTGGCAATTGGGACGCTATCCCGAAGCCGGTAAGCCAGACGTTTCCGGCGGCGTCGACCAGCACATTCGCAGGCTTGATGTCCTTGTGGATAAGGCGTTGCCGGTGGACTTGGCCGAGTGCTTTCGCCAGACCAATTGAGACACGTAGGAACTGAGCCAGATCGAGCGGTCGCCCACCGTTCTGCTCAAGAACCAGATCCAGGGGCTCACCACCTGGGTCCTTCAATATGAGGACCGTCCGCCCTTCGTAACGAGTGAGGGCCAGAGGCTTAGCGGCCCACGCGGGTTCGAGTTCTCCTGCGAGCGAGTATTCGTGCTCGAGCCGCCGTAGACTCTGAGGCGACGGCTGATCAGCGGCCAGTGCCACTGCAAGCACCGGCGTTGAGTCACCCCGCTGCCGGCCGCGATAGAGAGTGAATTCTGCTCCTTCGCGGAGCGGCTCCAGCACGTACTGAGAAAGCGCTGCTATGGAGGGCATTCTCGTCACCACGGCTGCAGGAACCCAGAAGACTCATGTTGACTGCCGGCTAAAAGGGCATCCGCAACACGAGAGCGATTGCACCGGGAAGGATCGGTTCCGCAACCGAATTCTCGAAGGAAACCATCTTACTACCCTGGTCAAATTATTCATCTCGCTGGCGATGGCCTCCATTCACAATAAGATTGTGTTTCTCACCGACTTAGCATTTAAGCAATACAACATGAACTCGCAATCGGAAGCCATGTCGGCCCGATGAGTGCGTCGGCAACAACAGAGATCGAAGTCCGGATCATGGGATGCCGATAAGACCGGTTTGCTGGTTTTGGCCCAGCTCTTTTAGCCAACTAATCCCCCTCCGTCATGCGTGGCCAAGATTGCCGACGGACAATCGCCAGTCTGGATGCGGGCTGAGCCGCGCGATTGAAACCGACTTAGGCTCCGCTGCTATTCCCGTTTGAAAACAAGGATGGTTGGCTTGCCCTGATCTGCAGGGTGCTGTGTCTCAGTCATCGTCTGAAGGTCGGGAGAAAGCTGGAAGTCGTCGGTGCTCTGGAGCTTGCCCTTCAGCTTGTCCGTCAGTTCGAGGCGGCGATCACTGATCCGGCGTCCGGAGGACAGCATGCCGGGGCTCGCATTCGGCCCCGAACTCGGGTAATCCGTCCCGTCGAACTTCAGGCTTTTATTGATACCCGCCACTGAATCGATGAGAGAAAAGCCGTCGCCCTGATACGGCTGGATCTGAATTTCGTACGGCGAGACAAATACTTCGCTCGTACTTTGCCATGTGCCCGCGAAGCCTGAATCTCCGGCTTTGCGCAGATAGAGATAGTCGATGGTGAAGGGCGACCCGTCAGGTCGGTATTCCGTATATGAGTCGTGAAGCGTCCCGCCTTCCTCTGACAGCGTCCAGATCGCGGTGAGGAGGGTGCGCCCCTTGCTCTTGCGGACCACCTTCCATACACGAGGCCCCTGCTCGGTTACGGACAAGGTGGTGCCGAAGATACCGGGTTGATCGGTCCCGTCGATGGTCACGGTCTCCGTATTGGGCTCGGAAAAGATGAATGTGTACTTGTTCGCGCCCCCGGACTCCACCTTCATCGTATCGGCGGGGAGTTGGGATCGGGAAGAATCGAGCTTCCATTTGCCTACAAACGGATCGTCCGCGGCCCATGAAGTGCCCGTGACGATACAAACAGCAATCAGTAGCTGCAATGTGCGCTTCAACATTCCGTCCTCCTTGCAAGGTGAAAATTCCGATCGCAGGACTCATCGTTACCGGCCAGCCCGGGCGGTTCGCATTGCCGGGAAGCACGCGAAAGGCCATGTGGCATGGTCACAGAGCGCCTATTGAAACCTCGATTTCACGACAGTTGCCGATCAAGCTGAATCAATTTCTCCTGCTCAGAACGTTCGCTCGAAAGCTGACCTGTTCACAGGCGGACATTGGTGTCCCAATGCGAACACAATCCCAGCCACAATTTCCTCATGAACTTCTATCGTTCAGGCGGCCACGGCAGGATGGCTGGTCAAAACTGAGATGGCAGAACCTCAATTAATGGCCATTGGTCCCCACCATTTCACAGAGATCTTGAGATTTGGAAACCAGATTGCAAGTTTGGCATTCGCGGCCCGGCTTCGACTTTCCAGGAATGACCTGATGGTCGAATCGGACGCGATCGTAAAATGTTGTTAATAGACCAAAGCACTCATTCCAGCATTTTTCGAGAAGTTCTCGAGGATTACTACCCGATAACGCTCTTCTCGTCATCTAACTCCCGGATTCTGGGAAAATTGGCAGCGATTACGTACCAATTGAGAAGATGGCCCAACCTCCGCGTAGGCGGCAATCCGAGAGAACTAGCCATGTGCGGTTAAGGCGGAACTGATGTAGCCTCGACCAAAATCACGCTCAATGACCGGATCACTCGGTACGCAGCGCCCTTACCGGCTCGATTCGAATGCCTCGGATCGCCGATGCCAGCGTGAACATAGCGAAAAAGGCCATGGATACGGCCGCTTCAAGAAGTGCATCCGTGGTTGACAAGAGAAACGGCTGTCCAGCGCGCAGGTCGAGGTATCGCAGGGCAAGGTAACCGGAGGCAACGCCTGCGCTACAACCCAGGACGGCTCCGAACGAGCCCTCGGCGAAGAATTGAAAGAGTATGTCTGCACGCGTGGCTCCAAGGGCTCTGCGTGTGCCGACTTCGCGTGTCCGGTTTCGCACACCGATCCATGTAACGGCGAAAACTCCTAGCATCGAAACCGCCAAAGCGCTCGATGCCACCCAGCGGATGAGAAAGGTAAGCCGGGCAAACGATGCCAGTTGGGTATCGATAAGGCTCTTGCGGTTCTGAATCTGATAGTCGGGCTCGCCGGAAGCGAGGCGGCGATGACGCTGCTCCATCACCTCTGTGATCTGCGTAGCAGCGGCGTCCATGTGCGAGGAGTCGTCGACTTCGAACAGGATGGAGGCGTAGTAGTCAAGGTTCTCAAGGCGGTGCATGGCTGTTCCGAGCGGCACGTAGATCTGCTCGTCTTCGTTCGAGGCGTCGAGCCCCTGGCCTCGTTCACGCATCACCCCAGCCACGTGAAAGGGCACACGGTTGATTGAGATGAACTCTCCGGTAGGATCGGCAGCTCCAAAGAGATCGCGTGCAACTGTCCAGCCAAGCAGGGCAACGCGGGACTGACGCCGGTCCGCATTGACGTCAAAGATCTCGCCGGAGCCGGCCGTCCAATGCTTGATGGTGAAGTAAACCGGTTCGCAGCCCACTATAGTGGTGTTCTTTGTCAGGTCGCCGACTCGGATGCGGAGAACCGCGGAAACAGTCGGCGACGACGACGCGAGACTGGAGACCGATAGCTCGATGGCCTTCCGGTCGGCGGGGATGAGCGTGGTGATCAGGGCTCCGGTTCGAGCGCGTCCGCCGACGGAGCGGCTCTGCTGCGGCGTTAAGACGAGGACATTCGCTCCCAGGCGGGTGAACTGGTCGAGTATCTTCTGTCGTCCGCTGGCTGCATAGCCGGCGGAGACGAGCACCCCAGCGGTTCCTGTCATGGATGCGATCACAATGAGTGCGGCCTGGAGGCGAAACCGCAAGAAGTTTCGAATCGAGATCTGCAGGATCTGGCGGGTGCGGAGAGCGATCAAGGCGTCACTCTCGCAATGCGTCGATAGGGTTGGTTCCAGCGGCCTTCAAGGCCGGGTACACGCCAAAGACGAGGCCAAGCGCGATGGAGAGCGTGATGGCGAGCAACATTGCGCCGGGTTGGATCAGGAACGGGAGATGTTGGAGCCGCGAGATGATCTGTGTGCCACCTACTCCGGTAGCTACGCCAGTCATCCCGCCGCCAAGAGCCAGCAGCACAGCTTCGAAGAGGAACTGGGCCAGGATCGCTGGCCTACTGGCGCCCACGGCCCTACGAACGCCGATCTCCTTGCGCCGCTCGGAAACACCTATCAGCGTGATGCTCATGATTACGATGCCGCCGATGCCGGTTGCCAGAACCGCCACGATGCTCAGGAGCTTCTCAAAGGTTGAGCCCATCGCGGTGACCTGATCCATAACGGCGCGAGGGTTGGAGAGGTTGAAGTCGTCCAACGCCCCGGGGGCGATATGGTGACGCGAGCGGAGCAGGGTTGCCAGATGGTCGATAGCTTCCTGTCCCTGGGTCGGATCTTTCAACTGCGCGATCATCATCGTCAGAAAATCGCGGTTGAAGAGGCGTTTGGAAGCAGTAGTTACGGGAATGAAAATCAGGTTGTCGAGACTGCCGCCCGCGGGCCCGGCTCCGCGCGAAACCATCACGCCGCGCACCACAAAGGGGACATTGCCGATCTCGATGTTCTTGCCGACGGGGTCCTCGCCTGGGAAAAGCCGCTGTTGCGCGTCGGAACCAAGGATGGCGACGCGGGCAAGGGACCGGACGTCATCTTCGGAGAAGAACACGCCTTGCGCCAACTGGTCTCCGCGCAGTTCGAGCCAGTTCGAGGAGACGCCGAAGATGGAAGGAGTGCAGTTGCGGTCGCGGTATTTGACGTCGATGTCGAACGCATTCTGAACCTCCGCAACCTGACGGATTTCCGGCAGTTCCGCTGCAATCGCTTTGGCGTCTTCGAATTTGAGGCTGGGCTCCACATTGGTCAACGAAACCATGCCGCGATTCTTGCTGGAACCGGGGCGGATAAGGATTGTATCGAAGGTTCCGAGCATGTTCTTGAAGCGCTTCATGGTCTCCCGGCGGGTGCTTTCGCCGATCGAGGTGAGGATCGTCAACGCCGCGATGCCGACGGCCACCCCTGCCATCATCAACAGAGCGCGCCATGGATTACGCCGCAATGTGCGCAGAATCGAAGCGAAAAACAGCGGCAGATTCATTGCGTCACTTCCGCTTCTTCGACCACGCCATCGCGAAGGATCAAAGCGCGGCGTGCATGAGCTGCAACTGCATCGTCATGCGTAACCAGCATGATCGTGCGGCCCTCGCCATTCAAGTCATGCAGAATGCTCATGACCTCCGCTCCGGAGTTTTGATCAAGATTGCCGGTAGGCTCGTCGGCCAGGATCAACGCGGGATCATTGATCAGTGCTCGCGCAATCGCTACGCGCTGCTGTTCGCCTCCGGAGAGCTCGGTGGCAAAGTGGCCCTGCCGAGCCGCCAATCCGACGCGCTCCAGAGCGGCAGCAGCCCTCACCCGGCTCAGGCGCTGGCCGGCATAAATCATCGGCAGCTCGACGTTCTCTGCGGCCGTGGTGCGCGGCAGCAGGTTGAAGGATTGAAAAACAAATCCGATCTTCTGCGAGCGGATACGGGAGAGCTCGGCATCGCTGCGGTGCGACATATCCGCCCCATCGAGCATGTAAGTGCCGGAGCTGGGTAGATCGAGGCAGCCTAAGATGTTGAGAAGCGTAGATTTGCCCGAACCCGAAACGCCTCGAATGACAACGAAGTCTCCCCGCTGTATCTCGAAGCTCGCATCACGAAGAGCAGTGATCGGGACGCCATCTCGCGAGTAGGTCCTCGATACGTTTTGCAAGTGGATCATAGTTACTCCTGTGTCCTTATTCCGTTTGTACGGCAACTTTGTCGGAGGGCGAGAGACCGCGCCCAATTTCAGACTCGCTCCCGTTCCGCGTCAGCACCGTGACACCGCGTTCCTCCGGTACGCCCGAAGCAGAGCAGACATACACGAAAGACCGACCGCCCTGGGTGTGAATGGATTGGGACGGAATCATCAGGGCATGGTGCTCCGAGGTGCGTATATTCACATTGGCGGTCATGTCTGGGCGCAGCAGAGCGATGTCGCGGGCGATGGAGACTGCGACCTCATAATTCACGACGCCGGAAAGAATCGTGGCAACAGGAGCGATGCGAGTGACCGTGCCTTGGAACTCACGATTGGGATAGGTCTCCACGGTGAAATTTGCGGTCTGTCCTGGCCGGACACCGCCGATATCTGCCTCGTCTACCATGGCCACGACTTCGAGCGCCGACTCATGAATGATGGTCACGAATGTCGGAGTCGTAAAGGAGGCGGCAACGGTCTCTCCCTGTTGGGTTGAGATCGACGCAATCGTTCCGGAGATAGGCGCGCGGATCTCGACGTAAGCCAGATCGACGCGAGCGGTTGCGAGCGCACTTTGAGACGCCTCTACAGATGCTTTTGCGGCGTTGAGCGCAGAAGCGGAATCATCGAATTGCTGCGCGGGAATGAGGCCGGCTGCGACAAGCTTTTGCGACCGGGCATAATCGGCATTCGCCTTGGCTAACGAGACCTCGGCCTGGGCCAGTTGGGCCGCTGCCTGGTCGACCCTGGCCTGCACGGCTCGCGAGTCGATTTCAGCGATCACGGCGCCCTCACGAACATGGGATCCGACCGTGACGTTGAGGCGGCGCACGATTCCGGAAAGCTGCGCGCCGACGCGCACTTCAGCGCCGGTCTTCAACTTGAGTGTGCCGGTAGCGTTGACCATGGATGCAACGTCGCGAATCTGAGGGCTAATCCATGTAACGCTGTTGACTGCGGTCTTTGTAGTGGCTGTCCGGCGCACGACCCACCAGCCGGCGAGCGCGGCGCAGCCAATCAGGACCAGGATCAGAAGCAACATAGGGCCCCGCCTGCCGGAAGTTGCTCCCTGATGCCTGGAGAGGGTCATGTTTGCGGTGGCCATGTTCACTTGCTTCTGGTGTAGACGATCACCATGGGGTCTTTCCCGGGGTGCGCTGACTCCACAGACATGGTGTTCCCATCCGGAGACAGGTACCTGGTCTCAACGCGTTTATTCACAGTGCCCGCAATGGCTCCGGAGCTTTCCCATTCCGTGATCAGGCGGTCGGCTTCCCAGTGGCTGCGCGTGGTTGCCTGCCCGGCCATCATCGAGGTATTGGCGGCTGGTTTGCCGCTCAGTTCATAGACCGTGTGCTGGGTATCGGCCTGGCCCTTGAAGGTGGATGTATCGTCTACAACGACTTCGGTCTTGGATTGCGTGATCACCGTTTTGATAGTGGCCTCGGCCATCATACCGATGTTCTTACTTTGGGTGGGATCAAAGGTCCATTGACCGGCAAAGCTGGCGTGTGGAGTAGCAGCTTGCGACAAGCCTGCGATGATCAGAAGCAGAACTACGACAAGTATTCGTTTCATCGGATATGCCTCCCTGGGATTCGGCCAGATGGAGCCGAATGCCCTTGAAAGCCAGTGTGCAGGGTATACCTCTGTATAGGGTCAAGCAGGATTTTGAAGAAATCTTTGATGCCAGACTATCGTGACGCGGGACAGGTCCCGGGCGACTCAGGATAGACGGTCAGAGATTCCACGAGCTGGGAAAGATCGGCTCGCATCGTGCTGAGCGCGCTGATCTTCTCGTTGATTACAGCCAGGCGCTCGTTGGCCAACTCGATGATCTCGCGCACCGCAGCAGGCTGCATGGTTCTTGCGCCACGCGATGCCGAGGCACTCTTGTGCAACTGCACGAGCTGCTGGATCTCGCGCAGGGTAAAGCCCAATCCCTGACAGATGCGAATGAAGCGGACCCTCTCCAAGTCGCTCTCTTCGAAGCTCCGGTATCCGGAGGGGGTGCGCATGGGGCGGCGCAATAATCCCTCACGCTCATAGAAGCGCAGGGTCTGAATATTGACCTCGGCGCGGGCAGCGAGTTCTCCGATTCTCATGTCTCCATTTTGAACCTTGTACCGGGGTATAGGGTACAGTTGCATTTCTTGAATGCGCATCGCACTGGGGGAAAAGCCACGGAATGAGTAGCGTCCACTTACAATGTGGAAATTACGCTACCGCCTGCAAAGCGCGAGACCCTACCTCGACATGGCCACCGCCTAAGCTTCAGAATTGCAGCCTGTAAATCGCTTATTGGTCTGAAGACTCCGGACTTGGAATCTTGTTCAATCTAAGAAGTGCCGGCTGACAGTCACCATCTTCTCAATTATCGTGAGCGGGCCTTAGCGCTCATTGCCCCCCATTCAGATCGATGTATGTCTTTGGCAAGTTGCTGTATAACCGGCTTTCCTCCAACATCGCACACTCATGGACAAGTGGACGACTTGGCGACTACTCGTCCATGTTTGACTAATCCAGTCGAAGTCACGGAGCTGGACTTGTGAGTTGGAAATCGACTCGGTGTGGCCCCGCACACCTTCGACCGAAGGGCGTTCCTGGATTCTACTCATTTCACAGCGAAGACCAGTACCTCCGCACGCATTGTCCCATGCGGCGGCACAGCCACGAAATACTCTTTCAGTTCCGGCACCAGTAAACCGGTCTTGCCCAGCGGGCCAGTGGGAATCTTCCCGATGGCCTGATAGTGGTCCGCGTCGATTTCCTTGAAGACGTTTACGAACCCTTCCCCGGCGGCCGCGTAAATTCTTTGGCTTGCGGGATCG